>JAGAJK010000002.1 GCA_017626145.1 Clostridia bacterium
GTTTGTTAAATCAGATGTATCGGAATTTACGTCGGAGCCGACTATTATTGTGCAGGGTTGACCGAGGTCGTCATATTCACTGCCGTTTTCACTTATGCAGAAATCGTGAGTATGACCACAAAGCATAAAGCTTGGTTTTACGTTATCCTTTAATAATTTTGACCAGTTTGTATAGATATCTCTTTCTATGTCGAATTTGCCGTTTCTTTTAAAGGTAAAGGGTACGTGAGATATTACAAGTCTGTATTTAACATCCTCTTCCTCGTACTCGTTTTGAGCGTTTTCTATTACCTTTTTAATCATTTCTTCCTGCTCTAAACGAAATTCGTGACAACAGATGCTACCACCGTATTCTTCTGAGCTGTCGGCTTTATCTTCTCCTGTATCCACAAGTATTCCCCAGATACAACCTACTCTAAAGGTATAATAAGATTTTCCGTTATCTCCCGGCATATATTTTGCTAAATCCTCTGCACCGTAGCCTCTTAAATCGTGGTTACCTCTTGAGATTATGCAGGGAATTGTTCCTTCTGTTATGTCGGATGCTATTTCATAGCAAAGAAGCATATCGTTAATTGTATTTGAATAGCTTACAATATCGCCGTTTAAGATAAGTAAATCTGTTTCTTCGTCAAAAAACTTTGCTGCTGCAACAGAGTGGTCTTTCCATCCGTGAACATCTGCTAAATGATATATATTTATATCCTCTGTTTTTTCAAGGGGTTTGAAATTATATTTTGTTTCAACGGTCTCCCCTGTTCTCGGAAAGTAAGGACAACGGTCAATTACAGGCTGTGCAATAACGGTATATTCTTTTTCTCTATTCAGCTTTTCCTGTGGTATTGTAAAGCTCTGAACACCTGCTTTTGCTATTTTTATACCGTTGCTGTGATTGTAATATACTTTATCTCCAACTTTGATGCTTACAAAAGAATCGCACCAGGTTACAACCTTAATCTGATAGGTTTTACCTACAACGCAAACAGTAGGATGCATTTTTAATACATTATTCATTTTATTTACACCTCAATTTCTGCAACAATAGAAAACAGTCTGATACTTCATACATCGGTTGTATTATATCACAACCGAAAATCAAATTCAAGTACTCAATAAACATCACGGAAGTTTTTTCCTTTTTAGTCCGCTTAAAAACATTTCAACCGTGTTTCTCTTTCGACTTTTATACAGTCATAACCACCGGTTCGTCCGGTGGTTATGACTGTTGGGTTATTCACTTAAAAGTGTTTTAATTAAATTCAACGGCTTTTCCTGTTTCTGCCGACTGATATACTGCATTTATAATTTCAAGCAAAGTTACCGCCTCATAAGGCTTGCAGATACATTCCGTTTTGTTTAAACAGCAATCAACGAAATGCTTAATTTCTGCATCAAAGGGATTGTTTTCATCAACTAAAGGTGTAGCTTCGTTAAAATAGTTATCCTCTGTAAGCTCAAGAATTTTAAGCTCATTACCTTTAACAAAGGGCTGCATTATAAAGCCTGCACTTTCACCGATAATTTCAATACCAACAAGTGTCTCAACCGAAAGTAGCGAAGACCCTGTCTTTATGTTTATGTATGCACCGTTATCAAGGAGAACACTTGCACCTGCAAAGCTTTCAATTGTTCTTTTATAGCTAACAGTATCCATAGATTTATATCTTCCGATCCCGCTTTGAACTTTCGAGGGTAAATCGGAATTTATATTACTTGTAAAGCCTAAAACGGTTACGGGTTTCGGATAACCCATAAGATAAAGGGCTAAATCAAGCTCGTGTATTCCTCCGTCCAACAAAAATCCGCCTGCCTTTTCCTTATCGGAAAGCCAGCCTGAAAAATCGCTGCAACGGGTAACACGGTTTGCCTGAGCACATACAAATTTACCCATTTTCCCATCACTTATATACTTTTTTGCATACTGAGAATGATTCCTGAAACGGCAGACAAAGCCGTACATAAGAAGCTTTTTATTTTCCTCTGCTGTTTTAATACACTTTCTTACATCATCAGAATTAAGTGCAGGCGGTTTTTCACAAAGAACATTCTTGCCGCTTTTTAATGCATCGATAACAATATCTGTATGAGTAAATGTAGGAGTTGATATACTGACAGCATCTATTTTGCTGTCTGCAAGCAATTCTTTATAATCTGAATAAACTTCTCCAACGCCGTATTTCTCTGCGCGTTCTTTTGCGAGATTTATATTTGTATCAGCAATTGCAACTACTCTGCATTCATCAAGCTTAGCATACCCTTCCAGATGATTGACAGAAATAGCTCCTGCTCCTATAATACCTATGTTCAGCATTTAATCCACCTCTTAAATTCAAGCTTCGTTTTCTTCTGCCCATTCATTAAAAATGCTTATATTTTCTGTCAGCTGGTCTTCGTATTTCTGGAACACTCCGATAGCACCAAAATCGTTAGGCTTTAATGCTGTAAAGACTGTGTTATACGCATCTTTGATTGCCGCTCTCTTTTCTTCGGGAGTTTTGTTTACAAGCATCTGACCGCCTGCAAAAAGCTTATATGCAATGATTGGCTTTTCAATTCCCTGAAGGTCATTTAAAACCTCTGCACGGTCATCCGGTCTGAAAATAAGCCCCTGCTTTGTTTTACCTGTTAAAAATCCGCTTTCAACACCTTCACGGTTACGGCGCGCATTATACATACATCTTAAGTAAAAATCAGCACCCCAGTCTTCTCGTTCCGATGCTTCGATTACATCTGAACGGTGAGTGGCAACACCTACAGGTATACCCATACTTTTATATTTTTTTATAAGCTCAATTGTAAGTTCTTTCTTTCCTGTTTCAAAGTTATAATCGGTAGTAGTTCCCTGATGGTAAATACCTATTGGTTCAACAGTTGCCATCTGAATCATACTTACATCCTGATTTAATGGCATATACGGCTGAAAAATGAAATTCATTTTACCGCCGTTGCTTCTGTAATGCTGAAGAATTCTTATTATATAAGGGTCTGCCAGCGGAAGCATTGTATTTACTCCCAACTCTTCCATTTTATGCATTGCTTCAAGTATTTTATCTTCTGTGTAAAATTCACTCATTTCTTTTCCTGCAACGGTATCTGTAATATATGAGTGACCGTTAAAAGGATTGTCGCCTACAATAAGCTTTGATACTTTATGTCCGAAAAAATCTACATATTTCATAAATATTACTACCTTTCATCACTTAATTATTCACAAGACCTTTCCTTGTTTTATTTTGACGAAGACAGTCCTTTAAGATACTGCGTCGGGGTCTTGCTTGTTATCTTTTTGTAAATACTGTTAAATGCCCGCATTGACTGAAAACCGCTTTCCATAGCCGCATCGGTTACCGAATATCCTGCATCAAGCAACTCATTTACACTCTGAACACGCAGGTTATTAATATATTCATTTAAACTCATACCTGCATACTTCAGAAAAATTCTTGATACACGTTTTCTGTCCATATCCAATGCTTCGGCAATATTTATAATCGTTATATTCTGTGTTACATTTTCCTGAATGTGCCTCATTATACGGTAAAATTCTTTTCTTTCTCTTTTGAAATTATCACTTTGCTTTGCATCGGGAAACTTTTCCATAAAAAGGAAATACAGAGCAGAGAAAAGACTTTTTGCAAATAAATTATTTTCATCTCCGTTTACCCGTCCAACGGTTTCCATTGCTTTCATAATACCGCTGAAGCGTTGTTCAAAAACAGGGTCCTCATTAATTTCATCTGCCGTAATATATGGCTTTATAGGTTTGATTTCTGTATGTCCGCTCATCAGAACCTTAGGTGAAACCTGACCGAGATTCATATAAGCATCATCATTTTCGCACAAAAAACAATGAGCAGAGTATTCACGGATAAATATAAAGTCGCCTTTCCGAGGCTCGTAAAGCACACCGTCAATAATTATCTTAAAACCTTCTTTTATTATATACAGAAATTCAGCATTCTCGTGCCAGTGAAAAAAACATGATATATGTTTTGTGCACATAAATTCAGGAGTAAAAACCATTTTAAGCATTGTTTGCTCGTGTAATATTCCCATAATAACATCCTATCTTGTATAAAGCTATATTACATTATTCTAATATGCACCTAAAGTATATCAGCAAAAGCCTTTCTTTGCAAGATAGTCGTAGCTGATTTTCAGGCTGTCAAAAGGATTGCCTTTACAGGTATCCTGCTCAACAACTGCAAATTCCGCAGATGTTTCAAAGGATTTTGCAATAATTTTATCCCAGTCAAGATTTCCGCTTCCTATTTCCGCCATAATTATATCGTATCCGTTTTCAATAGCAAGGTCCTTATAGTGCAGTATTGCAATTCTGTCCGATACCTTATCCATAAAATCAACAACGGATATACCTGCATAAGCGAGCCAGTATGTATCAAGAATAAATTTAAAAGCTTCGGGGTTTGTTTCTTCTAAGATATAGTCCATCATATACTTGCCGTCGAATTTAATAAATTCAAAGCAATGATTGTGATAGCCGAAGGTAAGCCCGTTTTCCTTTAAAGTTTCTGCAGCCTTGTTTGCCTGTTTAATAAACTTTCTGATTGACTCCACATCACCTCTGTATTCCATCGGCAGTCCGCCGATTCCGGCGATTCTGCAACCGATAGTTTTGTGAAACTCAATGGTTTTTTCTATGTTTTCAGGCAAAAATTCGTCAAATCCACGATGAGTACAGCATATTTCCACGTTGTACTTGTCGGCTGATTTTTTGATTTCTTCAGCAGGTATCGAACCGATTCCAGACATCTGTGCTACCTTGTAGCCCATACTGCTTACCTTTTCGAATGTTGCATCTAAATCCTCAGCAGTCTGACAGAAATCTCTTACGGTATAAAACTGAGCACCTATTCTTTTATCCATAACCTTTATCTCCTTTGTTAATAAAGCAGCTTTGTTGCCATCCTCTGTTTAAATTCATCATTAATGCAGGCACCTGCACGAATAATTGAAATTTCTCTTTTTTCTTTGTCTATAACGTAAAAATTTATGCAGTCTTCGCTTATTGTTCCGGGAATTCTCGGTAAATCAGAATCCGTTTCTCCCACCGCATTAAAATAATGCGGCAGGTCACAGCAGGAAGCAGGCATCTGCAGAGAAAGCTGGTCAGGGTACTTTTCAAGGTAGCCAACAAAATCTGCATGATAATGACCACTCATATAGCAAATAAAGTCGCCCTCTTTTTCAAATGTGCAGTTTATCTTCACCCTCTGTTCAGAAGCCTTATAGAAATACTCTTTTTTAAGGGATTTTGCGTGCTTGAAAGCATCAACTATATCCGCAATTATCTGTGGATTCTCATCTTCCTTTTTAGGAGGAGGGCTCCATGCGTATACAAATCCTCTCTGACAGAAAGGATTTTCCCCCATTTTTATCGGTCCCGGTCCTTCGTGATCTGCAATAATAACACCCAAATTCTGTTCCGATGCATCCTTCAAAAGGGCGATAAGCCAGTTAATCTGACTTTCAAGGATTGCATATTTATCCCTGATTTTAGTATCTTCGTGGTAATACTGATAATCGTTTAAACAGATAATACGAATGCCTTGCTCTTTGAAATCAACGTAAAAATAACCTTGTTTATCTTCGTCACCTTTAACATTTTTCATTTCATCAATAAACACCTGATGAAGATATTCATTTGGAAGTGCAGGCCCGTTTTCATTTCTTAAAAGCACTCCGCTTTCGTGCTTTTTAAGTATTGTTCCCGGTGCATCGGTAAAGGTATCGTGATTGCCTATACAAGTATATGCAGGTATGGGAAGCTGACTGAAGGTAGTTGGTAAATACTTAAAATCTTCAATCATATTCCAGTAGCACACATCACCGGTATGCACAACACAATCAGGCTTGTAATACATAAACAAATCAATTGCATTGTTAAAGCGGATATTATCGCTGTGCATATCGCTTATATGCCCAATCATAAATTTAGATACAGAATCGGATTTTGCGTAAACAACACCTGGTCTGAATGTCTTTTTTGCCGCACATATATGCTGTTCTGCAAGAGAGTTTCTTAAAATTACATCCTTCATTTTAATCCTCCGTTGTTAAGTTTCTGCATTTTAAGTCAGAAAACTGAATTATCACGTTTAGCGTGCCGAAAAATACGGCACGCTGTTTTTTTATTCATTTTTTATTATAAAAAACGCTCTACCTACATAACCACGATAGTAAACCTTTTCTCCCGGATGGAAATCGTTGGCAGTAACATTAGTAATTCTGTTGTTAACAGGATCGATTATAGCTTTACACATAATTCTTAAAACCTTTTCTTCACCGTCAACATTTACAATAACCATATCCTCTGCTGTATTTACCTTAACAAGAATACCTGTTGCTCTTGTTGTGCTGTTAATGTCACCTTCCTCAATGAGGTCACTTATTTCATCATTATCAGGTGTAACATCAGGAACAACACCGCCTTTAAGAATCATTGTCCACGATTCAAGGTTACCGCCTGAACCCGAAACAGTTATTAAGTCACCGGGCTCAATTTTCAGGTCATAGCTATATGCCGCATTCCCTTCGGGAACATTGTTTTTATCCAGAACATCTTCCGTAACATAGAAGACCTTCTGAACAAGAGAACTTGCTCCGACAGACAGTACAGGTGAAAATTGCTTACCGTATATTCTGTAGCCGTAAATCTGCTTATCAGCATCAATAACAGCACGTCTTACGCTTTCAACATAATAGTTTTCACCTGCCGAAACACCGCCTAATATATCGTCGGGGTTGATTTTACATATAATTGCCGCAAGACGTTTGTATTCATCGGGTGTGTAGAATCTGCAGGGAACTCTTTCGTGTTCTCTCCAACCGGTGGGAAGTCCTGTGTTTCTTATAATACGCATCTCTTTTTCATCACCGTTACAATCGTCGGGAATAACGAATACTACAGTTTCTGCTGACATCCAGTAAGGACTGTAATGATTATATTCGTAGGTCCAGTTAAACCATTCATTAAAATCAGGGTCAACACATTCAACATCTTCAATGGAATCTGTTTCATATTCACTTGTTATTATCGTATCAAGTGCTGTAAGCACATTGTCACTTGTTGCCGTGAAACGAACAAGCTCACCTACAATATTGTTTGCTGTACCGAAGCTTGATTCAATAGTTGATAAAACAACATCCTTGCTTACGCCGTTTTTACCGTCAAGCTCAATGTTCTTTTCAACCCTGATATCTCTCCAGGTTCCACCCTCATCTAAAATTCTTAAAGTGAACGAAGGGTCGATAGCAGTTTTATCCTTTTTAACGTCCTTAAGGTAACCCCACATCATATTCTGTGATGTTGAATAGCCTGCAATTACGCCGTTCACTTCATAGAATGTTCCGTCAATACCTACCTTTAAGTCTGCAGGCTTTTCACCGGCAGGAACATTTTCATCCGCAAGATACTTAAATACATCTTTTGAGATGCGAAGCGGTTTATCAGCTACCGTAACAATATCCTCATCGATAGCCATAATGTTTCCGAACAATTTAGAGCTGTTTGCAACAAATTCAGTATAATTGGTTGACTCACATTCAAAGAATCTTATTGCCATACCGCCCTTTAAGGATTCAATATCTGAGATTTCGCCGTTTATAATAACATTTGACGGCTTATGGGGTGTAAGCTGAATGTAACCGTTTCCTTTATACTTATTTCCTTTTTCTATACCCACACGGTTTGTTCTTATATCGTTGTATGAGCTTACAAAGTAGGTATATCTGTAAATAAGTGCAACGTTAAATCCGTCATATGGATTTGATGAGGTGATAACGATTTTACCTTCGTTATCCTTAAAGCTGCTCATCTGTGAAATATCGTTAAGACCGTCACCGTTCTCGGTAATATAGTCAAAGCCTTTTACATCAATTTCCTGTTCTAGTCCATCGCTGTCTATATAATAAACCACGCCATTTTTAACTGCAGTTATATCCTTAAAGTCTATTTCGATTTTCTCATTTTCTTCTGCATAATCGATGCTTATAATGCTGTAAGTCTTCGTTACATCATCATAGGTTGCGTAGGCTTTTACATTATTTGCAAAATACTCTGTAAGATTAAGTCCCGAAGCATTTATATTATTTCTGTTGATTTGAATGAAACCGTCTCTTACCGATGTACCGCCAAATACCGCAAGTCCGGGAATAGCGTTCACAAAACCGCTTACGTTATAAATTTCGTGCACGGTATTTAAAAGATTTTTACCCTCAACTACATTGTAGCTGTAGCCGCCGTAGTCAGAATGCTCCATTATACACATATCTGTTTCAAGAGCCTTCATAACAAGCTTTGATAAATCCTTGCGGCTTATGTAAGTCTGCGGATTTTCAACGTCTTCAATAAGCAATCCAAGCTGTGATGCAACTATAAGTACCGCCTTATCGGAATCGCTGTATTCCTTTAATCTGTGAGTATAACCAAGCGCATCAATAAGGTAACCATACGCATCAAGGTATGTTACATTTCTTGTGTCTGAGTTTGGTTCAAGCTTGTATACACCGTCAAAGGCATTCTTTGCTCCCACCTTTAATTTAGCCATAATTACAGAAAATTCTGTCATGGTAATTAATTCATCGGGTGCTTTTTCTGTGTCATCCCATATACCGAAGGTGTATAAAAGGCCTATTCTTCTTGTGTCTTCATTGTCAAGAGCAGCATCGGCAGAATCTTCAACAAATTCTCCTACGTCAAACTCAAATACTTCATCCATATACTTGTATGTATCAAGATACTTGCTTGCATATACACCGTAGGAGGTTAAAACAAGAGAAAGCATTAACATAAGACTTATTAACTTTTTCATTTTGTTTCGCCTCCTTCGGTAAGACTTAATATTCTCGTAAGCATTGTAGCCGCCTGTGCTTTTGTTACCGTTCCCTGTGGGTCAAAGTGTGTGTCGGAAACACCAACCATTATTTTGTTTGTGTAAATTGAATTCACATAAACCTTTGCCCAATCGGATACCGCATTAAAGTCTGCAAAGCTTTCTATAATCATCTCTTCACTTTGAGCAAGCTTTCCTGCATTTTTAAGTGAAACGTAAAGAATCTTACACATTTCTTCACGGCTTATTGTGTCGTTGGGTCTGAAGCTTACGTCTTTAGCGATTGTGCCGTTATCTACCATTGTCTGGAGCATTTTTGCAAAATCGCCGTCAGCTACATCAGTAAACTCATTTTTGTATTCCGTCATTTCAAGACCTAAAGCCTTAAAGAGGGATGTAAGCATTTCCTGACGGTTTACGTTCTTATCGGGGTCGAAGTTGCCATTTTCATCGGCACTCATAACGCCTCTTTTTTCCATTTCCTTAATGTATTCTTTTCCCCAGTGACTGTCAATGTCGGTTTTGGGTACAGCAGGAGTTGTAGCCTCTTCCTGACGGGTCATATTGTTTATATTGGTAATACCGCCGGAGGATGCTCCGCCTCCTCCGCCACCACCGCCACCTGACGGTGTAGCTCCGCCTGTAAAGCCGTCTGTGCCATATATTACTGCAGTAACAGAAACCGTGTTACCCTTTTTGGGTTCAACATCACAGCCGGGAGTAACAGAAAGTGTAACCGCAGCTGCACCTGCAAAATTAATCTGATAGCTTGAATCCGTAGATACAGTAAATCCGCCTAATATCCATTGGAATTTGGTGTTATTTTCATTTATGCCGTGAGGATGTGAATATTTATAATCCGCATAAATTCTTGAGCCCTCCTGACGTATGGTTACATCAGTTACAACAGGAACTGCAGGTCCTAAATATGCTTTGCTGAGCACCTCTTCGCCTTTCTGAGGTGCTGAATCCGATACGGGAGTTACACCGAATTTTATGTATTTACCCGTCATACTTTCAGTAAGAACAAGTGTTTTAGTATTCTGTCCGGTGATTGGGGTAAATGTGCCATTTTCATTGTCACCTACATACCACTTATATTCCGAAACCGCTTCCTTATCTTCAAGATTATCATCCAAAAAGTCATAGCTTGCGGTAATTGTTTTATCTACACCGAAAACTCCGCTCAATTCAACATTTTCAGCTATTGGCTGTCTTGCTTTTGTAAACACCTTTGAACGAACCTCTTCACCCTTATCACCGTTTACTGTTACAGGTGTTACAGACATTAAGATAAACTTATCCGCATATTTGCTTTCTATTGTATATGAAAGCGAGGTTGCACCGTCAATTGGACTGTACGAGCCGTTTAAGGTGTCAGAATACATCCATTGAACCTTACTGTCACTTTCAATGCCGTTTACCTGGTGATACGAATATGTTCCCGTAAGAGTATTTCCTACGCCAAAGGTTCCCTGAACGTCCACGTTATAAACTCTTGGCTTTGTATCCTCGTGTGCTTCAACTGTGACATCAACGAATTTTTTAAATTCCTTCTGCTGAGCCCCGGGGAATGTGGGCTTACAGGAAATTTCTGCTTTAAAGGTTGTTGCAACAGCATCTGTTCCGATAACAAGGTTATTTCCGTCAACACTTATACCCTGAACCTCGGGAATTTTTATTTCAATCTTTTCATTCCATAAGCCGTTCTGTGTTCCCAGCTGATTTAAAACCTTTCCTGTTGTAAGAGGAACAGAAATAGCTTCGGTTTTAGGAACCGTTATTGTGCCTGCGTTATATGTTTCGATATCCGAAACAATAAGCTCACCGAAATACATATCGTCAACAAGTATATCGCAGATTGTTATGCTTACGAATGATATAGGGCCCATTCTGCCCGTTACACCTGTTTCAGATGTATTTGCACCGGCAACCAAATACCATTTATCGTCAAGAAGCAAGTCTGTATACGACTGTGATTCGTCTTCAAGCTTTGTTACGCCTGAGCTTGCAAAATAAGGGAATACAGACTTGATATCTCTTCCGTTATTTCTCTTTACCCACGCACCCATAAGATAAGATTTACCTGCCTCAAAGGTTACGGGATAGCCCCAGTTATCATAAACAACATTTCTTGGGTAAACGTGAAGTGCATTTACCCCCGTTCTTCCTACACCGCTTAATACTTCGATACCCTTCCAGCCCGAGGTTGTTCCGAACTGATACGGTTCGATACCCTCTTCAAAGCCGGCATTTGTAAGAAGATTTGATTTTTTTACATAGTCTTCAACAGTAGCTACGGGATTTTGCGATACTGTTTCGTAAAGACCGCCCGATTCCTTGTAATCTGCATCGTTTACGGGAATAACGGAGCATTTTATGTATTTACCGAGCATAGAAGAATTTACTTCTAAATTTTTTCCCTCGCCAATGTCGCTCCAGGGTCCGCCCGCATTGTCAGAAACACTCCAGGTGATTATACTTGATGTTTCAACATCACCGTTTTCATCAGAATAGTCGTACAAAACGGAAATATTTGTTCCCGCAAAAGGAACCTTTGTAGATAATTCAATATTATTAATTACAGGCTCCGATTCGGGGGCAACTATGTCGGATTCATCACTATAACCCGTTAAACCCTTATTTGATACCGCCGTAACTTTAACCTTTATATATTTTGAGCAAAGATTTTCATCAAGGTCGAGGAATTTTCCACCCTCGTTTGTAAGAGGGAAAAACTCACCGTCAATGGAATCGGCAAAGAACCATTCGTATATATGTTCGCCCTCATCATCTGCTTCCGAAACGTAAGTGAAGCATGCTTCGATGCTGGTGTTGGGTACAAGTCTGCCCGAAATATAAACATCTTTAGCTGATGGCGGAAGTGCATTGTGAACTTCAAAAGCAATATTTCTTTCCGAAAAATCCTTATTTAAATCCGCTTCGGGAAAATGGTTTACAGGAGTAACAGAGCCGTTGATAACTACGCTGTAATTTCCCCCTGCTAAAACAGATGAAAATTCTGCCTTGTATATATTTGTGCTTTCGTCAAAGTTGCCACGGTGAGTAACCGTCTGTCCGTTTTCATCTAAAATGATTATACCGCCATCTGTATAATTTATATCGCTTTCAAATTTGATTTCTATAAATTCAGGCTTATAAATTATTCCTTCAACAGTATTCGGAAGAACAGATACCGATACATTTCCTTTTGGCAGATTTTCAACAGAAATGCTGTCAATATAAATAGTTTGCGGACCAACTGTATTTACCGAAGCCAAAGTAATTCTTTCTATGGCATTAAAGGTTCTTTTGTCTGTTCCTGTGCCATATTCGTATTCATAGGCAGGCGTTGCAAGTAAAAATGACAAGTTACTGTCACTTAATGTAACCATTTCGCCATTATGTTCAAATGATGCAACAACCTTCATTTTGTTTGTCTTGCCATCAATTAAGATTGTATAATCAACCCATTTACCGGTAAGGTCAACTCCATCATAACTAAATGCATTGCCGTTATCGAGTGTATCAATTTTTCTTAAACTCTTGTAAACATTTACCTTACCGTTGGAATCACCTACTGCAGCGCCGCCTGAAATACCGCTTGCTGAATAATGTGCTACAGTATAAGTGTTATACCCTGATTCATAAAGAGGTACACCTGTGCTTGTTGCATCAGGTCTGTTTATTTTAAGTGCAAACAAGTCGGCAGGGTTGGTGCCTTTTATTCTTGTCTGAATTTTAATAAGGTTATTATCGGTAACTTCAATACCGCTTCCAATAGTTTTAGTGATGGTACTCTGTTCGTTGTTTGATACCCATGTGGGATTTTGAGTGATAACAGGGAAATCAACCTTTAAAACCTTTTCGCCACTATCTAAAGTAACAGGTGTTAAGGTCGTAGTTTTGCCTGCACCGGACGCCCAGCCGCATACAGTTCCGTCATCAAAATTATCGTCTGTTACCTTTTTGTAATCTGTCACATACTCATCTCTTGCGATAACAAAAAATGAAGTATCTCCCTTTACTGTCATACCTATGCCCGACAGTGCCGTTATGTTAAGATTAACGGTATATTTTGTTCCCTTTGTAAGAGCTACGGACGGTGTAAGAGTAATTGTTTTACTTGCCGAATCATAGCTTTGCGTTACGGTAAGACCGCTTACCGTAACAGCATTATCGGGCATTGACAAAATATCTGCATCAGTTAAAAACTGAATCCTGAATGCATCATTTACACCTATAGTTTTACCACCGAGTATCTGTGCGTAAGCATCGAACCCTGCAGCAGCTGCAGGCATAACCGTAAATGATGTTATAACTGATAAAGCTATCAGTATCGCTATTAATTTTTTCAGCTTCATATAAGCCTCCTTGAAGTTTCTTTATTGCGTATTAATACACAGTTAACTGCTCCTGGATATATCTTAAAAGCTCTTTGTCCGATTCAGGATTAAAGAGTCCCTTTCTTGCACTTAAAACTGCAATATCGCCATTGTAAACCAAGCCTACGTCAAATATATCGGAAATTTCGGATAACGAAACATAGTTTGTATAATCAACATTTACAATAGGTTTCTTAAAGGAATATTCAATACCGCCAAGCTTTGCACCGTCATTCAAACCGCTTCTGAACTCAAGCTTCTTCGCATTTGCAAGTATCTCGATGTTTTCTGTTTCTTCATCATATGTAAGAGTTCCACCGATTGCATCAACTGCCATACGGATTGGCACATAAATATCGCCGTTAATTATTTTTGCTACTTTCTGCTCTTTGTTTACTACTTTGCCCTTTTCCATTACATAAGGACTATCTACACAGAAAACATAAGCATTTTTAACTCTTGTTATGGCTCTGTCGGAATATGTACCCATTCTTGTAAACGGAATAGGTTCAAATTCAGGAATCTTTTCATATACCACAGAATCGGGATTTAAGAGATAATTCCTGTTTTTAATATCATAAAATCCCGGGTCTGTCTGGAAGGAAACGTTATTGTTGCTTGTAAGAGTTTTAGCAACCGCACCTTCCACCTGAGGTGGCTTTGAATTGTAAAGAACATTGTTTGTTGCAACAAGGTAGTTACTTGTATCATAAACACCGTCCTCGGAAACAACATTTACTATTTCAGGGAATTTTGAAACCCATAATTCGCTTTTATAAGGAACAGAATCAATATCTGCCTGGAAGTTTGCGTCGTAGTCACCGCCTAAACCGTAGTCATATGAACGGTAAAGCTTCATCGAACCTCCGCAATTTGCAAAAATGTTGTTATCTATTACGTTATAACTACCCGAAGTTACGACACCAAAGCCTGTTACGTTCTCAAAAACATTACCAACTGTATTTGCCGCAGACCAGAAATCATCGTAATATATTGCGTGAGTACCGTGTGCACCTCTTACCTCGGTTGAACCGATATCGTGGAAATAATTGTATCTTACAACGTTACCTCTGTGAGTAAGGGCACGACCTGAATACATAGCCCCCATATCGTCGGTATCAAGACACGCAGTATGAAGCTCGTTAAATTCAACTGTGTGAAGGTTACCGCTCATCATAAATATAACGTGGTTGGATTCGTACACCTCATTATGTCTTACTACAGCACCTGTTTGTGTAATACGGACACCGGGGGAATACGATGTGGTTATTCTGTCAGATTTACCTATTCTGCAGTTTTCAACAAGGTTGTTGGTGCAGTCAAGAATTGTTCTGTCACCACCTGTTATTTCTATACCGCCATCGTTGTTGTATAGGTTACAGTCAAGAATTTTATTCTCTCTGCAATCTTCACCCCAGATACCAATTGCTTTTTTACCTGTGCCTGTAATTTCGCAATCTATAATATTACAATAGCTCGAATTTCCGCCTAAAACAACTGCACTGCTGTTCATAAACTTCATATCGATACCCTTTATGGTGATATACTCTGCTGAAGTAATGTGGAACATATACTGGTTAAGCATCGTGTAATAAACAGATTCTACGTCTGTTGTCTCGGGATAGATATAAAGCTTACCTGTATTTCTGTCAACGAAGTATTCACCGGGAACATCTATTTCTTCAAGAAGATTATAAACATGAACTCTCTGGTCAACAACCGCTTTGTGGAATACGGGATATTTTGACGAAATTGCAAGAGATTCGGTATCTACCTCACCCATTGTTACCGACAATGTAGCCCAAGAATACTCGGGAGTACCTGTAATAATTGCGTCCTTTGCCTGTGTCCAATGCTTTACTCTGGCATCGTCAAAAGATATTTTAAAGCAAGACTCAGGTGCTCTGATTGAGCCTTCGTTATCAACTCTTGTAATTGTAAGCTGTTTATCGTTAGGATATCTTGCTAAGGTCATTTCTTTATCATTTATGATTAAAGCAGGAGCTGAACTGTTAGGCTTGAAAATTCCGAGTTTTTCCTGATATGCACCTAAAATTTCCTGATCGGGGAATCCACCGGGATATGAATAGGGACCCGGCCAGGGCTGTTCGGGAATATCGGAAAAACCAAGTGCAAATAAATCTGCAACGTAAATTTTACTTCTTGCACTGCCATCTACAATTCTTTCAAGAACACTTTCGTCGGTAAGCTTTGAAAAATTTGACCATTCAATTGCCGCACCGCCTATAAAGCTTACTTCTTCACCGGGATAATTTCTGTATATGATAGGTGCATCTTTAGTTCCTGAATCCTGCTCATTAAATTTAATTGATTTTGTTACAGGATAGTTACCCCCTCTTAAATATACAACAGCACCGCCGGCTGCAAGGGCGTTTGATGTTTTAAGCTCACGTATTGTATCCCTTGCCTTTTCAATAGTCTTAAAGGGCTTATCGAAAGTTCCGGGATTTGAATCATTGCCGTCGGGAGCAACGTAAAGAATTGTTTTTTCATTATGCTCTACCGATGGAGTACCGACAATTCTCGGTTTTTCTTCCGTTACAACCTCAGAATCTACTGTCTCATTATCAGTAACAACTTCAGTAAATTCTTCTGCATATGCTGTAATCATAGAAAAAACTAACATAATGCACAGCATACACACAACAAAGCTTTTAAATAATTGCTTCATAAATTTTTCTCCTTTTCTTTTTATATTTCATCAGTTCTTATTTTTGTAAGTATCGGTATAAGGTTTTCCGAAACCGTTTTATGTCCTTCCCTTGAGGGGTGAAGCGGTTCGGGAGAAATCCAGCCTTTGGTATTTATATAGTAAACACTGTCTTTGTTTTTCTTGTTGTACTCATTAACCATTTTACCAAGCTCTTCGGCACAGTAACCGCTAAATGGCGAAAGAACAATAATTTTTGAATGGGGATTTATTTTTCTCATAAAGTCAAGATAAGCCTTGTATCCGTCAATATATTCTTCTTTAGAAACGTAAATATCGTTTGCTCCGTAATTAATTACTATCATTTCCGCATTTGGGATAAGTGCCTTTTTTCCATTATAGCAATAAGGGTACAATTCGATGGCACTTGGCACTCCGCCATGTCCGCATTTGGTTATTCCCACAGCCCCATAACCTATAATCCAGGGACGCATTTTTAAAGCTTCTGCAGTTAAATATGCATAGGTTGCGGTAGAATCGTTCTGAAACACCATATTCTCCTGCGGAAAGCCGTAGATTTTTCTGTCCTCATCTACCCATATTCCTTCTGTTATGGAATCGCCTATAAATTCAATTACAGGTGTCCTGTCCTCCTGCAAAGCAACCGTACCGTCTGCCTCAGCACCCATAAACGTTACCTTACCTATCAGAGGCTCGTACCACCTTGGTTGCAGCTCCATAGCACTTTTATATATAACCTTTAATATATGTTCGCCGTTGTCGGGACATTGCACCCTTATGTATCTGTCAACGGCCACTTCCGTTCTTGCACCGTTGTCAAGCTGAATATATATATGACCGTAAGGCTGAAAATTCATATACACATCAAAATTCAGTACGCAGCAGCTTCCTTTGAACCCTATTTCAAAATATGAACCGGGAGCGGTAGTTACTGCCTCTTCCTGGGTTTTAAACCATCGACCGGTATAACGTACACAGTCATCCAAAGGTTTTATAAACATATTTTTCTTCCCTTTCGTGGAATTTTATTTAAACTAACAAAAACGTACCATATGTCATTATCCGCAATTGGCATATTTGGACAAATTTAATTAAAAATATTTCGGCATATTATTTCATTTTCACCTTAAGTATATATTGTATCGGCAAAAACATCAAGCACATTTGCGATATCATCGGCACATTTGGGCAACTTAAACAAAAAATTTTTTTCGAATCTTATTGTGTATTTTGCATACAAATAAGAAACACAGCTTTCACCTGAATAATATCAGATTTTCAAAATATTCACAATGGAAGTAATCACCATTATATGACAAAAGAGGCTGTAAAAAAATCGACGACGATTTTTCACAGCCTCTTTTGATTTGTTTTTATAACAAGCCTTATAAAATTTCTTTACTGTCAAGCAGTATGGTAAACGGTCCGTCGTTGGTTAAGGTTACCTGCATATCCGCACCAAAAACTCCGCATTGGGTTTTTCTGAAAAGGTTATTGCAACGCTCTAAAATATATTCGTAAAGCTCGTTTGCAAGGATTGGGTTTCCTGCGTTTACAAAGCTTGGTCTGTTTCCTTTTTTGCAGTCTGCATAAAGTGTAAACTGCGAAACTACAAGAATTTCACCGTCTATCTGGTCAATGCTTAGGTTGGTTTTTCCGTTTTCATCCTCGAAAATACGAAGCCTTGCAACCTTTTCAATCATTTTATCTGCTATCTCTTTTGTATCTTCGTTTGAAACGCCCACAAGCAAGAGATAGCCTTTGTCTATCTCCCCTCTTGTTACGCCTTCTATTTCAACCTTTGCATGAGTTACTCTCTGTAAAACAAATTTCATAATGTAATTACCTCTTTTTCTCATATACACGAAACGTACTGATTAATTTCTATTAATTATACAATAAAACCAAAAATAAGTAAAGGGCATAAATTTTAATGTTTAACACCATCTGAATGTATTTAAAGGTATTGCAAAAACGGTATATTTGGTGTATAATACACAAAAACAGTTTTTACTTAAGAAATGAGATGACTGCATATGAAAAATCAATCGTCGGTAGTAAAGTCAAGTATTACTATGCTGTGGCTTTGTTTTTTTGTTTACGCAATACTCAGTATGATGAAAACCGCCTTTTCTTCATCAATGGCGGCTATAATTCACGATGGAATTTTCACAAATTCAGAAGCAGGAATAATAAATGCCTGCTTTTATTTCCTGTATGGACTTGCTCAGCTTTTCGGAGCAAAAATGATTGACAAAACTTCACCGATGACGTTTCTCACCATCGCCCTTTTAAGTGCCGCCCTTTCAGCTCTTGGAATGGCTTTTGCAGGTTCTTTTGCTGCAATGCTTGTAATATGGTCTCTATGCGGTCTTCTGCAGTTTGCCGCATGGCCCTGCACTATTAAAATTATAGCCGAATATTTACTCGACACTCACCGCCACAAAGCAATGACAATTATTGCCTTTGCATACTGCTTCGGAAATCTGCTTAACTATTTCTTTGCATCAATAATACTTAATTTGGCAAGCTGGCGTTATATTTTTATAATTGATGCAATAATTCTTGGCATTATGCTCATTATATGGCTTATACCCGGAATGAAAGCATCGAAGGTACTTACAGGCGAAAGCGTTGAAAAGAATATATACGATTCAAAAATGCACCAAAATGACAATGCCCCCGAAATAAGCTACATAAAACTCCTTAGAGTCAGCGGTATTCTTATTCTTCTTATAACCGGTTTTATACGTACCGCTTTGGATCTGGGAATCAAATCATGGGCACCTACTTTGATGGTTCAAAGCTACGGCATTTCTCCAAGCTTTGCTACGACGCTGACAACGATTTTAATGGTTATTAACTTAAGCGGTGTGTTTATTGCCAACTTCATATACCCAAAGTATTTTAAAAATGTTATTTCGGCACTTTGCACCTGCTTTATAATTTGTATGCCTGCATCAATTGCAATGCTGTTTATCGGCAAAATTCCCCTCTGGTCAGTTGTTATAATGCTTATATTCTTTACAACGATGATGTATTGCGGAAATCAGCTCATTAATGTGGTTGTGCCGTCGTTTTTCAACAAATACAACCGTTCGGGAAGTATCGCAGGTATTTTAAATGCCGCCGCTTCATTCGGTGCCGTTGCTTCAAACTTCGGTTACGGCCTTTTAGCCGATAAATTCGGCTGGTCAGGAACAATTCTTTCCTGGTCAGTAATGGGAATAATATCAATAATATCCTGCATCATTATAGTTCCCATATGGACTAAGTTTACTAAACGATAACCTGCAAAATTATTTATTTGTGAGGTTATATAACCCTTGTAGCTTTGGATGTTTATTGAAACACATCCTTAATTTCAATCCGGAATTCGTATTGCAAAGTACACTTATTTCTGTTATAATTGGTACGGAACATTTTAAAATACACGACTATACGCTTATGTATAAATCACATCAAACGGAGGTTTAAAAATGATTGGAAAAATATGTAAATTAATAGACGAAAGACAAGATGAATTATTTAACCTTTTGTCTGACCTTGTTAAAATAAATTCCGAAAGCTTCGGAGAAACGGGTAATGAAAAGGAATGTGCAGCATACGTACATAACCTTTGCTGTGAGCTTGGTCTTGACAGCGAGCTTTATTCGCCCCTTGATATTGAAAATTTCAAGCAACATCCCGATTATATGCCCGGCAGGAATCTCGAAGAAAGATATAATGTTTCTGCGGTATGGAAGGGTGAAACAGACAAAGACGAGCTGATGCTTATGGCTCATACCGATACCGTTGAAATAGGAGATCCGAAAAACTGGGAATCTGACCCGTTATCAGGAGAAATCAAGGACGGAAAAATCTTCGGCAGAGGTGCATGCGACGATAAATATGCAATCGCAACAGCACTCTTTACAATTAAGCTTTTAAAGGAGCTTGGCTTTACGCCAAAGAAAAACCTTGTATTTGTTGCCTACTCCGATGAAGAGCTTGGCGGCTCACACGGTGCTTTGGCAGGAGTTTTAAAGAATCCCTGCGACAATATCGTAAGTATGGACGGCCGTGATGGTGAAATCTGGCATTGCGCATCAGGCGGTGGAGAAACATCCTACTTCTTCCATACAAAAAATATAGTTGACAGTGCAAAATTAACCGCATCAGCATTTCCCGTTGTTATGGGCGAAATTGAAAAGTTTGCCGCAAACAGAAAAGCAGAGCTCGAAGCAAACAGATTCTACAACGGAACAATTATTCCTGAAACTGCATTAAGATACAAGGAAGTACGTGCAGGAAATAATGGAACAGATATGGGCGTGGGTGAGCTTAAATTTGCATACTATACAGATAAAACAAAGGAAGAAATAGAAGCAGAATTTAAAGCAGTTGAAGAAGAAATAAATAAAAAGCTTGACCCTATGGGATTAGCCGGTGACGGATTTAAGCCATATACAAGATTTTTCCATTACGGCTTTGCTGAACCCAACAGCGAAAACATCAAGCTTATGGTTCAGGCAGGAAAAGAAAGCACAGGTAATGATATAAAGGTTTGCGGTTCATGTCTTTCCGACCTTTCAATTATTTTAAAGTACGGAAGCAAAAATGCTTATGGTTTCGGTGCAGGCAGAGACTTCAGCGTTGAAGGTGGTGCACATCAGCCAAATGAATTTATAGAGTGTGACAGACTTGTTGACTATACAAAAACAATCGCTGCATATATTATAAAAGTTCTCGGTTAAAATCAATAAATAAAACGAACCTCTCAATCGGTACTGTAAAACCGTTTTGAGAGGTTTATTTTAAACTGTATGACTTACTATAAATATATCGTTTCACCACATCTTGCGCAATACTTTTTGTCTTGGTGCAAAAACCACACGTCAACGGATGACGAATTGTGTACGATTTTTCTGTCAATACTTACAACAAGATTATTATATGCTTTAACATATTCATATATTTCCATATTGGTTGCATACCATATATCGTCACGATTCCCTACAAATTCTGCAAATTTTTCTATCACTTCCCAGTTATCATTTTCATCAAACTCGTAGCTGTGTCCCCAGAGATAGAACATTTTCGGGAATGAATACTTCGTTTCAACAAACTTCTCGACAAGCTCTATAAGTTTTTCGCAGTTATGGTGGCAGGTAGGATTAAGTAAAAGCCAGTTTTCGGGAAATTCAAAACCGTATGTTGAATTTACCGTTCTTGAATATACAATGCCGCACCTTTTAAGAATTTCAACTACGGTTTCATTATATGTGCCGAAAGGATATGCCATACCTTTAGCTATTACACCGTAATCCTTTTCTATATTTCTTCTGTCTTCGGTTATTTCGTATATTATCTCTTCCTCGGAAAGCACTTCAAGGTGTGGGTGCGTAAGAGAATGAATTGCAACCTCATTTCCTGAATTCAGATAAAGCGATTTCGCATCCTCCGTGCTTAAAGTTTTGCGAAAAATCCTGCGGATATATTCCTCGGCAAATTCCATGCCAGAGTTAATATTAAAGGTTCCTTTAAGTCCATACTTACTCATAATCTCAACAAGTCGGGCATCCTGAACAACACCGTCATCATAGCTTAAAGTAAGAACCTTCATTTTCCCATCTTTTAATAACATTCTCATAATTAATCCCCCTGCTTCTATTCAAATTCAACCTCGGCAATTGCCGCTCCCATAAGGGGAACCAAAAGCTTGAAGCTGTCGTCGGTAATTGTGGCGCTTGTTCCTATTTCACCTATTATTCCCGCTTTTATGTCGGTGTCACCAATACCTACTAAAATATCCTTACGCATTTCATCGGCTAACTGTGAAATACTTGCTGTTTTAACATAATCAAAATGAGCTTTATGATAATAATGACCGCAACCTAAAATGATATTTACTCCCGTCTGCTCCGAAAGTTTTTTCATTGCAAGAGGGTCTCTTCCTATTTCATCTGGAGTGCAGTCAATTATACTCTGCCCTCCGTGTTTTTTAAAATACATCAGTTCTTCTTTTGCATCGTCAAAGTTATCAAGCAGAGCATTGTCAAGCATTGCATATGGGTCAACTAAAACCTCAATACGGTTTTCTGCTGTTACTTTATCGTAGAAAAATTCGGGCGGATTTTCAGGCTCATCTACACAGTTACGCATATCGATAAATATATGCTCATGTGATGAAGTAACACCTAAATCCTTTTCATCTATTTCACCAAGTACTGTTGTTATCATATGTTTTTCACCCCTTTACGGTATGCTGCAGGAGAAACACCCGTATACTTTTTAAAGGTATAATCGAAATACTTTACCTCCTGAAACCCTAAAGAATATGCAATTGCGGTTATATTCTGATTCGTTTCCGTAAGGCGTTTTTTCGCTTCATCAATTTTAAGTTTGTTAAAATATGCAATTATTGTGTCCCCTGTCTGCAATTTAAAGGTTTTGCATAAAAATGATTTTGAATAGCTGAATCTTCCGCAGATTTCGTCTAACGAAAGCTTCTCACTAACCTTACGTTTAAGA
>JAGAJK010000047.1 GCA_017626145.1 Clostridia bacterium
ACCAATACTCTGTTTCATAGCACTCTTTTTGAGCAATTTCAAGTTTTGAAATAAAATCATTTTTGCTTTGTGCATATTGTGCTTCGTGAAGGTTTGCACCTATTGAAGTTGCAGAACGAAGCAGTTGATTGACAAGTACTGCCTCTTTATGGCTTGATTTAATTTCTCTGCATAAAAAAACAATATCCTTTGCAAATTGTTTTGCTTTCTCCCTTAATACACTGTCTGCCATCGATATCATCTCTGCGATTATTATACTGCAATTTCACTACTTTTTCAAGTGATATTCTGTACTTCGTACAGAGTGATATTTTTAATAAATCAAAAGTGTTATTAAAACATTCGTTTTAGTGGTATTTTATTCGCCAAAACTGCCAAAGGCAATACCACTGCGAAGCAATATCACTTGCAAAGCAAATACCACTCGCCGTAAGGCGAATAAAACTGCCGAGTGTTCTTAAGAACACTCGGCATAAGTTTAGCCTTTAATTTATTCAAATTTCTTATAAAATGCATCGATTAATGATTTTTCGTA
Source organism: Clostridia bacterium (assembly GCA_017626145.1). Lineage (GTDB taxonomy): Bacteria > Bacillota > Clostridia > RGIG6154 > RGIG6154 > RGIG8497. The sequence continues at coordinate 536 of JAGAJK010000047.1, forward strand.
TTCGCCTGCATATTTACCGCTGAAGAATACATCGAGGGATTCGTTATAGAACTTTTCCCAGGATTTTTCTTCTTCGCCTGCAATTATTGGATAGAAAAGTGCATCGATGCTTTTAGCAGCTTCCAGGTCGCCAATAGCATCACCAATCATTAAGATGCATTCTTTTTCGTACTTTCCGTCTGCTTCGGATTTTAGCTGTTCTTTCTTATTTCCGTTTTCCTTACCTAAGATAACGGAAGCGTATTCTGCTATTCCGCCGCCCTTCCAGTCTGTTTCAAGACCTTCCTTGGTTGCAGAGGAAATAACGCCGATGATAGCTTTTTCCTGCGCTTTTGCAAGTGACTGTTTAACAAAGTTAAATGGCTGAATATCCTTACAGTTTTCCGCAAAAAGCTTATCAGAAAGATTGTTCCATTCTAAAACTTCCTTTAAAAAGTCGCTTCCGGTTTCTTCGATAAAGCCTTCCAAAGCTTTTGTTGAAAAGCCTCTGCCTGATTTTACAAATGCATCAAGGTCAGATACGTCCTTATCAAAAATACCTTCTTCAATCATCTTTTCAAAAGTCATAAGAAGTCCGGGGAAACGGTTAATTCCTCTGTCCTTTGAATAAAGATTTATATACTGTTCGATTTCGGTTACTCTTTCACGTACATCATCAAGCCCCCATACTTCAAACATTGCAGGAATGAATGAATCGGTATGCTTTATGGTCATACTGTCGAAAGCAGTTCCGTCAGAATCGACACCTATGAAAAATTTCTTATCTGACATTTCCATCACCCTTGAAAATAACGTTTGCAAGCTCTTTAAAGCTTTCTACAGATGAGCTGTAGGTACAGATAACTGTTTTATATTCGTCCTGAATTGTGAACTGATAAGGTGAGTTTGTTACAACGATAATAGGCTTGTTTGTCTTTTCGTGAAGCTCTTTAACAAAGCTGTTACCGCTGTCAGGATTTCTTCTGTCGAAGTAGTTTGTTACAATAATAACATCTGCTTCGTCAATTCTTTCGTATACTCTCTTTCTGTCTTCTTCAGGATACTTCATCTTTGATTCAACACAGTATACATCATCTGAATACTTAAGCATTTCAAGCCATGGAGTTGCAGGATTACAGGACTGTGTATTTGTTCTTTCGTGAACAGGGTTAACCTGATAAACGAATAATGCTTTTGTACCTTCCTTTAATGGGAGGACATTATTCTCGTCTCTTACAACGTTCATAGCCTGCTTTGCGGCACGAAGAGCGATTTCCTGAACCTTAGGATCGTTAATACCTTCGCTTGCTTTTGCAACTTCTCTTATCTGTTCATTTTCAAAGAAGCCGTAGTCATACTTAACGCTGAGTGTTCTTGTAACAGCATCGTTGAGTCTTTCTTCACTTAATCTGCCTTCTTTAACAGCCTGAACAAGTGCAGGAATAACTTCGTCAATAAGACCGCCTTCGTCTCTTAAGAGAACAAGGTCACAGCCTGCGTTGATAGCTTCTAAACAAGCATCCTTAACTTCAAACTTGGAAATGATACCGCCCATTGTGATTTCATCTGTTGTAACAACACCTTTAAAGCCTAATTCTTCTTTAAGAATACCTGTGATAATCTTCTTGGAAAGTGTTGCAGGAAGACCTGAATCGTCAAGTGCAGGATAAGCTGTATGAGCTGTCATAACAGCAGGAAGACCTGCATCAATCATTTTCTTATATGGCTTAATATGTTCTTCATAAAGTGTTTCCTTTGATGCATCAATTACAGGGAGACCGTGGTGAGCATCTGCTGCAGATTCGCCTCTTCCGGGGAAGTGCTTACCTGTTGCGATAATGCCTGCTTCCTTAAAGCCCTTTAATGCTTCTACTGCATAATCTGCTACTTCATCAGGGTTTTCAGCATAGCTTCTTGCACCGATTTCAGGATTCTTTGGATTTGTGTTAACGTCCAAAACAGGTGAATGAATCCATGAGAAGCCAAGTGGAGCAAGCTGTCTGCCTACTGCCCATGCTACGTCCTTTGCAAGGTTTTTGTCATTACTGTGAGCAATACCCATGCAGCTTGGGAAGTATTTAACTCCGCCTCTGTAGTAGTCTGCAGAAACGTCGCCTTCAAAGTCAAATGTAAAGTGAAGGGGCACGTTGCCGTTTTCAATTGCTGCCTGCTTTAATGTGTTAACATATTCGCAGAATTCTTCGTTTGTGAAGTGAGGCACAGGAATATCAGGTAAAAAGTCCTTGATTGTACCCTTATATGGTCTCTGAAGTCTTGAAGCAAAATCTGTGTTTGTACCGTTGGGGTCGTGCTTAACTGTTCTTATTCTCCACATAAGACCTGCTCTGATACCTGCAGGCTTATATGTTTTAATTCTTCTGATAATTTCAGGAGTTACTGTTGCACCAACGTAGCCGATAACAAAGCACTGTCCGACTTTTTCTTCGATGCTCATTTCAGAAACTCTCTGTTTTACAAACTGTTCTTTATTCATATTATCGCTCCTTTTTTATTTTTTACATTATTTTACAAGTCCATTATACCTATAACACCACACTTTGTCAATGCAGATATAACTGAATTTTAGCACAAAATTAAAAGGAGCAAAACGCTCCTTTTATTTGTTATACTTCAATAATTACATAGCCGTAGGGCTTAAGGCTTATTTCTGAAGCGTTAATTTCTGCATCGCTTTTCATCAGAATTTTTCCCGATAAATCAATATTTACTTTGGCTTTAACAGATTTCTTTTTTGAGTTTACAACAACTAACAGCTTTTGTTTATCCGATATTTTAATAAAAGAGACAATTTCATCGGGAGATGTGTTTTCCACCCACTGCATACGACCGTTTACTATTGCATCATTTTCGTGATGAAGCTTATGTATAGCCTTAACGAATTTCATACGTCTTATTCCGTCTTCGGTAAAAGCACGTGACCAGTTAACCTGACTTCTTTTAGTATAAAAACGGTTTGCAAACATATTGTTTTCTGCGTTATCGCAAGCTTCATATCCGTTCCAGAAAAAAACTACGCCGTCTATTGTATTATTCACAACCAGAGCCGCTTCAACACCTTTTGATGTCATTACTATTTCATTTCTTAAAAGACCGCAGTCGCTTGCAGTATCGTGAGTGTCGATGGTTCTTATAAGCTTTGGTATATTATCCCCGTACTTTTCCTTTTCTTCGTTATACATATTTATAAGATCTGTTGCAGAATTACCGTCAGCAAAGACACCTCGCATAACCTTTGTATAGTTAAAGTTATATCCCATATGGAATACACTTTTTATATATTCGGGGTCAACGCCTTCGTTAAGCTTAATTAAATTTTCATTCAGAGGCTTTAATTCATTAAATGCTTCGTCCCAGAAGTCAAGAGGCACTCCATCCCCTACATCGCAACGAAACCCGTCTGCATCAAATTCCTTTATAAGCATTTCCATATTTTTTATAAGGTATTTACGAAGCTCTTTGTTTTCAAAGTTAAGTCTTGCAAAGGGCCAGGTTTCACCTACTATAGGTTTACCAAATTCGTCGCAAACTACAAAATCGGGATTATCTTTTATAAAGACTGCATTTCTTCCGCAATGAAGATAAACAAGGTCATACATAACAAGAAGTCCCAATGAGTGCGCTGTATCTGCAAATTCCTTTAAATCCTCCTTTGTGCCGTATTCTTCGTCTATATTATAATAATCGGCAATTTTATATGGGTTTTTCGGATTTCCTGTTTCTGATGCTCTTTGTCTTGGGCTCCACACACTTTCATCCCAGTCCTCATCTTCAACAAAGAAAGGACAAACGTATGCAACATCAACGCCCAGGCTTTTAATGTGGGGAAGCATTTTAGTTGCCGCTTTTATTGTTCCTTCGGGTGTGAAGGAACGAAGCGCTATCTGATATATAATTAAGTTTTCTGTTTTTCTCATAATCTCACTCACTAAATCATAATTTCAAATTTGTTTTCTGCCTTTTTACTTAAATCTATTTCTTTAACGATTTTTTCTCCGTTTACTTCTATTTCAAGGTCATATTTACCGTAGAAGCCTCTGAAGGTGCTTTCGCCGTTTTCGTTAGTTTCAATATTTTCTTCGGTATGCCATTTCTTTTCAAAGAGATTCTTTATAGTGAAGTATGCCGGCTTTGGAGTTAAGTCAAAACGGATTAAACCGCCGTAATAATAATTTTCACCTGCCGTCATATCACCTTGTGGTGCAAATGCTGCATATCCGTCTACCAAATTCCAGTAAATAATCTGTTCAACCTTTTCGCAAGAAAACCAGATTGAATAGAGTTTTTCAATTAATTCTGCCTGAAGTGCTTCGTCTTCCGCATCGTTTGAATAAGCAGGAATTGTTACTTCGGTTATCTGTAAAGGCTTATCAAATTCAGAATACAAATCCAGAACCTTATAAAGGTGCTGTGGGTTATACATATCTTTAGCAAGCTCTTCTACTCTTTCCTTTTTTATAAACATATGGAACTGCATTCCTATTGCATCAATTCTTGCACCGTTGTTAAGAGCACGTTCTATTATCATATAATAAGGGCTTCTGTTATAATTAACAACTCCACCTGCCCATACATTGGAAACAGCATCGTTTATAGTTATTTCATTATCTTTAAAGTACTTTTCGGCAGTTTTGAAGCTCCATTCCACTAAATCTGGCTCTTTATAAAACACAGAGCGTTTATTTCCACCAAAGCCTGTAAACAATACCTCGTTAATAACCTCCCAGCAAGGAATATCGTTTTTATACCTCTCGGCAAGAATTTTCATTCTTTCCTCAAGCTTCTCCTTGATTTTTTCCAAAGGCTCATCTATAAGCCAGGAAGGAGTGTACTGATCATACACAAGACAATGCTCACGAGGTTCTATATTATGCTTCTTACAAAATTCCAGACAAAGGTCGGGAGATGGTCTTCTGTATACCTTTTCACTATCCTTTTCAAAACGGGGCTTTCCTTCTGTTGGTTCAAGGTCTGACCAGTAAAAAGGAAGTGTTGCCATATTAAAGCATTCGGCAAAATACTTTTTATATAATTCGTTTTTTTCTTTGTTTTCGAATTCTTCAAGCATAAAAAGATTTGCACCGTAATTAAACTCGTGAGTTTTCTGTATTGCTTTAATTTTTGCATTTTTTACAACTTTGCCATCTTTATCTTTTACAATTATATCGGCATTGCCTTTTCTGTACTTTTCTATTCCCTCGCTTACTCTTTTTTCGACAAAATCATTTTGTTCTTCAAAGTTTTTTAAAAGTGCTTTTTTGTCAATCTTTTTATCAATCATTTTATCAGCTCCATTCTCTATCATTTGCCCATTCGTTGTTCCAGTTATCGGTTGGTTCCCACTGACCGGGATAGTCTTTATGAATATGCTGCGCAATCAATTCTTCGTTAAGAGAATCAATTCCAAGTCCCGGCTTGTCGGGAACGTTAACAAAGCCATCTTTAAATAGTGGATTGTCAATACCAATTGCCAAATCATTCCACCAGGGAACATCGATTGAATGAAATTCTACCGCTAAAACATTCTGCACAGCAGCTGCTGCGTGAATTGCCGCCATACAGCCGATTGGACTTTCTGCCATATGTATTGCCATTGCAACACCATATTGGTCGCACATATTTCCAAGCTTTTTAAGCTCCAACGCACCGCCGATTGTAAGTATATCGGGGTGAACAACAGATACACCGCCATTTTCCATTAAAGGCTTGAAATTTTCGGCAAGGTAAATATCTTCGCCTGTACAAATGGGAACATTACAAGAAGATGAAATTTTTTCATAGTGCTTTGTATAGTGCCACGGAGCAACATCCTCAATCCAGGCTATATTATATTTTTCAAGTCGGTTTGCCAGCATTATGCAATCCTGAATTGCAATGTGTCCCAAATGGTCAATTGCAAGAGGAATTTCGTAGCCTATAACATCACGGATTTCCTTAACGTAGTTTTCAAGCCAGTCGATACCCTTCTGAGTTAAATGTATACCTGTTGCGTGGTGTGGAATTGTGAACACCTCATAGTTTTTACCAAGCATTAAATCACGGTCAATGGAGCCTGACTGATGGTTAATTGCTTTCATAGAATATTTCTTTATATCCTCTAAAAATCCCGCAGGTGCGTTAAGACAACCCGGTTCATCAAGTAAAAGCTCTATTCCCAAATCCATCTTCAAAAAGGTAAAGCCTTGTTCCATACGTTTTTTAAGAGCATTACCCATATCTGTTCCTGTATGCTTGCCGTCTACATCGGTATCACAGTACACTCTTACCTTATCACGGAATTTACCGCCAAGCATCTGCCACAAAGGTACGCCCCAGGCTTTTCCTGCTAAATCCCACAACGCAATTTCTATACCCGAAACGCCACCACCCTGACGGGATGCGCCGCCGAACTGCTTTATTCTTCTGAAAAGCTTGTCAACGTTACAGGGATTTTCCCCTAACAGTCTTGATTTTAACATTAAAGCATAGGTTGCACTTGAAGCATCACGAACCTCGCCGTAGCCAATCAAACCCTGATTGGTGTACACTTTAATCAAAGGGCAATGCTTTGGGGCACCGTTAATATTTGTAACTCTGATATCCGTTATTTTAAGCTGTGACGGATTTGAGTTAACATTTACATTTTCCGAAATTATTTCATTTAAGTTCATAAAAATCTCCTTGACAACAAATATTTATCGTAGTAAAATGATAACACATATTTTAAATACATACCACCGATATTTTACGAAATTTATCCACTATTTTACGAAAAGAGATGTTTTTTTGCGTTTTAACGAAAATATTTTTCATAATGAAACACAGAATACAATACTTAAAACCTTTCACTCATCTGTTATGCCTGTGAAAAGAGAATTTACTATGCATCATCACACAGAGTGCGAGCTGTCACTTTTTTTATCAGGCAAAGGAACTTATAAGGTTAAAAACAGAGAATACAGTTTTAAAAAAGGAGATGTTTTTCTTTTTGGTAGTGACGAGGTTCACTGTATAACGGAAATAGAAGAAGAAATAAATCTCCTTAACATTCATTTCGAACCAAGTATGCTGTGGGAAAACCCGGAAAGTATTGAGCTTTTAAAGCTGTTTAATTCGAGAAATAAAAGCTTCAGCAATAAATTTTGTGGCGATGATTTTCTTAAAGAAGCTATCACCAACATTGAAAAAGAGCTTACCTGTAAAGACCGTTGTTACAAAACAAAAGTTCGTTTCCAGCTTTACTCCGCACTTATACATATTTTAAGAGATTATAATTACACACATGAATCAAACGCAGATAAAAATACATCTGCAGAACAGCTTAAGAATGCAATTTTTTATATAAATTCAAATCTTAATCAAAAAATCACTCTTGAAGAAATTGCTAAAATTGCCTGTATGACACCTACATATTTTTCATACATATTCAAAAAATACAACGGCATTTCTCCATGGGAATACATAACCATAAAAAGAGTTGAAATGGCAATTGAGCTTTTAAAATCTACAGATATGACAAAGCTTGAAATCGCAGAACAATGCGGTTTTTCCAGCTCTTCAAATTTTTACAAAGCATTCTTGAAAATTACAGGTAAAAAGCCGGGGCACTATACTAAAAGGCAAGCTCATTTATAAATGAGTTTGCCTTTTTATTATAATTCAATTAAATTTTGTTCATACATTTTCTGAACAGACATTAATATTCCGTGCTTTGCGTGGAACCAGGTAAGACCGCCCTGGAAGTATGCCGCATAAGGTTCTCTTACGGGGCCGTCGGCACTTAATTCGATTGATGAGCCCTGAACAAATGCACCTGCCGCCATAATAACCTGTGAATCGTAGCCGGGCATATCTCCCGGTTCAGGGTCAACGTAGCTGTCAACGGGTGCGGCTGCCTGAATGCCTTTACAGAACGCAATTAAGCCTTCCCTTGATTTTAATTCTACCGCCTGAATTATATCGTGGCGGGATTCTGTGCCGTTGGGCACTACCTTAAAGCCTAATTTTTCATATATATTAGCCGCAAAAATTGCACCCTTTAAAGCTCCTGCAACAACAGTAGGAGCCAGGAAAAAGCCCTGATAAAGTGACTGCATTATACCAAGATTTGCACCAACCTCTCTGCCAAGGCCGGGAGAAGTTAAGCGGTATGCGCACTTTTCAATACATTCTTCTGTGCCGCAGATATAACCACCGATTGAAGCAAGACCGCCGCCGGGGTTTTTGATTAATGAGCCGACTATCATATCCGCTCCCACATCCGACGGTTCTATTCTTTCTACAAATTCTCCATAGCAGTTATCGACCATACAAACCACATCAGGTTTTATTTCTTTTATAAATTTTATTAAAGTGCCGATTTCTTCAACACTAAAAGTTTTTCTTGTCTGATACCCTTTTGAGCGCTGAATGGTAACAAGCTTTGTTTTTTCGTTGATGGCATTTTTTATACCTTCAAAATCGAACTTATCACCCTCTAAAAGGTCTACCTGACGGTAGGTTACACCGTATTCTGCCAGAGAACCTGTTGACGGGCGTATACCTATTACCTCTTCTAATGTGTCGTAAGGTTTTCCTACAGGTGATAAAAGCTCATCGCCGGGTCTTAAATTTGCAGAAAGTGCTACATTTAAAGCATGAGTTCCGCAGGTTATCTGCGGACGAACAAGAGCTGCCTCGGTATGAAATGTATCTGCATAAATTCTTTCTAAGTTATCTCTTCCCTCGTCATTATAGCCATAGCCTGTTGATGTCATAAAGTGTTCGGGACTTAATCTGTTTTTCTGCATTGCTAAAATAACCTTACATTGATTATATTCTGCATTTTTATCTATTTCTTCAAATCTGCCTTTCAAGGATTCAAGTATTTTTTCTCCGAATGAAAATACCTCATCGCTTATTCCTGCATCCTTATATATGTTTATCATTTCAAAAATTCCTCCGTTATTCAGCAATCCTTTACAACTAATGCTATAAACTCAAGAACATCGTCACCGATATTCTTTATACCGTGCCCTGAGCCTGACGGGGTATGTGTAACGTCACCCTCCGAAAGCTCAACAAATTCGCCGTTATCGTTATAAAGAGCTTTGCCTTTTATTATGTAATAGCTTTCAAACTCGCCGTTATGAGGATGAAGGGCAACCTCCTCACCTACTTTTAATCTAACGTGAAAGAATGTATCAAGCAAAGGGTGTCTGCCCTCAAAATCGCCTAAATCAGAAAGATACATTTTTATATTTCCTGATGCATTGTTTTCTGTTAAAACCTTAATTTCATTTTTCCTTTTAATCATTTTTTCTCTCCTGTTTATATCTCTGAAAAAATCATAATTTTCACTTTTTTAAAACTGTTAAATCAATAACCGTTTAAAATGCTGTTTGCTACGATATAATATACCATAACACAGATAAAAAAACAAGAGAAAAGGCAAAATTCAAAACATTTTTACATATCGTATAATTTACAAACTCAAATATAAGCTATTGATTTTATTTTTATCATATTGTATAATTATCAAAGCATATAACATTGAAAGGGTTTTGTGATAATTATGGATTTTTTAAAGCTTGCAGAAGAAAGATATTCGGTAAGAAAATTTAAAGATAAACACATAAAGCAGAATGAAATTGACTTAATATTAAAAGCAGGACACCTTGCACCTACAGGATGTAATTATCAGCCGCAAAAAATTTTAGTCCTTAATTCGGATGAATCAATTTCCAAGCTTAAGGATTGCACTAAATGTCATTTTGATGCACCTTGTGCTATGCTTGTTTGTTATAACAAAAATGAAAGCTGGGTCAGAAAACAGGATGGAGCATTAAGTGCATCTGTTGACGCAGGAATTGTTACAACTCATATGATGCTTATGGCACATTCTATAGGAATCGGCTCCTGCTGGGTAATGTACTTTGATCCTTTTAAAGTAAGAGATACTTATAATATTCCCGAAAACTACGAACCCTACGCGCTTCTGGTTATGGGATATCCTGCTGATGACGCAAAGCCTCTCGATTTACATTTTAAGAAAAGACCCATAGAAGAAACCGTTTTTTACGATACATTTTAAATCTCAATGAACATTATTTTGTATAAATATCAAAAATATAAGGGCAGACCTCATCTGCCCTTATTTATTCTAATTATTATAATATTTCCGCTTATCTTTGCGTTTTAATTTCTATATCCACTCCGTCCGAAACTACAGATATTGTTCCCATTTCGTCAGTACGGTAAATTTCAGTACCCATTTTTTTATAGCGTTTTACAATTTCTCCGTCAGGATGGTTGTAATTATTAAATTCGCCTACAGATATTACAGCATACTTCGGCTTAACCCTGTTTAAAAATCCTTTTGAAGATGAGGTGTTTGAGCCGTGGTGTCCGACTCTTATAAAGTCTGCACTTACATCTGAAGTTATATCCTCCTCTACAGCCTTTTCCGCATCACCCATAAACAAAAATTTGTTATTTCCGTAAGTGATTTTAACAACTGCACTCATATTGTTAAGGTCGTTATAGCCTTCCTCACGTGGTGATATGATTTCTGCTTTAAAATCATCACTTTCATAAATAAGAGTACCTGTTTTCGCCTGAGTAACAGGAATTTCTTCACTTTCTATGACCGTTAAGAGCTCTTCAAAAAAGCTTGCGGTATTAGCGGCATCGGGCATAAATATTTGTCCGATTTCATAATTTTCAATTACATCCTTAGCTCCGCCTGCGTGGTCGGAATGAGGATGGGTTATTACAAAATAGTCTATGTATTCAGGTTCATATTCCTCTAAAAGACGGTACACGTTGCTATCCTCTTCCGCCGCATCTATAAGCATACTCTTACCATCGGGAAAAAGAATATATGTACTGTCACCCTGTCCTACATCAAGACAATAAATGTTTAGTTTTTCTGCTTTGGGTTCGAATTTTTGTTTCTGAACACATCCGTCTATCATAGCGATTGCTAAAAGAAGCAAAAGCATAATAGCAGAGACCGCCCCGCCTTTTTTCATTCTGAACTTCTTTGCCCTCATAATTTTATCCTTTCGTAAATTACTACATAAACATTTTCAGATACTCAAGAGACTTAGGTGGCCTTCCTGCAACAGAAACGGCGTACTGCTCGCAACAGCTATACAAATCCTTTGCAATATTTTCTGACACCGTAAAGGAAAACAGTTGTTTTAACGGACAATAAGCTATATACCGAAGAGCATCCAAAAGATTTTTTTCTATTTTTACTCCTTTAGCTGCACACGCAGGACACCACAATCCCCCTGCCGATATATCAAAAAACATAGGAGATGTTATTTCTCCGCATCCGTTGCAGCATTCAAGCTGCGGCATATACCCCTGCTGTGCCATAAGTCTCAGTTCAAAAGCAGCTTTAACCAGAGCTAAATCTTTATTTGTATTTGCCAGGACGTAAAAAGTGTTAAGCACAAGGCTTAATGTTTCCCCGCTTTCGCTGCATTCCGGCATAATATCCGCCGCAAGCTGCGCAAGATAAGTAGCCAGCGAAAGCTTTACAACATCCTCACTTATTTTATAAAAGGACTGAATAAGCGCACACTGTGTCATATAATAAAAATTGTTCCTTCCACCGCTTATAACAAATTCGGTATAGCACATAAATCTTACAGCTGACGCGTTTTTGCTTCTCGAATTTCTTACACCACGTGCGCAAATACTGATTTTTCCCAGTTCCTTTGTGATTACAGTTAAGATTTTATCATTCTCCCTGTAATCCGTCTCCCTGATTACCAGTCCGCAAACTTTCTCTTCCATATCTCTCCTCTTGAGCTTTATCCATTTCTTCTGCAAATTCCGCAGAGGTTAGTCTCCGGAATTCCAGATAAGTAAGATACGCCTCTATCTGACCTGTATGTTCAAAAAAATTCCAATAAGGAATACCGCTCATAACACCGCCCCTTTCAAAATTAGTTTGAGCGGTATTTTTAAATTTTATTTGTGTTAATTTTTGTTATCAAAACCGAAATTTTTAATAAGGAAATCAGAATTTCTCCAGTCCTCTTTAATTTTCACCCAGATTTCAAGATAAACCTTGGTGCCTAAAAATTTCTCACAGTCGATACGTGCTTTCTGACCTATTCGCTTAAGCATACTGCCGTTTTTTCCGATTATAATACCCTTATGGCTTTTCTTTTCGCAATTTATCGTAACACCCACGTAAACACTTGAGTCGTTACGCTCTTTGAATTCGGTTATTTCCACGGCAATACCGTGAGGAACCTCTTTATCAAGACACCATAAGGCTTTTTCACGTACAATTTCAGAAACAATTTGTCTTTCCGGCTGATCGGTAACCATATCATCGGGGAAATACATAGGTCCTTCCTCAAGACGGTTTAATATTTCCTTATAAACGATATCAACTCCGTCACCCTTTAACGCTGAAATTGGGATTATTTCATCAAAGCTCATTTTTTGGCTGTAATCTGCAATAAGCGGCAAGATTTTCTCCTTCTCTGTTGAATCGGTTTTGTTTACAACCAATATAACAGGAACATCTGTATTTTTTATGTTGTTTATAATGTCATCATTAACAGACGGATTATCGTCAACACTTACAACAAGTATAATAGCATCAACGCCTTTTACAGAGTTTTCTGCTTCCTTCACCATAAATTCACCAAGCTTATTTTTAGGACGGTGAATTCCAGGTGTGTCCATAAATACAACCTGGGCGCCCTTTTCGTTTACTATACCTAAAATGTTATTTCTTGTTGTTTGTGGCTTGTCCGAAATTACAGCTATTTTTTCACCTGTAAATGCATTTAAAAGTGTTGATTTTCCTGCATTCGGTCTTCCTATTATTGCAACAAATCCTGATTTCATATTTAACCTCTTCCTATGCCAAGAACTGACATTATTTCTTCTTCTTTTGCTCTCATTCTTTTCTTCTCGTCTTCTTCCATATGGTCATAACCCAAAAGATGCAATATACTGTGGGTAACAAGGTAACCTGTTTCTCTTTCCCTGCTGTGTCCGAATTCCTGTGCCTGAGCATACACCTGTTCAACATTTATTACTACGTCGCCCAGTGAAAGATAAGGATATTCCCCGGCCTTCGGAAGATATTCCTCCATAATTACACCCTCCTCTTCAAACTCAAGCTGTGGGAAGGACAAAACATCGGTTACCTTATCGGTATTTCTGTAATCGTTATTAATCTGCCTTATTTCATCTGCATCTGTAAAAAGCAACGAAACCTCTGTATCACAATCTATGCCGTGAATTGAAAGTGCAGTTTTTATAACATTTTCAATTAATGAATTTAACTCATCTGTCAGTTCAATTTTGTTTCTCTCATTTGTAATTTCAAGACTTAGCTTCATTTTTTACCGCCTTTCTGCGATGCTTATCGTAGGCAGTAATTATCTTCTGTACCTGAGGATGACGCACTACGTCCTTTTCATTAAGACGGCATATTTCAATGCCCTCTATATCCTTAAGCACAAACTGAGCTTCTTTAAGCCCCGATGTTTTATCGCGCGGAAGGTCAATCTGCGTTATATCGCCTGTTACAACTGCTTTTGAGGAGAAGCCTATTCTTGTTAAGAACATCTGCATCTGTTCTCCTGTAGTGTTCTGTGCTTCGTCTAAAATTATAAAGCTGTCGTCGAGAGTTCTGCCTCGCATATAAGCAAGAGGTGCAACCTCAATTATTCCTTTTTCCATATAATTTGCACAGGTTTCCGCACCAAGCATATCGTGAAGTGCATCATACAAGGGTCTTAAATATGGGTCAACCTTATTCTGTAAATCCCCCGGAAGAAACCCAAGCTTTTCGCCTGCTTCGATAGCAGGTCGGGTAAGAATAATTCTTTTGATATTTTTATTTCTGAGTTCATTTACGGCAGATGCAACCGCAAGATAGGTTTTACCTGTTCCTGCAGGACCGATTCCGAAAACTATAGTATTGCTTCGTATACTTTTAACATACTTTTCCTGACCTAAGGTTTTTGCTTTAATAAGCTTTCCGTCTGCTGTTACACATACATTGTCCGTGCCGATTTTCACCAAAGCATCTGTACTTGCTTCGAAAATCATAGACATTATATAATTAACCTTATGGACATTTATAATTTCGCCGTTTGCGGCAATTTCAAAAAGTCCGTCCAGGGTCTTTTTTGCATATTCTGTATTTTCTTCGCTTCCCGTTATTTTTATTATTTCATTTCTGCTTGAAATATTTACGGAAAAACGTTTTTCCACAAGCTTTATGTTTTCGTCAAAATTGCCGAAAACATTCATCATAAGCTCGCTGTCCGAAATTTCAATTATTCTCTCCATTATTTGTTTCTTCCTTCTTTATCTCTTGCTTGACACCCGATTTTTCAAGGGTTTCAAGTTCTATCCATATTCTTAGTTTTCCCTCATCCTCTTTAGAGTTATGCCTTACAGAAACAATTTCTGTAGCTTCAGGGAGTCCTTTTTTTATTTCACCGAGATATTCTTTATAATAAATTTCAAAGGCTTCCTCCGGCGTAAGGGTTTCATAAATTACATTTTCTTCAAAAAATTTAACCTTTGTGATTCCTAAGTGACTTTGATCTGTAACAAGCTCCTCATCTGCAGAAAAATTATCAAACTTTGTTTTTGCCTTTTTTACCGTTTTACCCCATAATGTAATCCGGTATGAGGTGGAGGTATTCCCCGTTTTTGTTCTTATTTCTCTTATTAAAGGAAATTCCCTGCAAAAATCACGCCAGGTTCTGATTACTATCTCTGCATCCGAATTGACGTACCTTACCGTCAAAAACCGGCTGTCCGTTATACCGCTTACAAGAAGCTGTCCCTGATGTACTGCATCGCCCTCTTTAACAACAGGAAAGCCCGTTTTTACTCTTAAGGTTTCCACAATTCCGTCTTTGTCAGATACTATATTACAGGGTGCATCTGCGTCAACAATATACGGTTTTTCAACAGCCTCGGCAACCTGCACATAAGCTTTTGTTCCGTGAAGGTTTACAGCTATGTACGAAACATCGTCGTTATCCTTAAGAAACAGTCTTTGAATATTTTCTGTATCAAGCGACGATTTTCTTACCCAACGCTTAAGCCCATAGCCACTCAGTCTGTCTTCAATATCTGATACCGTAAGATTTTCATTTCCCTCAACATAAATATCGGTAACGCATCCCGATACATATACAATGACTATTCCAAAAATGAGAATACCTGTTAGTATTGCTTTAAGATTTTTTATACTTTTTAATCTGAATATAAATCCTTTTTTGGCAATAACCGATACACGGCAGTTTGAAATATATGCAACCTTTTTTAATTCAAGAAAGGCTTTTGCACTCATCTTCATAGTGTAAACATTATTCCCTGCTCTGCGTACATCCCATATGTAAATATTTCTGTTGACAGCCAGATTCAGAAAACGCTCAGGAAAATCGCCTGTTATTTTTATTATAACATATCCTTTGAAAAATTTAAATAGTTCCTGCAATTTTTTTCCTCCGATTTTTTAAAGCATTTCAATTCCTTTTATTTTTCCTCTTACAGATATAAAGTCAGTAGTCACTGAGCTTATCTCAAGCTCGCTTCCTTCAATTCTGAACATAAACAAATAAGTGTTAAGTCTTATTAAGGTATCTGAATACTCTATGATACCTTTATAGTTTTCTATTTCCAGTTCATTATTCCCTATAAGGGTAAGCTTAGGATAATTTAAAACTATTTCCCTGGGCATACCGCTTTTTTCCGCAAGCTTCTCCTTTATTCCCATAAAAATTTACACCTCTTGGTAATATTCTATTTAAATATATAAGCATATTTAATATTTTATTCAATAAAATGGACATATAGGAGTGATAAAATGTTTAAGGTACTTAATTTCAAAAATGCACTGGTGGTAACTATTGTTATAATGCTTGCCGGTGTTATGACAATATTCCCCTCTGCCTGTGTCTCAGGTGCCAAGGAAGGACTTTACCTTTCTTTATTTACGGTTTTTCCTTCCGTATTTCCTTTTATGGTTCTTTCAAGATACATAACTCTTTCAGGAATTATTTCCATCAGAGGGAAATTTGCGGACAAGATTTCAAGATTTCTTTTCTCTATGCCCTCGGAGGCATTAATGCCGTTTATCCTCGGCACGGTAAGCGGATATCCTACAGGGGCGGCTGTTATATGTGATATGGTGGATAAAAAAATAATAACAACAGATGAAGGTGAGCATCTGCTTCCCTTCTGCAACAACTGCAGTCCACTTTTTATCATCGGGACGGTAGGAAGTGTTATTATAAAAAACACGTCTGTTGGTTATACACTTTTTATTATCCACATAACTTCAGCGATTCTTACCGGTATGATATTAAAAAGACACACGCCATATTCTTTATGCCGCAGCGATACTTACGTTATCCCCAAAACACTTAATGCTTTCACAACAGCAGTTTCTTCATCGGTAAGTGCTATGATGAATATATGCGGATATATTACGCTCTTTTCGGTAATTACTAAAATAATAACTCTTGCCGACGAAAGATATGGTTTTCTTTGCGGATTTCTTGAAATGACCAACGGTATTACAAATATTGTAAGCTTTAATATTCCTGTCAGCTTAAAGCTTGCTGTTATTTCATTCTTTATGGGATTTTCAGGAATCTGCGTACTTCTTCAAATATGGGATTTTACGGCAAAAAGAAAAATGTCAATGAGAAAATATTTTACAGGAAAGCTGATTTCGGGAATCATTTCTTTTGTCATTACACTTGCTGTTTTCAGCTCAAATGAAACGGTATCCGTTTTTAATCCTTGCGTTCAGAATAATTCTTCCATGCTGTCGGCGTTTTCTGTGGTGCTTTTACTGTTGACAATTCTTATGCTTTCTCTGAAAAACAGATTAAACTAAAAAACACCGCTGACGGATATAATTCCGGCAGCGGCTTTGGCTTATTATTTAACGTGCTTGTTGTTACGAAACAGAAGAGTGATACACCACAATCCTGCAAGTCCCACTATCGAAAAAATTATTCTGCTCATCAACGCAAGCTGTCCACCGAAAAGAGATGCAACAAGGTCAACGTTGAAAAAGCCTATTGAACCCCAGTTTATTGCACCGATAATCACAAGTATCAATGCGATTATATCCATACGTTTCATATCCTTTCATTATTTATTTGCCACAATACTATATTTCTCTCGATTTATAAAAATAATTCTGCAAAATAATTGAAATTTATGAAATAATGTGCTATAATTTAAATATCAAGGAGGAATGAATATGAACAAAGTTATTACTATAGGCAGACAGTTCGGTAGCGGAGGTTGTGAAATTGGTAAGCGTCTTGCTGAAAAACTGGGTATTGAATTCTACGATAAAAATATTATAGAAATAGCTGCTGAAAAAAGCGGTATTAATAAAAAAATGTTTGAAGAAGCAGATGAAAAGCATAACAGCTTTTTATATTCACTTTCCATGGCTCACTACGGTGGTCTTGCGTCACCTGTTTACTTAAATGATGTTATTACTCACGACAAGCTGTTTTTAATTCAGTCAAATATCATTAAAGAGCTGGCAGAAAAGCCCTGCGTAATTGTAGGCAGATGTGCTGACGACATTTTAAAGGATTACTGCAAAACCCTTGACGTATTTGTTCATGCAGATATGGATTTTCGAATTGACAGAATTTCAAAGCTTTACGAGCTTTCAAAATCAAGTGCCGAAACTCTTATTAAAAAGACAGACAAAGGCAGAAAGAACTACTATGACTTTTATGCGCATGCAACCTGGGGTTCATCTGCGTCTTATGATATGAGTATTTCATCAAGTGTATTCGGTCTTGACGGATGCGTAGATATCATCGCAGATTGTGCAGATAGATTTTTCAAATAAAATTAAGTCATATGAGGCTGTGAAAACTATAGTTTTCACAGCCTCGTTTTTAGTATTTATTAAATATGTTTATATCAATTTGAAGCTACAGGTTCATAAATTGTAACTAATGTCATCGGGTCTTCGTTTGCAGGTTTGTTATACACATTAATACACTTACTTATTCTTCCTGACGGACTTATAAATTCAGCTCCGTTAAAAGCTTTCATTAATGAGTTATTGTTTTCGTCGGTATATGAAAGTGAAGTGCAATCGGTATAAATAGTATTAGGCCAGATATTTACTGCATCAAAATTTCTCTGTGTTGGACTAAATTCAACAACTTTGTTGTTTACATTTTTCAAAACAAGCTTATTGATTTCCATAGTCACACCGGCAAAAGGATAAATATATACAGTGTTATAATCCGAATCCCTTTCCACAGGATCTGTTACAGTAAGATTATAAATTCTTCTGTATCTTACAACGATAAATCCCAGACACATATCTTCTGTAACGTTAAAATTATCCTTAAGTTCGTTATAAGTATTATTTTCAAACACACATCCCGTAAATATTGCATGAATATATCTGGATTTTTTATCAGAACGGTCGTGGTCATATTCATAATAAGAATAGCAGGTATTAAATACACAGCCATTATATACGCCACTCTGTCCATTCTTTACGATATATTTAAAGAAATTAAAGAAGCAATTTGTAAATACTACATCTGTATCTATTTTTCCACCGCAAAATACAGCTTCATGAGTAAGCTGCTGATATCCTGAAATATAACAGTTTGAAACCATCGAATCTGCCATAACTCCCAAAACACCGTATTCCTTTATTGAACGTATTTTACAATTCGTACAATACAATACCGCGGTATGCTTAAATACATATAAAGGTACGTAAATATCACAATTTGACATAAAACCGGTTACATTAAATGCAAAAACGCCTCTGCTGTTTGCATAGATATACACACCATCCATAATAATACTAACTTTTGAATTCTTTATTTCACTGCCTGTTTCACTTACTGCCTTATTTCTCCATCTCTCTGCTCTGAATTTAAACAAATCATTAACAGTTAAATCTGACGGAATATCAGATTCAGGAATATCCATACTTGTATCCCCCTGCAGAACAAAACAATGCTGAGATTGTCCGGTAAATTTTAATCCGCCACCTTTAATTCTTAGCGATTTTCTGTCATTAGGTATTTCAAGTGAGCTGCTCAAAAGATATGTATTTGTAAGTAATAAAGTTTTTTCAGTTCCCGTAACGGCATTTACTGCAGATTGAACAGCCAAGGTATCATCAGTCACCCCATCTCCTGCTGCACCATACATTTCCGGTGTTACATAACCATTTAAATTTGTTATTGTTGTTTCATTTGTTGTACTCATAATTAAATTTCCTCCATAAATAAAAATTTTAGTTTTTCTATTGAATTTTATTTACGGATATGCTAAAATGCGAATGTACAGGTATGCTTTTGGCATATCCGATTAACACATTAAGTAATTGTTGCAGCAGTTATTTAATGTGTTTTTTATTTTTCTATGTGAATTTCATATTTAACAACTCCTTTCTTCATTTCATCGAACAAACGTTCGCTTGATATATTATAACATAGCCATTCCAAAAAGCAAAGAACTTTTTTGAATTAAATTCACATTTAAAAAAATATGCTTTACTAAAGCATAATAAAGATAAAACGCTATTAAAGTAACCAACGACTTTAACGACATAATTCTAATTGACATATAATTATATTTACTATATAATGGAATTGTAGTATAGAATATTTTTATCACAAAAGGATGTGTAATAATGAAAAAAATAATTTGCATAATATTAAGCATATGTTTAATCTTTTCTTTATTTACAGCAATGCCTGTTTTTGCAGCAAGTGGCATCTGCGGTGATAATCTGACCTGGAGGGTTGAAAACAACGTTCTTACCATTTCAGGAACCGGCGCTATGTATGACTATACGGTAACTGAATTCAGTTCACAAAACGCTCCATGGGCGTGTGTTGCCAGTGAAGCAGAATATTTAGGTTATCCAACTATCAATAAGGTTGTAATTGAGGAAGGGGTTACCTATATAGGCAGCTATGCTTTTACCGGCGTTTTTGACAGCGATGGCCGTAACGTA
>JAGAJK010000048.1 GCA_017626145.1 Clostridia bacterium
CAGGCGGGACTCACCGGAGATAACTCGGTGCTTATTACAAAAGCTACTCTTGACTTTGTATCTTCAATGATGCTTGCTTCAAGTCTTGGCTTCGGGGTTATGCTTGCCTCTGTTTCGGTATTTGTTATTCAGGGCGGATTGCTTCTCCTTGCAGGGCTAATTGCTCCGTTTATGAGTACAGGTGCAATAAACGAAATGACATGTGTCGGCTCAATCTTAATTATTATGATAGGCACAAACCTTATGGGAATTACCAAAATCAAGGTTGCAGACTTCTTACCTGCAATTATATATGCACCTATTATTTATAACATTGTAAATTTAATATTGGAACTTATATAAGATAAGAGTATATCACTCCGAAATGAAGGGATAGACTCTTATCTTCCCTATATCAAAATTTAATACACAGTCAAAGAAAAGCGGAATCGAGAAATCTTTTTGAAATCTCGGTTCCACTTTTTTTCATTTCTATATCCGGTCATTTGATTTTTAACCTTATTTTAACTTTAGTAATGTATACTTTGAATAAACATTGTGAAGGGTGTTGATTCTTGCTATGAAAAAAAGAAGAAATATTATTGTTTTAGTACTTGCATTAATCATAGTTTTCAGCGGATGTCAGAAAGAAAACAAAGAAACTCTTGAAATACCTGAAGTGGTAGGAAGTTTTGATTTTACAGTGTTAAAAGCAGGTCAGGCAGATGCAATCTTTCTGCAGACAGAAAACCACAGTATTATCCTTGACTGCGGAGAAAAAGATGACGGCGATGAACTTGTGGAGTTATTACAAGAAAAAGGCATTTCAAATGTGGACTACATATTTATCACTCACTTTGACAAAGACCATGTCGGTGGATTTCCTGAAGTAATGGATAATGTAACTGCAAGTAACATCATCGTTCCTGATTATGAGGGCAACAACGATGAGTATGAAGAATATCTGAAAACTGTTAGCAATAAAGGGTTACAGATTACACCGCTTACCAAAGATACAAATTTTATTCTTGATGATGTGTTGTTTGAGATTTCTGTTCCCAAAAAGCAATCCTATGCAGAAGGTGACAATGATTTTTCATTAGTGATTTCGGTAACACACGGAGATAACACTTTCCTCTTTGCAGGTGATGCAGAAGCAGACAGACTTACTGAAGTAATTGCAACCTTTGGCAGACAATATGACTTTCTTAAAGTTCCCCATCACGGAAAACTCAATAAGAATACAAAAAGATTTATTAAAACTATAAAGCCGACTTACTCAGTAATTTGCGACAGCGAGAAAAATCCGGCAGAAGACGAGACTGTATCAATTTTAGAATTCGTTGAAAGTGAAATTTACAGTACAAGGAATGGCAATGTTTCGGTTTTATCTGACGGAAAAGAAATTAAAATTATGCAATAATTAACTTTCATTTAACTTTACACTGATATTCTTTAATCAGACAGGAGGTGCTAAATGTGGCAATAGAGGTTTTTAACAGATATGAACATAAATATATGTTAGACCGTGAAACATTTGAGAAAGTTATAAAAATATTAGATGAACATATGGACATGGATTCCCACAACAAAGACCATACACCATATACCATTTCTAATATTTATTTTGATACTCCCGATGATTACTTAATAAGAACGTCTCTATCCAAGCCTGATTATAAGGAAAAATTAAGGCTTCGTGCTTATGGCATACCGGATGAAGATTCAAAGGTGTTTCTTGAAATCAAAAAGAAATTCAAAGGGATTGTAAACAAACGCAGAACAAAGCTTAAGTTAAATGAAGCATACAAATTTATAACATCAGGAAAAGCTCCCGAACCAAAGGATTATATGAATGCTCAGGTACTTCACGAGCTTGAATATTTCCTTAAAATCTATAACTTATCACCCAAGCTGTACTTAGCTTATGACAGAATTGCATATTTTGAAAAAAACAATAGAGATTTAAGAATATCATTTGATATGAATATACGGTCAAGACGATATGATTTAGCTTTAGAAAAGGGTGATTATGGAGAAAGGCTCCTCCCCGAAGATGTTTATCTTATGGAAATTAAAACATCACTTGCAAAACCTTTGTGGCTTACGCATCTATTAGCCGAGCTTGACATAAAACGAACAAGATTTTCAAAATACGGTACTGAATTTAAAAATATGATAAATCATACCGAACATGACGAAATAGAATACAAAGAGGTAGTTTAAGATGGATAACTTATTTAATAATATTTTAGCAAATGTTTCAGCCGACATCACAATCGGCTCGGCAATCATAACAATGCTTGTAGCTGTGGTTTTCGGTGCAGCGATAGGCTTTACTTATTACAAAACACAAGAAGAAAATTATCAGCGCTCTATGGCAGTAACACTTTTGATGCTGCCGATTATACTCTCGGTAATTATCCTTTTTATAGGCAGCAACATTGCAAGAGCGTTTAGTTTAGCCGGAACACTTTCTATTATTCGATTCAGAAGTGCTCCCGGCGATCCGAAAGATATAGGCTTTATCTTCTTTGATATTGCGGCAGGTCTTGCCTGCGGTGTCGGTCTTTTCGGATATGGTGCAATCTTTGTTGCAATTCTTTGTATCATAATGATACTTGCAGAAAAATTCAAATTCTTTGAAAAGAAACATGTGCAAAAGATCCTTAAAATTACAATTCCTGAAAACCTAAATTATCAGGGTGCGTTTGATGAAATATTAAAGAAATACACAAAAAAATATTCACTTACAAGAATTAAAACAACAGACCTAGGCTCTCTGTTTGAACTCAATTATAGTGTTATTATGCTTCACGATGAAGATGAGCAGGAATTTATAAATGAGCTTCGGTGCAGAAACGGCAACCTCAATATTATACTTGCAGTTTCAGCACCTATAAAAATAAAATAAAGAGGTGAATCACTATGAAAAAAATATTATCAGTTATTTTAGCTTTAAGTCTTGCGGCCAGTCTGCTTATAGGCGCAACGAGCGTATCCGCAGATGAAATTACTGTGGAGCTTGATGGAAATCCCATTGAATTTGATGTAAAGCCCGAAATCATTGATGGTCGTACAATGGTGCCTTTAAGAAAAATTTTTGAAGAAATAGGCGCATTGGTAAAATGGGATAATGATACACAGACTGTTTCAGCAAGGAAGAACAAAAAAACTATCACACTTTCTATTGATTCAGCTGACTTGCAAATTGATAAAGGAGATACCGATGAAGAAGGTAATCCTATATATGAAATCGTCACATTAGAAGTCCCTGCACAAATTGTGTCGGGCAGAACATTAGTACCTGCCCGTGCTATATCTGAAAGCTTTGGTCTTAATGTGGATTGGGACGAAGATAATCAAAAAGTAATTATCTCCTCTAACGATGAAGAGGATGAATCTTGGAAAGAAAATATTGGTTCAATCAACCTTGACACGTTGACCTGTGATGGTGAAGGTATTGAAATTACAGACAATCAAATTAAAATCACACAGGGCGGTGATTTTACCGTAAGCGGAACACTTTCTGACGGAAATATCACAATTTCTACAAAAGAAAAGGTTAAAATCAGATTAAGCGGAGCTAAGATTACATCAAGTGAAAATCCTTGTATTTTTGTAGAAGATGCAGATAAAGCATATATTACTTTAACAGACGGAACTGAAAATCATCTTATTGCCGAAAACAGCGATGACGGTGCAATATATTCAAAAGAAAATCTTGAAATCAAAGGTGACGGAAATCTTGATATCGAATCTTCGGCAGGACACGGAATAAAGGCATCGGATAACCTGAATATTGAAAATGGTGTTATATCCATAAATGCAGCATCTGACGGAATTCATATTAACGACACCTTTAAGATGACAGGCGGAACAGTTAATATAACTTCCGTAAACGATGGAATTGACTGCGAATCCATTGTTAATATTTCAGGCGGAACAATAAATATTGAAACAAATGGTACTCCAATTGAGAACACACAAACTACAACAGAAACTACAGAAGAAGCTCCACGCAGAGGTATGTGGAAAATGGATGAGGCAGATGTAGAGTTTGAAAAATCTACAAAGGGTATCAATGCCGAATGGATGATGGTTATATCAGGCGGTGAAATAAATGTAAATTCCGCATCGCACGCTATTCATTGTCAGGATGAAATTGAAATAACCGGTGGTAAATTCTCATTAAGTTCAAAATATGACAAAGGTATATCTGCTCATGGCAACCTTACCATAAGTGGGGCTGATACAGTTATTGATGTTACAAAATCCACCGAAGGTATCGAAAGTAAAAATGTCATGACCATAAATGACGGAGTTATATCAGTAGTATCCACAGATGATGCTCTTAACGCAACCGGTGGTAATTCGGGAATGATGCAAGGTGGCGGAATGAGAGAAAATATGGGCGAAATGCAACGCCCTGAAAATGTTACCGATGCAAATGGTACGGAAATGCCTGCGGGCAACAGAGGTAATCGTTGGAACCGTCAGCCAAAAATGCAAGACGGAGAGATGCCTGAAGGAGCCAATCTCCCATTGAACGGAGAAATTCATCCTATGCCCCAAAACGGAGAGTTCCCGATGCGTGGTGAAAGACCTGCTATACCGGAAGGACAAATGCCTGACGAAACAATGATGCAAAGACCGCAAATGGGCGGAAATATGGGTGGTATGGGCAAAAATATGAAAAACTGTCTTATTATCAATGGCGGATATCTTGAACTTTGTGGCAGCGATGATTGTATTGATGCTAACGGTAATATCGTTATTAACGCCGGAACAATAAAAGCAACCAATCCGACAGGCACTTTCTCAGGGAACTTCGGAGTGATTGATTCTGACGGACAGACAACAATAAGTGAAAATGCAGATATTATCCTTGCATCAGGCAGCGGAAGCGAAAGAAATCTTAAACTTACGCAAAACACTATTATTGTTTATTGTGAAAATCAGCATGCCGTAAAAGAACAAATTATAGTTTCAGACGATGACGGAAATGTTATATATGAATATGCACCCGAAGGTAAATTCAAGGCAGTTCTGATTGCATCAAATAACATAAAAACAGGAGAAAAATATACAATAAAAATCGGTGACGAAACTTTTGAAGCTGAAATTACAGGTCAAAGCACTGTCATCGGAACACAGACAAATGGCGGTATGGGCTTCGGCAGAGGTCAGAGAATGCAGTAAGTACAAAGACGGCTTTGCTTTTTAGTGAAGCCGTCAATTTACATTTCATAAAAAATGTTGTATACTATATACAAGGCAGGTGATTTTATGCGGCTTTTGATTGCAGAAGATGAAAAACATCTTAACAAAACCCTTAACGAAAGACTAACCAAAGCAGGCTATACCGTTGACAGTTGTTTTGACGGTGAGGATGCGGTTTACTATATAGAAAACACACAGTATGACGGAATCATACTTGATGTTATGATGCCGAAAATTAACGGTTTTGAGGTTTTACGGATAATTCGCGAAAAGAAAATTCTTACACCCGTTCTGGTGCTCACGGCAAAGGATTCAGATGAGGATATAATAACCGGACTTGATACCGGAGCAAATGATTATCTTACAAAACCTTTTTCGTTTGCTGTTTTGTCTGCAAGAATCAGGGCGATGCTCCGTGTAAAAGAAAATGTTACCGGAAGTATTTTGGAGATTGCAGATTTAAGCGTTGATACCACAACAAGACAAGTGAAGCGTGGAGATAACATTATAGAATTGTCATCAAAGGAATACGCCATTTTGGAATATCTTATGCGGAACAAAGGTATTGTGGTTTCAAAGGAAAAGATTGAAGAAAACATTTGGAATTATGAATATGAGGGCTCAAGTGATGTTATAAAGGTATATATTCACCACCTGCGCAAGAAAATTGACGATAACTACAAGAAGAAACTGCTCCACACCATAAAAAATGTGGGGTATGTCATAAAGGAAGATTAAGATGAAAAAGCCTACTTCTATAAAAACAAGAATAACAATATGGTACACAACACTTATGTTTGTTTTAATTGTTGTTGTGCTGTCCCTTGTTGGCGGTCTTTCTTATCAGCTTTCAATAGATAGTGTAGAAAAGGATGTTATTCTTCAAGTAACTCAAGTAAGAGAAAGTCTATCTAAAAGACAGCCCGGTGTTTTTGAGATTATTGAAAGTAAAGAAGAATTCAAAAATGTATCTATTTATGAAATGGATGGGAAATATATCGTAGGACAGTATAATTACGATGTTGTAAGTATTCCTTTTGAAGAAGGCGTACCAAGAAAAGAAAACATTGACGGTAAAGAATATATTGTCTATGATGCGAGAACGCCGGGACCTCCGGGAAGGCATGGCGGTTTTTGGATAAGAGGTGTTGAATCAGTTAATTCTACAATGCTTTTGGGACGGTCAGCAATTATAATTATGCTGATTTTAATACCGCTTATCTTGCTTTTAACAGCACTGGGTGGATATTACATCACAAAAAAAGCATTCAATCCCGTAAATAACATAGTAAAAACCGCAAATGATATTTCTGCTCAAAAAGATATTTCAAAAAGAATTGAAATTGCACCGGACAGTAAAGAAGATGAACTTCATCATTTGTCGGTTACACTTAATAAAATGCTTGATAAAATCGAAAACCTTATTAAGCAAGAAAAACAATTTACCTCGGATGCATCGCACGAACTGAGAACGCCTATCAGTGTTATACTTGCACAAGGTGAATACCTCTTAGATATTGCAAAGGATGAAAAAGAAAAAGAACTTGCACAGACAATCGTGGATAAATCAAAGCAGGTTTCAAAACTTGTGTCAAGACTTTTACTCCTTGCGAGAATTGACCAAAACAGACAGAAATTCAACAAGGAAAAGGTTGACCTTGGCGTTATTATTGATGTGGCAGTTGACAGCATGAAAGAATTGGCAGCACAGAAAGAAATTTTGCTTTTATCAAATGTTCCTGAAGGCACAATTGTAGATGCAGATGAATCCTTGCTCCTTTCAGCAATTACAAATCTTATCAGCAACGGAATAAAGTATGGTAATGAATCAGGTCATGTATCTGTATCAGCATCAAAGAGCGGTGATAAAACAGAAATCATTGTTGCAGATAATGGCGTGGGAATATCAGAAGAACACATTGATAAAATATGGACTCGTTTTTATCGTGTTGATGATGTCCGTAACGATGAATACGGCAGCAGCGGATTAGGACTTTCAATGGTAAAGAGCATAATCGAGCTTCACGGTGGAGAGATTAGCGTAAAAAGTCAACTTGGGAAAGGAACACAATTTAGAGTTATTTTAAACGGCTGAAACATAAAAAACAAGGAAAAGGTTGACGAATTACGATAAATCGAATATAATATAGAGTAATCGAATATTTGGCAAACCAACTGAAAGGTTGGGACGCAAAGCTCAAGAGACTAAAGTTTTAACTATGTCAGTCAGCTGCAATTTTAGAGTAATCGTCAGATTGCTTTATTATTGCGGCTTTTTTATTGCATTTGGAGGTGATTGAATGCAGAAAAATATAACAGACAACGAAATAATAGAAAAGCAACTTGAAAGAGAAGAACAGCGCTTCAAGGAGTATGGCTGTGTTCGTCGTGAACTTAAATACAGCTCAACAAAGCATTTTCCGTTGACAGACAGATTTAAGTGGACGCAAACGACAAGACAGTTCAAGTCTATCGCTCCGTTAATTGAAATGCTATCACAAAGAGATAAATACACCGGTGAGCATTCAAAGCGTGTAGCTCTTATTGTTTATCGTGTCTGTATGCTTATCGAAATGAGCAAGTATTACAGAAATACAATCACTCTTTCTGCGTTTTGTCACGATATTGGTAAAATCAGTATTCCTGATGGCATACTTCATAAAGAAGGACCGTTAACCGATGCGGAATATGAGGAAATAAAGCAGCATCCGCAGGACGGCTATGACCTTCTTATTAAGCAGTCAAAGTACACACATATCACAGACGGCGTTCTGTATCATCAGGAACGGTGGGACGGCAAAGGCTACCCCTTTGGTATAAGCGGTGAGAAAATTCCGTTTCCGGCAAGAGTTATTGCAATAGCTGATTCCATTGATGCAATGATGAGCGACAGACCATATAGAAAAGCTCTTTCAAATGCAGAGTGTTATGCAGAGATAGAGAAAAATTCAAAGATAATGTATGAGCCACAGCTCGTAGAAATATTCCTGAATAATTGGAATTATATTGTCGGCGGTATATACGACTAACCCATATAGCCACTTGCTCGTTCAAGTGGCATTTTGTTTTTTTAGCACTTTGTCGATAAAAAATTTATCATCAAAGTGCTCAATTTTTCTAAATAGTCTTGATTACTTAGTATCTTTATGTTATAATTAGGATGCATACTAAATAAAACTTGGAGGCGATAATGTGATAAATAGTATTGTTAAACGACACGATAGGCTTAATCCGTTTACGGAAGCACAGATAAATGTCATTCGTTCAACGATAAAACTGTTTCTCCAAAATGGATATTCAAAAACATCAATAAAAATGATTGAAGCAGATTGCGGTGTAAAAGCAGGTAATATAACCTACTATTTCCACTCAAAAGAAGAATTGCTGTTAGTTCTTGTTGAGGAGCTTATGGACTATCACGCAACAATGATTGAAGAAACACAGGAAAAAGAGAATGATACATTGTTTGCTTATGCTATGGAAGTTGCGGTGCAAATTGCTTTGTGTGAAAACAACCGCAATGCGTGGGATTTATATCATTCGGCATACAGCCTTCCGCAAACCTATGAAGTTATAAAGTCTTGGGCGGCAGAAAAGAATTATAATCTGTTTCGTGAAAGACTTCCTGATTGGACGGAGCACGGCTTTAAGGAGATTGAAGAAGTGGCAAGCGGCATTGAGCTTGCAGCGCTAAAATCTGTTTGCAACAGAAGCTTCACTCTTGATAAAAAGATTTCTCTTTTCCTCAACTCACTTTTGATGCTCTATAAGGTGTCAGAAGAAGAACGGAAAAAGGTTATTGAAAAGGTGCTTGCCCTCGACTGCGAGAGAATTGCAAAAGAAATGTTCGGTAAATTTGTCAGTCGTCTTGACGGTGATAAACAGAACGAATGAAATATAACAATCATTAAACAAATTTGAAATAGTAGCAATACATATTGAAAGGAGCAAAATCACAAAATGAAGACAAAAACACGATTTCACAAATTAACAGCATGGCTTTTAACACTTGCTATGCTGATGACATTTATACCTACGTTCTCGCAAATTGGAACGGGTTTAACAGTGTATGCAACCGAAGGTACGGGTTCAGACAGTGATGATTCCGAATTAGGCGGCGGAACAGGTGATGGCGGTAGCGAAGCTGGCTCCGGCGGTTCTTCTGGAACAGAGGGTGACGGCACGGCAGTTTCATACCTTGCTCCGGTATATGAAAACGGAGAAATCAAGCTTGATGCAAACAACGATGTAGTTTTTGAAACCAAAACGGTTACGGATTATAATGTTGCGGAAGATATTGCGTATGGCGGTACGATAACATCCGCAGACAAAATGCCCACAGTCGGAACAAGCGGTAAGACAGCATGGTATGTTGCAGATTCCGATATCGAATGGAAAAATTTTGTCCTCGTACAGGGTGATGTGCATCTTATTGTATGCGACGATGTAACGGTTACATCATTATATGGCATCGTTGTATCGGACGGTAACAGCCTGACAATATACGGTCAGGAAAACGGCACAGGTACGCTTGTTGCAAAAGGTATGAAATACAGTGAGGGCTTTTACAGTGCGGCAATCGGCGGATGTGACGTTACAACCGAAATGGCAAACGGTGGTACAATTACCATAAACGGATGCCAAATCACTGCAACTGCAAGTTCCAATGCTGCAGCTATCGGCGGCGG
>JAGAJK010000003.1 GCA_017626145.1 Clostridia bacterium
CACTAAAGGGTATGCGAACTTTATTCCTTGTTTCGAAATGATTCCTAAAATCAATGATAAAAGTGCCGTCGATGCAATAATAAGAACTACCATTCCGATTACATCTGTTGGTCCTGCGAAAAGCGGAAATATATAAAACATAAACATCTGCAAAACAAGTATAATAAGGTCTTTAATGTATTTCTTCATCGTAGGTTCCTCCTATAAATTCTTTTAATAATGCAATGAGTTATCTGAGCAAGGAACAGACCTATAAACATTATCAGCACGCCGATTAAAATAATCAGAGCCAAAAATCCATGTCCGTTCCCAAGCATACCCATACTCATGTTGCCAAAAACACCAATATAAAGCAATAAACATATAAACGCTAATGCAAATCCAATATATAATGGTATGAGTTTTGTGTGCCTGTTTTTCGCCTTAAAACATAACAGCAATTCAACAATATACGATAAGACAAATATACCTACTGCGAGAATGATGTGCATACATTCAGCTCCTTTCATTTTAAGTAAAATTTGAAATAACTTTTATCCCCAATGTGGCATAACAAGTTGATAAACTAATGCAATTACAAATGATAAGCCAATTTCGATGGCATACTCTTTAGGTTTTCTGTGCAAAATTATTACTCCGAGTATCCAGGTAATCACTTCCAATGAGTGATACATATAAAAACCTTGGGTGAAATTAAATGTCTGTGCAAGCAAAACACCCATAATTATACTTGATATGAGAATTGCAATAATTCCGTTACCCTTAGCATACCAACAAATATATGCCATAAAGAATGAAGCGAAAGCAACTACTATCCACATCATCATATAAGTTCTCGGCAAGAATCCCAAAACAAAATTACAATAGAGATAGTATCCTGCCAACATACTTATAAAGAATAAAAATGTGTTAATTGAAGCACTCAACGGATCTTTGGCATACACAGAAATGACTGTCGCCAATAGAATCCATATAGCCAATCGTCCAAAGTAGTTTCCGACATCAAACCTTTGCATTAGTTCTAAAAAAGCATTTGTAGGTGCACTGTCCATCTGCTTCTGCAAGACTCCAAGAACAAATCCAAATATAATTATTCCTATGGCTATTAGCATTTGCTTATATAGTGAAATATCCTTTTGTGGTTTTCTGATTTTTTCAAGAAACGCTTTAATTTTACCCACCTCCAGAAGCTATTTCTGCCTCTATAATTTATTGCCTATCTATCTTCTTTTAATTCTTTGCCACACTTCGGACAATGCTCCGGAACCGAGCCGCGCACGTTCATAAGGGAATATCGGCAATGAGGGCAAGTGTAGAAAATAAATGCTTGAATCAAAGCGGCAAAGAATACGATAGCACCGACTACCATAAAGCCGCCAATTATCTTTTCATTTTCATATCCTAACCCAAGAGCCATAATAAGAATCCCAACGGCAAATCCTATCCACATTAAGTTTCTGCTTTTTCTGAAATTCATCACAGCACCTTCTTTCGTGTAGAATATATTTTTATTTCGAGTTTTTATCGTTAATAGCTTTCAAAACAAATACACCCATAGTTAGGATCGGGAACAGCGTTCTAAGTTCCAAAAAGCCCAACATATCTTGTGATATATTTGCATCTAATACCAATCCTATAAACCAAGCTACTAAAGTTGATATAATTGCACCTATATACATAGTTTGTTTCTCCTCTCATACATTCAAAGTAATTTTCTTTGGATTTTCGCTGTTATAATACACATCAACATTACTTCCGACATTAGGGCAGGTAATGTTATAATTCAAAAATTCCTTCTTCGTATATTTCTGTCCATTCACTTCATATTCGACTGTTACGATATGAGGAAACATAGCTCCGTCCCATGCGTGTTTGCGAACAGACTTTGTATTAACCTTTATCCACCAGCATTTATGTACCTTGATAACCTTGCCGATTGTTTTGATATAATCACTTTTCATTTTCTTTAATTCTCCTGTTACCGTCTTTATCAAAATTATTTTTGAGTGCACGTTCTGTAGGATGAACGACTAGCACCATCATAACCACCTGAACACCGCAAATGATTTCTCCAACTATACCGATTATATGCTCACTTTTGCCTAAGACAAAGAGCATAACAAGTATGCTTGCAGGCAAAAGAATGATTCCGAATTTATACCAGAGTTTGCCGAAGTATTTATGCGCAAACTCCCATGTGTCCTGATTTTTCGTGGACATAGGTGTTCTGTAACCGTACACCCAATTTATGTTTTTAGGTGCTTTACAAGAGTAGTACCTACCCAACAAAATCATTGTAATCGGCAATATTAAATTTACTATAAGCATAAAAATCCAAAGTCCCATAAAGCACCTCCGAATTAAAATATTCCTTTGTTATATTTGAACTGTGCGTAAATCATAATTACAATAGAAACAGCAATAGCTATAAGAACTATCCATCCTCCAATTTCAGGCAGTTCACCATACACCAAATCAAGTATAGCACATAAAATAACACTGCCAGCACATATAAGTGTGCTTATTCCAATCAACTTTCCATATTTAGGTCTTGTCTCCTCTGTTATACGTCTCCTGTTATACCGGTGCACACTGTCTATATTGCCTTTAAGGTTGTCAATACCATTGCGAATGAAGAAAACAGTTAAAATAATGATTATAACATTTACAAGCAAAATACCATCTCCTAACCTAACCAATCATTGTAGTATGCCAATACTCCAAGTACACCGCCAATCAGAAGACCTGCAATGGTTGAGATTAAAACTTTCTTATTTCTGAATAATTCTATAATTTCACCCATTATTTTACTCTCTCCCAAATGCCTGTTTCTTCATTCTTTTGCAAAACAAGCTCATATTCGTATTCATCATTGCCACGGAACACATAAATCTCTGTATCTTCTTTATCAAGAGTCAATACAAATTCCGATTTAGCACCCCAAGAGCTGTTCAGGCCCCCAAAGGTATTGTAAAATTTTAGATAGTGAGGTTTCACTCCGCCGCCAACATCTTTATATCCTCGGATATATCCCATAGAGGTCGGAATGCCGGTTTTGAAGGTCATTTCCGTTCCATCCTCAGAAACGGTATATTCACCAATATAAACTCCACCGTTTATGATATATCCGCTTCCTATAAGATATGTTGCAGATAAAACAACAGCAATTATGATTATAATTGAAATTATCTTTTTCATCATATCAGCTCCTTATGTATCAAATTTACTATAATACAATTTGTTAGTATCTGTATCAAAAACAGCGATAACAAAGTTGAAAGAATGTCTGTTAAGAATATCGGTATCATCACAATGATCTGTACTTTCGCTATGTCTGTCATAGAAATAATAATATCCATTTTCAACATTTGGGAATAAAGCTTCGCCGTCTTCTGAAATATACGGACCGATAGAAGAACTTTCATCTTTAATTCCGTACACAAGGGCGGCAAGATTTTCTGTCAAAGGTAATGATTGCCATTCGGATTTTATTTCTTCGATAGTACCTTCATCGGTTATCTCCATAGAATAGAAGGTTATACCGTCTCCGTGAAAACCGCCATGCGTTTCAATATGATTTATCATATTTTCATCAGAAATTTTTATATCAAGCATTTCAGAAATTTCCGAAATCGGCTTATTATTTTCTGTTGAATTACACGCAACCAATGAAAATATCATTGTGAAAACTGCAATAAAACTAATTATCTTTTTCATTTCTTTTCGCCCTCCTTATACTTTTTTGCAATAGTCTTTGCAATAATGATTTGAACAACAACAGCAATCACAGTTTCAAAAATAATTAACTGGTTTGGCAAAAACGGCTTGAAGTAATATTCCCATTTTTCGGTTTGAAAGTACCATGCAAAAAGACAGGTAGAAACAAAGCTTAATATATTGCCGATGACAATTATCCAAGTGTTTTTTGATTTCGCACTTACATAGGACAAGTAACTAAATCCAACTGCCATAATCAGATAGAACCATAAAGTTCCGAATGTTGCATCCTCGTTCATCGCAAGGAATACAAAAGGTATGCAGTATCCTAAAATCAGCAATATTCTTAAAAAAGTTTTTTTCATTTAAACCTCTCCTATTATTTCCTTTTCTTAAACGCAAGTCCTATAAAGAATGCAATTACAAAGGCTGCACCGACACCGCCGTATAACCAAGGTTTATAATTCTTCGCATTTTCATC
Organism: Clostridia bacterium; assembly: GCA_017626145.1. GTDB lineage: Bacteria > Bacillota > Clostridia > RGIG6154 > RGIG6154 > RGIG8497. Next base: position 4,199 of record JAGAJK010000003.1, read on the forward strand.
CAGCAGTTCTAACGGTTCTTCAGACACCTTTATTCCTTCGGGTGCTACAATGTTTTTCTGAACATCTTTTGGAAAAAGTGAATACAATTTCTGCAAATCCTCGGTTTTCATCTCATAATCTTTTTCCATCAGTCTGCTCATCATCAGACCATCTCTGTCAACCTCACCAAATCTTGTAACTGCTGCCATAGATACTAACTGTTCGTTTTCGTCAAGCAGTTCAATATACAGAACTGTTTTGTATGCATCATCTTTACCGTCTTCATACAAAGCAACGTTCTTTGCATTTACGATCATAATTTCTTTTGCAATCTTTTCAAATTCTTCAACACCAACTTCGTGCAATTCATCCTGATAACGTAAAGTTATTTTTTTTACATTTGAGTCACTAAAAGGTTTTGCATATAAGAACCCTGCCAGGCTTATTTGAGTTCCAATTGTGGAGCGTTCCTGCTCTGCTCTTGCATATAAACCTTCATCCAAATAGTCTTGGATTCTTTTTGCAAATTCATCATATGTTTCTATTTTTATCTCTTTTTCATCGTAACTGATTATTTCATAAGCCCAGATAGACTCATCAGATAACCAGCCGAAAAGATATTCTTTTTCTTTCTGAACTAATTTCCCAAAATGACACATTTTATAGGTTTGAAGCTCATTGATTTCAACATCACCCTTGATTTTTCGAGTAGGAAGCACTTGTACATCAAGAACCTTTGGTTTATCAGAGTCAAGCTTAAAATCTTTAAGTGTACCAATAAATATCTTTGCATCATCTTCATAGCTCAATGCTTCAGGAACATCCCCTGCATAGGCTGTAAGTATCGTTGAAAACATAAACGCTACTATTCCTATCAAACTAACTAACTTTTTCATATCCGTAAGCCTCCTTACTCTATGGTAAAATATACTTCGTAGGTTTCTTTGTCATAATCTCCGGGTGCTCCAAAGTCCATAAACTCTTTCTTGAGCCGATAATATCCAGGCTTTAATTCGCCGTAGCCATATTCCCAATTTATATTTAATTCAGAAATATCGTTCATCTTAACGCTGTATCCAAGTGCGTTCCATACCAAAGGTTCACCGGTTACAGTTTCTACCGGCTGCCACTCATCATTGACAGTTGTTTCAAGAATATAGTCAGCACCGTACTCAAGCGTTCCTGTTGGATTGCCTCCGAACTGTTCGATTTTCAATGTCATACCTTTTGGCGTTACATCATCAGCATAGAGAGTGATACCCCATTTATCTGCACTAATATAATTGAAATGGGTTATGCCTTTATCTGTATTGGCAGGCTTTTTTGAACTGAGCAAAGGTTCATATATATCATTAAAAGTTACATTTGCCTCCGAACTTAAAACAACAAGTTCACTATCAACGGCTGCATTATTCAGATGTCCCTTTATGTAATGGCAATATCTCATACCGTCAAGAACAGCATCATAAGTCTCATATTTTCTGAAAATTATCCACTGTCCATCAATATTGACTTCTTTCGTTATATTTGTTGCGTTCTGATAGCCTTCAACCTCAAAATTAGCTTCGCCTGATTTTTTCGGAATCTCATTTTCTGCAACGGCCTTTTTAAGTTCTCCGTCCATCGTTCCGCAACGGGGAGTGTTTTCGCTTACAAGACCTGAATCGTAATATAAATCCCCATCAGCATTAAACATTCTGATTTCTTTCTTTTCAAGCTGTTCACCGAACTGCCCTTTATCCATCTCTTGTAAACCATTATTAACCATTTCTTCCAACGGCAAATCACGCTGACATCCAGAAAGAATTAAGGAGCATATTACTAAACATAACAATATAAATCTTTTCATAGATATGCCTCACATCAATCATTCATAAAGCCTTCCCAATATACTTCAATTATTTTGTAGTCTCTGTCCTTTTTGCCAAGAAGGAAGTATCTTGTTACTTCACCATTGCCAACCTGCGGAGCCATGCTGAGAGATTTTTCATTGTGCGTAATATCCATTTCAGCCTCTACAATCGCAAATTCTGTCATTTCCAAATCATTAAGTATTTTGATAATATCCTGCTTGTTTTTTTCGCTAATTTCTTCAAGGTCATCCTTGTCTACAAGATCTATTTCATCAATAAGAATATGGCTATAATAGATTCCGTCTTTGAAGTTATTTTCAGAAGCTTCGGTAGCTGCAAGAAGTGAACCATCTACAATTACATTTTTAGCTTTCTGATATGAGCCGGACATTATATTATGGTAATACTCATATATCATAAGTTCAAGGCTGTTGTTTATACTGTCATCTAAAGTCAATGTTCTGTCATCAGAAACAAATGGATTTTCAATATTGATATCAAGCACAGGCAGTTCTCGCTCATTGACATAATGTTCTTTGAAATATTTTTTTACATCGGATGATTTTATAGTGCTATTTTCCTTTTCAGACACAATAATTTTTGTTGGTCCATCTGCACCGCCTATTACTCCAATACTTGCATTATCGCAGCCAGTGAGCAGTAAGCAGCACATTATAAGGGTTAATGTTATAATTCGTTTCATAGGCGTTGCCTCCTTACATAACTTAGTCGTTTATTTTGTATTCCACAAGCTTATATGATCCTTTTACAAGCTTAAATGTCATAGTATATGATGTTTTTTTACTATCGTCCAAAGACTTGACTGCATTTTCAAATTCATCCTCGTTTGTAACGGTAAACAATACATTTGTCTTATTCACAGCATCATTATATGTAGGATAGAAATTGAACTGTGAAGGATTAGAGTTCATCATAATATCCGGGAATATCTTGTAAAGCTTGACAACATATCTGTCTTCAATCTGATACATTTCAATGATTTCATCGTAGGATTTTGCTGAATGGTCGAGATAATGGAAGTTGTCATCCCATGTAAACTCGTCATTTGCAGGATTGTATTTTGAAATCACCTCGCCGCAGAAACAAGTAATATCTTTAGGTGTGCAATCGCTTCTGCCAAACCAACCGTTAAGATATGTTCTCTGCAAATCTTCAAATGTAGTAGAAATAAAGCCAAAATTCTGAGTCGGTCCGAATAAACAATACCCAAGTCTTAATACTTCATCATTGGTAAGCTCGGATGTTTTGAAACTTTTGCCCATCTGATCGACAACTTTTAACTTATCAACTCTTTTTTTGATTGAGAAATCTGCCAACTCTCCTAATTCTACTTTCAATCCGTCATAGAATTTACTGAGTGAATCATATTCTTCTGCTGTAATTTCATATATTCCGTTATACGGCTGCTCAATATAGAATTTATCAGCCTTTTTATATACAAATAGAGTGGAGGTTCCTTCAGGATTGTGGGCAAAATCAATTTTGATTTCATCTGTTGTTCCTGACGGTGAATCCTGTGTGCTTTCATCGGTTGTAATTCTGCCCGAACCCTTGAGCATTGTCAAAACGGTCTGAATGTTCTCGGCAGTCATTATAGTTCTGTCATCATCATCTTTGGTAAGTGTGATGCTTGTCGGTTCTGCCGGCAAATTCAGCGTGTACTCTGTTTTGCTGCAAGCAGACATTAAAAGAACTGTCATAACCATTGCCAATACTACCAATAGACTTCTCTTTTTCACAAGTAACCCTCTTTTCTTTATCTTTTTTCTATGCCGATATATTCTCTCGGCTGTTTCACATTGATATATGCAGGACGGATAATCTTTCCGTTATTCTGAATTTCTTCAATTCTGTGTGCGCTCCAGCCTGCAATTCTGGAGATTGCAAAGATAGGTGTGTAAAGCTCATACGGAAGCTCAAGCATCTTATAAATAAGTCCTGAGAAGAAGTCCACATTCGGGCTTACACCTTTATAGATTTTGCGTTTGTCTGCAATAATCTGCGGAGCAAGTCTTGCAACTGTTTCATAGAGTGCAAAATCTTCATCACAGCCTTTTTCCTTTGACAAATCCTTTGCACATACTTTTAATATGTCTGCTCTCGGATCGGATTTTGAATATACTGCGTGTCCCATACCATAGATAAGACCTGCATTGTCAAATGCTTCTTTGTTCAGAAGTTTCATAAGATAGTCTTCAATCTCTGATTCCTTTTGTGTATTTATAGAGTTTTTCATATTATCAAACATCTGAACAACCTTGATGTTTGCACCGCCGTGTCTCGGACCTTTAAGAGAGCCAAGTGCGGCTGCTATTGCAGAATAGGTGTCCGTTCCCGATGAGGTTACAACGTGGGTTGTAAAGCTTGAGTTATTACCGCCACCGTGTTCTGCATGGAGAACGAGAGCAAGGTCAAGTGTTTCAGCCTCAAGGGGTGTAAATTCGCCTGTTTTACGCAGAATATGCAAGGTGTTTTCAGCAGTTGAAAGGTGAGGCTTTGGATCACGAATATGAAGACTCTTATTAAGATGATAATGTCTGTATCCGTGATAGCCGTAAACTGCCAAAAGCGGAAACATTGATATAAGCTGCAAACTCTGTCTTAATACATTTTCAACGGATGTGTCGTCCGGGTTTTCGTCATAGGAATACAGGGCAAGCACGCTTCGGGAAAGAACATTCATCATATCCTTACTCGGTGCTTTAAGTATCATATCTCTTACAAATGATTTCGGAAGACTTCTGTAATCTGCAAGAGTTTCCTTGAACTTTTCAAGTTCACTGTTTGTCGGAAGCTCGGAGAAAAGGAGCAGGTATATTATTTCCTCAAATCCAAATCTGCCGGATTTATGAAAGCCGTTTACCAAATCCCTGACATTGTATCCACGGAAGTACAGTTCACCCTCGCAAGGGATTGCTTCGCCATTCGGACCTTTTTCCTTTGCCTTAATCTGAGATATTTCCGTCAGACCGGTTACGACACCGTTTCCGTCAAGGTCACGAAGTCCGCGTTTAACATTATGCTCCGGGTACATTTCCGGTTTTATATTGTTATTGCTGTTTGAGAGAGCAGCAAGTTCTTTAATATACGGTGTAATTTCTGAATAAGATTTGTTCAATAGTTTGTACCTCCTGTTGTTTAATAATTTGCGTTCATTTCAGTTTCTTCATAATAAAACTCTGTTCCTGACACTTCTCTGTAAAATGCTGCATACGTTGCCTGCTTATATGGTGTGAGCCACAAATGACCGATGCCAAAGGCAAGTGTTGCAAGAATATCCCAACCGATAAAGCTAAACTGCAGGCAGAAAAACCTCCACTTATTCCCCATCATTATTGATTTTGATTGACTGATCGCCTCATCTGCAGTAAGTTCGGGATCTTCTGCAAGTATGTAATCTGTCATTGCATAACTGAAGCCTGCAACAATACCGGGGATTATAAATAACAGCGACCAAAGGAATACGTATAACGCACGAAGTAATCTTGCAATTGTGGTGGTTTTCCAGTGTGAGAAATATTCAAACAAAGTTTCAAATGCTGCGTTTTTCTTATCTACAAGATTAAGATTGAATTTTGCATATCCAACACCGATAAAGCTGCCTAAAACAAAATATATAACTGCCGCAAAGAGACTTGCAATTATAATAATAGGCAAGCTTGCAAGTATGATCGCTCCTACCTCGGAGTCAACACCGCCATTTGTACCTATAGATTTTATTGTCTGTCCTGCTACATTAAAGTTCATACTTATATTTGATCCATCTATATTTACCTTAAACTCAGGACCACCGCCGCTAATTCCGCCGAGAATGGATGCTACAAGGCCGACAGCTACGGCAATGAGCCATTTATTCATCAAAGCATTTCGTGCTATTCTTCTGAAATCTTCTGCTATTTTCATATATCAAATTCTCCTTATTCTGCAATTTTCGTAAGCTCTGCAACTATAATTTCAGGCTTATTATTTATTCTGAATGGAATGATGCTGTTCCCTATTCCTCTGCTTACTATCATTTCTGTATTTTCTTTTATATGTGAACCTTCATAATATTCCGGGAAGAAGCC
>JAGAJK010000049.1 GCA_017626145.1 Clostridia bacterium
AACCAGCATACTCTGTCACTCATCGGAATTGTGATATTTTCTATCAAATCATACCTTCCGTTATAATACCCCAGATTTTTCAACTTTTCCATTCTAAAATTTCCTTTCTTTTGTTTCAACTTTTTTCAGCATTCCTTATATAAAGACTGTATAATCTGGATGCCAAACATTAAAAATGAATTGACAACTCCGTTGTCATGAATTGGTTATCACCATGATTTCTCGCTTCGCTCCATGAATTGAATTGCCTTTTAATGCACCAAAGGTGCAATTCATGAGCCGTAAGGATTAATTCATGAAATCTTTGATTTCAATTAATGCCGTAAGGCAATTCATTGAGTTTGCCTTGCAAACTCATGTCAAGTCAGGAATGAAAATAGTCGATATGTAACCTTCATTGTCCGATATTTTTGTTTTTAAAGAAAGTGAAGTTAAAACTGCATTTCGCCGTCCGGTAAATTTTCTGAATATATTCAGCGTTTGTTAAATCAACGCTGTCATATTCTATTTTCTGATACAAGCACACAACAGGCTTTATGCATTATCCTTCTTCATAGTAAGAGAAATTCTCTTTCTCGCTTCGTCGACTGCCAAAACCCACACTGTAACAACATCGCCAACCTTTAAAACCTCGGATGGGTGCTTAATATACTTATCGGTAATCTGTGAAATATGAACAAGACCATCCTGGTGCACACCAATATCTACAAACACACCGAAATCTATAACATTTCGTACTGTGCCCTTCATTTCCATACCGGGTTTTAAATCGCTCATATCCATAACATCGCTTCGAAGCATAGGTGCAGGTAAATCGTCACGCAAATCACGGCCGGGCTTTACAATTTCCGATACAATATCGTGAAGTGTCGGCACACCAATGCCGCATATTTCGGCAACCTTTGCCTCCCCCTCTGCCTTAATTTTACTTTCAAGCTCCGAAAGTGCTCCGTTTTCAACATCCTTTTTTGAGTAGCCGAAATGGGACAAAAGAATATCCGCCGCCTCATAACTCTCTGGATGCACTGCCGTATTATCCAGCACATTTTTCGCACCGGGGATACGCAGGAAGCCTGCACACTGCTCGTATGCCTTAGGGCCAAGCTTCGCAACCTTCTTAAGCTGAGTTCTTGCGGTAAATTCGCCGTTTTCCTCACGATATGCCACTACGTTTTTAGCAGTAGCCGCACTCAGTCCCGCCACATATGACAAAAGCGATGATGATGCGGTATTAACATCCACGCCAACAGCATTAACACTCGCTTCTACAACGCCGCAAAGTGCTTCGTCGAGCTCCTTAGGAGGCATATCATGCTGATACTGACCTACACCGATGGATTTAGGTTCAATTTTAACAAGCTCTGCGAGAGGATCCTGAAGTCTTCTCGCAATAGAAACCGCACTTCTCACAGCAACATCATGGTCAGGAAACTCTGCCGCTCCAAGCTTGGATGCAGAGTAAACCGATGCTCCCGCCTCGTTTACCACCATATATTCAACCTTGCGGTCTATCTCACGAATCAGCTCAGCTACAAAAATTTCTGACTCCTTTGAAGCCGTTCCGTTACCGATGGAAATTACATCGACATTATATTTACTGATAAGCACCTTTAATTTAGCCTTTGCCTCTTCAATTTTGTTCTGGGGAGGTGTGGGATATATAACCGTCCAGTCAAGAAGCTTACCTGTTTTGTCCACTACTGCAATTTTACAGCCGGTACGATATGCGGGGTCAAGACCGAGGACGGTTTTGCCCTTAATAGGTGGTTGCATTAAAAGTGCTTTTAAATTAAGACCAAATATAGAAATTGCACTTGCCGATGCCTTTTCGGTCAAATCGGAGCGAATTTCTCTTTCGAGTGAGGGATAAATCAGGCGCTTGAATGCATCCTCTGCCGCCTCACGCATAAGCTTCTGTGCACTGCCCGTGCCATTTATAAACATATTCTCAATCTTTGCAATACAAGATTGCTCGTCTACATCTACCGAAACCTTCAGTACGCCTTCCTTCTCGCCTCGGTTTACGGCAAGAATTCTGTGAGACGGGATTTTGGATACCGGCTCAGTGTATTCGTAATATGTGCTGTATACCCCCTCCTCCTCACAGTCTGAGGCTGAAGAGAGCATCGCCGTTTTCTTCATAAAGTTACGAAGCACATCCCTCAGGGTTGCATCGTCCGACATACGCTCTGCAATAATGTCCTTTGCGCCTGAGATTGCTTCATCAATGCTATTAACTTCTTTTTCAGGGTCAATAAACTGCTCTGCCAATGCTGCTATATCTGCTCCGTCCTGTGCCATAATGGCATCAGATAAAGGTTCAAGACCCTTTTCCTTTGCAACAGTCGCTTTAGTTCTGCGTTTCTGCTTATAAGGTCTGTAGATGTCTTCAAGTCGGGCAAGTGTCTCGCAGGCATCAATCTGCTGTTCAAGTTCCTCAGTCATCTTTCCCTGCTCAGTAACAGAAGCTTTGATTTCATCCTTACGTTTTTCAAGGTTACGTAAATAATTAAACCTCTCCGACAACTTGCGAATTATCTGGTCATCGCAAGCACCCGTCATTTCCTTACGGTATCTGGCGATAAAAGGGATAGTATTTCCCTCATCAATTAACGTGATGATGTTAGATACATAGCTTTCTTTTATATTAAATTCTTTTGAGAGAATTTGTGTCATATTCATTTTTCGCTTCTCCTTTTGTATTCTCACAAGACTGTCAAAGCCTGCCTTTTTATCCGTGTCGGAGACTATTTCCGTTAGACCGGATTTCAACCTTATTAAAACTATTTTATAATTAAGTGATAGGAAAGATGCACCCTGTTTTATCGATATGTTTCCCGCTTCGCTCAAAACTCGATATTATATAAATCTCGTTGCCGTAAGGCAACATATCGAGCCGTCAGGCATATCGAGTGCGAAGCACATATCGAGTCATTTATGACACATCGAGAATTCGTTAGAATATCGCTGCGGTGCTGTGCACCGCATATAAAGACTGTATAATTTAGATGCCATTCTTAAATACAATCTTATTATCTATGTATTCAAAAATTTCCAAATGCATCTTGCCAAAATCGTTTTCAGAACTCAAATATGTTATTTGGGAACTTTCTATCTGTTTATTATTATTTAAAAATACCAAAGCATTGCCACTTCTGTCAATTACAGCCTTACCATCAACTGATAATATATAAAATTTATCTTTTTCAATTTTATATTTGTATACTCCTGTTAATATGTTAAAAAACTTATTTCCGACACGATGCTCCAGATAAATACTATTATCTTTATAGTGAATGCGATAATCCAATCCATCTCCCCAATGAATATCTATTATATCATCGCCTACTTCTTCGGACATTTCGGATAATAATTGATTACTAATCAACACAAGAACATTATCATAAATCACATTTCTATTCATAACAACTGTTGTTAAAATAACGCAGCCGACGACTATCGCCAACCATTTAACTTTGTTCTTCATTATAAATTATCCTTTCAAATATTTTCTCGACAACATTCGACAATCTTACTATAAAGACTGTATAATCTAGATGCCAATTTTTTAGCAGTAATTTTTCATTTAGTTAAGACAAAAATCATTCCAGTATTTGCCATCGTTCATACTTAGTTCCATTTCGTTTTTTTGCCTTTGCAAATGCTCTTTCATTGATCATTGCACGAATTTTTACTGAGAATCCTGTTGTGAAAAACCCGTACTCTCTACACAATCTTAAATACACAAGAGTGTTAGGTACATAGTAAGGATTACACCATACTTTTCTGTCACTTCTACCGGACATTCTAAGAAGTGCTGCCGCGACTGCCGGACTTCGTGATCCACCTTTAGAACAGCAAACATATATATCCGTTACTTTATCTGACAGATTCTGAACAAAATGAATTATTCTTCTTGCGTGAGCATTATTAAAAGCTCCCGGATAGTTTTTATCTTCAACATCAGGAAAATCTAAGATCAGAATATTTTCAGGCAAACACTGAAAAATGAATCGGTTTATTCTGTTTGTACAAATAATAATTGCATTATTTTCCTGTGGCATATCAAATGTTTCATTGTTTATTGCGGTAATAGCCAAAATGTGAATTGTTCGTTTCTTTTCCATAAACGCCCCCAAATAATATTACATAAAAATGTGATATCTTTTATATTCATATAATACCACAATGCATGTACGAAAAAAGGGACAATTTTCGACAATCTTACTATGATTTTGTCAAGTTAGGGACAAAATTTTTGTCGATATGCAAACTAAAGTTTGCTCGATGTTTTTACTTCGTAAAATCGATATGTTTTCCCTTCGGTCAAACTCGATATGATATGAATTCTCGTTGCGTCAGCAACATATCGAGCCGTCAGGCATATCGAGTGCGAAGCACATATCGAGAATTCGTCAGAATTCATATCGATGCATTGCTTTGCAATGCTATAAAGACTGTATAATCTAGATGCCAGTCTTTTTTTTGCATTGCGACACATAAGGTTTAGATGCAAAAACCTTTTAGCCGTAGCTCGTGTTGAGTTAGGAACAAAAATATTTCTAATCCCAAAATTAAAACAACACATTCCCCAAGGTTTGATATTCTATTATTTATTTTATACAGTTGTATAAAATATCCCTTAGCCTCGGTTGAACATAGCTTTCCTGATTATTCAACATATGATGAGCATAAAAAAAGCTAATGTTGTTGTCTACATCTATAAGCGCATTTGCACCAGCAGCTCCGCCCCAACCTATTTCTCCCAAGGGAGTTCCATTCGAGGCATCTATCATTGTACGAACTCCAAGTCCATAACCATAGCCTTTTAATTGCGGCCATACAAATTTTTCCATCTGTTCTTTATTAAGTTGATTTGTTCGCCAAAGTTCTATGGTGTTTCGTTCCACAATTCTTTCTCCGCTTTTGCTTATACCACCATTTGCCAACACTGCCATAAGTTTTGCATACTCCGGAACAGAGGTTATAATTCCTGCACCCCCACTGTGATAGTTTTCTCCAAGCATATGAGAATTTGTTAACCCATGTACTTCGAGGTGTCCTCCATCCATATTTATACTTGATTGTTGAAGTTTGACTATATCATTTTCACCATTTTCATCTACAAAACGATATTGCTGTGCCATATTATTTCTGTACTTTTCCGTCATATAATACTCTGCATCAATGCCAAGTGGTTCAAACACATTCTTATGTGCATATTCTGCAAGAGTTTTTCCGCTAACCGCCTCAATAAAAGCTCCAAGAACATCATGACAAAGACTATATTGCCACTTTTCTCCCGGAACAAAAGATAACGGCTCTTGCGCAAGACATTTTATAGTTTTTAGAGTATCATATTTATCACAAGTAATTTTACCTGCTTTTTTTATCCCAGGAACATCGAAATTGTAATCAAATCCTGCTGTCATCGTAAAAAGATTGCGAACTGTAATTGGAACAGGAGATTTTATAATATCTCCATCTTCCTTTTTTACATACATATCCCTATACTCAGGGATAAAATCATACAAAGGGTCGTCAAGGCTATATAATCCTTTCTCCCAAAGTTTAAGAGCGCAAAGCGTTGTTGTTATTTTAGAACAGGAGTATATGTAAAAAAATTTATCTAAAGACATTTTCTCCTCTTTTTGAACATCGCTATAACCTGATGTGTATTCAAATACCTGCTCTCCATCTTTATATATAACCATTGCATTACCTGGAATCCTCCAAGAAGTAAGATGATCAAGAAAATCTCGCATTAATTGAAAATTCATATATTACCTCCACTATTTATAAGTCTTTCATTATTATTCTGTAAATACTATATATCAAAGTCCCACTGCTTTGTTTTTTAACATCTTTCATTATTCTTTATATTGCGACACATAAGGTTTAGATGCAAATCGTTTTATTCCTTAACCAAAAATCATTTACTAAAGTTGTTCTAAGAACTTTTTCAGTTTATGTGAAATTACAGCATTTCCATTATCATTTGGATGCAATCCATCAGGAATGTAATTTTCCTGAATTTCTTTTATTTCAGGTTGCAATCCGCTTGTTGCAAACAAATCCAATACGGGAAGGGAATAATATTCTGCAACTTCTCTGATTATGTTTACATAATCTTTCAATATTCCAAAATCACCGGGTTCTTTTCCTTCCGGGATTTTTGTTTCACCAATTCTATGAAGCGGCGTCATAATCACGATGGTTTTTCCAATATATTTTTTAACGAGTCCACTGAACAAATAATGGCAAGCCCCATAAAAGGTTTCCGGTGTTCTGTCAGAAAAACTTCCTATTCCTGCATCTCCGTGCCCATAATCATTTGTTCCGCCAAAAACAACTACAACATCTGCATCATCATCCATTTGTTCAAATCTTTCACAAAAAGAATTTATGTCCACATAGTCATCTTTTGGTCTTGCCGTTGTTCCCTTTTGCAAAGCGAACCTAGTAGCACTTATTCCATAGTTTCTTGCCACTGCCAAATCGGCTTCCTTTTTCAAAACTGAGTGGTATATCGTCTGTTCACAACTCGCTCCCACCCCCTGTGTAATACTGTCTCCCAAAAAATTGATTTTAAGACCTCTTAATTCCATGCTAGTTATCTCCTTTATCTTTGTGAATTTATTAATTACGATACATAAGTTTTAGATGCAAACCTTTTTGATGTCAAGTTCGTGCAAAGTTAGAATCAAAAAAATTATTTTTCCAGCTTATCAGTTTTCCAATCGTACAACTTTCTTGTTGCAAAAAGACCTGCTATATAAATATAAACTAAAATCAAAATACTATATCCGTTTCCCACTATGTAATTAAACACAGATATTTTTTCTATAAATATAGAAGCTATCCCTGCAGGTAGCATAATTATTCCAACCCACCACAATATGACTTTTGCCAACAAACTAAGCCATAATGAAAAGTTTCTTTCTTTTACACATTTAATGATTGTTTTTAATGCACATCCAAAAAACAAAAGCATAAATCCTATTAACGAAAAAGCTGTCCATATATTTTTTTCATTTTATATTCCTCCATTTTCTCCAAAATTCGACATATTTATATTGCGAGGCATAAGGTTTAGATGCAAAAACCTTTTTAGTAGCAAATTCGTGTCAAGTTAGGATCAAAAATCATGGATGCTCTTTTGTATCAACAACTATCCAACCCTGATTAGTTTTTTCTAATGTAGCCCGAACCAATATATCCCGCGAACCCATTGTTGTTTGGTTGTTGTTATCAAAAGCTTCTTGATTATATACAAACCACAAATAACCTTTGTTCTTGTTAAAATCTGCTGTAACTAATTTCAAATCATGTTCCTCAATTACGGCATCTTCTTCAGTTATACAATATCGGCTTAATTCTCCATAACTACTGTCTGCATCCTCTTTATTTCCTATAAAAGAAAATGCATCAGCAACTATTTCCATAATTTCATTTGCCTGCTTTTTGTCTTGAAATGACATTATATGTAATATTTCTTTATATTGACTTCCAAAATACTTTTCGTTTGGAACAGAATATTTTCCATAAAAATATATCCCTCTTCCAAATATGCAAACAAGAAGCATAATCCCTATAATAGTTATACAAATAATCTTCTTTTTCATATTCTACTCCTTTCGACAATATTCGACACATCCATATAGGTCATATTAAGTTAGGACACTCGATTTTATTTATAATCAAGCACATATTTTTCGTATGCATTAATTAATTGTGTATCTTCAAATTGCATTATTCTATCATTTCTACCATAGTTCAAATGATTGTGTCCGTAAATAAAATATTTAGGTTTAACTATTTCGATAAATTCTCTAATCGATTGGTATCCCTTATGTGTTTCATCGGCGCCATCTCCAAGGCCTCTTGGTGGATAATGAGAGATAACAATATCTACGCCATTATTCTTTTTTATCTTTCTATACAGCCTGATAAGCATTTTTTTCATGTTATCTTCAGAGATAATCTTATTATGATTTTTACAACCAATTCCTGCAATTCTAATTCCTTTATATTCAAAATATCTCCATTCGATAAATTCGTTGTTAAACAATTTTAATTTAAATTCATCGTGGTTTCCCTTTACAAAATACAACGGTACTTTGAGATTATTCTTGACAGTTTGCAAATATGCGAGAGCTAAATCTCCTGCCGATAAAATAAATTCAATATCATCGAGTTGGTTTTCATTATAATACTTTAATAGAATCTCGCTTTCTTTATCGGACATAGCAAGGATTCTCATATTCCCACCCCATTTCGCCAATATTCGACAATCTTTATATAAAGACTGTATAATCTGGATGCCAGTCTTTTTTTGCATTGCGACACATAAGGTTTAGATGCAACTTATTTTGGCGATATACTCACTTCGTTCGTGCGATATATTTGTTTCACAAATGCGATATAACTCCGCTTTGCTCTGTTGCGATATAATATAAATTCCTTTTCTCATTTTTGACATATCTCGCCTGTGGCGAGGATATTCAAAAATATATCGCATCGAAGATATATCGCATCCGCAAGGATATATCGCAAATTCCGTCAGGAATTTATATCGCTGATTTCATCTTTGATGAAATCATTATAGAATTAGGTGACAGAAAAGATGCACCTTGTTTTTAATGAATTGACAACTCCGTTGTCATGAATTGGCGTTCCGCCATGATTTCTCGCTCCGCTCCATGAATTGAATTGCCTTTAATGCACCGACAGGTGCAATTCATGAGCCGCAAGGCTCAATTCATGAAATCGCAGATTTCAATTCATGGCGAAGGCAATTCATTGATTTCAAGCTTTGCTTGAAATCATTATATCACATCCAATATAAATTGACAATGTTAAATAATACATCGAGTGCTCAGATGTAATCGTTTCGTGCTCATACGATGTGTGTAGTTTGTTGAATAAATTGTTGTTAACAAAGATATATTTTACTTTAAAATAAATAATTGATTTGTTTCTTCTTATTATCCCATTCAGTACACTATTTCACAGTTATATTTAAAGAAAGAGCGCATCTCAACAGAGGAATACTTTCAAATGTTGAAATAACGCTCGTTACAATCATAATATATTGAATTTTACCACTAAAGCGGCAAAAACTATGGAAACCATAGAAAGAAGCTTGATTAAAATATTGATTGCAGGACCTGCGGTATCCTTGAACGGATCACCTACAGTATCGCCTACAACTGCCGCCTTATGAGAATCTGAGCCTTTACCTCCGTGTACACCGCTTTCTATATACTTCTTTGCATTATCCCATGCACCACCTGAATTAGACATAAATATTGCGATAAGGAAGCCGGTAACAGTTGCTCCTGCCAGCATACCAACAACACCTGTTACACCTAAAATCAAGCCCACAACAACCGGCACAACTACGGCAACTACAGTAGGAAGAATCATTTCCTTAAGGCTGGATTTTGTACAAAGGTCTACACACTTTGCGTAATCTGCATCAGCTTCACCGTTCATAAGACCTGTAATTTCTTTAAATTGACGTCTTACTTCTTTTACAACGCTTTGAGCCGCTCTTCCAACCGATTCCATTGTAAGGGCTGCAAACACAAAAGGAAGACAGGCACCTATAAACAGACCTATAAGAACTGTCGGATTCATAAGACTTAAATTTGCAATTTCTTCAGCACCGTTTTCGATACCTTTTACTTTGTCAATATAGGATGCCATCAATGCAAGAGCAGTAAGTGCCGCTGAGCCTATTGCAAAGCCTTTACCTGTTGCGGCGGTTGTGTTACCGAGTGAGTCAAGTGCATCTGTTCTTTCCCTTACCTCTTCAGGAAGCTCAGCCATCTGAGCAATACCGCCTGCATTATCTGCAACAGGACCGTATGCATCCGTAGCAAGAGTTATACCGAGTGTAGAAAGCATACCAACGGCCGCAAGAGAAATGCCGTAAAGACCCATATTTGCATCAGCTGCACCGCCTGAAACGAAATATGCAATTAAAACACAAATAGCAATAATAATTATAGGAAGTGCTGTTGAAAGCATACCAAGAGAAAGACCGCTTATAATAATTGTAGCCGAACCTGTTTCAGAAGAATCAGAAAGCTTTCTGGTAGGCTTATATGTATCAGAAGTAAAATATTCTGTTGCCTGACCTATTAACACACCTGCAATCAAACCTGCAAGTATTGCAAAATACATTTTAAAGTTCTGAGCACCTAAAACACAGTAAACAACAGGATATGAAACTACTGCAATTAATATTGCGGAAAAATTTGTACCCTTACTTAAAGCTTTAAGAAGATTTTTCTGACTTGCACCCTCTTTTGTCCTTACAAGAAATGTTCCGAGTATTGAACAAATTACGCCAAGAGAAGCAAGTATCATAGGAAGCGCCATAGCTTCAAATTTTCCGTTGAATGCCGCAACTCCAAGAGCTGCTGCCGAAAGAATTGAGCCTACATAAGATTCATAAAGGTCGGCTCCCATACCGGCAACATCACCTACATTATCGCCTACGTTATCAGCTATAACAGCAGGATTTCTGGGGTCATCCTCAGGGATGCCTGCTTCTACCTTACCTACAAGGTCAGCACCTACGTCTGCCGCTTTGGTAAATATACCTCCGCCTACACGGGCAAAAAGTGCCATTGACGAAGCACCCATACCAAATGTAAGCATTGCTCCGGTTATTGATGCAGGGGCAAGCTTGAATACATATTTCAAAAGTGCAAACCAGATTGAAATATCCAAAAGCCCAAGACCTACTACAGTAAAGCCCATAACAGAGCCTGCCGAAAACGCAATTCTTAAACCTTTGTTTAATCCTTCACGACACGCATTTGCGGTACGTGCGTTGGATGCGGTTGCGATTTTCATTCCCACAAAGCCTGAAAGTGCTGAGAAAAAGCCACCTGTTACAAATGCAAACGGAACATATACAGTAACAAAGCCTTTAAATGCCATAATCCCCAAAATAACAAACATTACCGCAAAGAAAATTGATACTACTACGTACTGTCGCTTAAGATACGCATTTGCACCCTGACGGATAGACTGCGAAATCTTAGCCATTTTTTCCGTGCCTTCAGAGAACTTCATAACCTTTTTAGCAGTGATTACTGCAAACAGCAATGCTGCCATAGCACCTAAAAACGTTAAAAGCACAAGATAGTTTTCCATAAATTACTCTCCTTTTAAATATTTTAAATCAGTTAAACCCGACTCTTTTGAGCGGGTTTAACTGATTTTTAACTTAGTGTATTAATTATATCCTCAATGTTAAATTTTGTCAAGTTTTTCCCATTTTGAACAAGTAAACATAACTTTAGGTAAATAACGTTAACTTTATCATATTAATGCTTATTGTTGATAACTCCGGAAAGCTTAAGTATTTCCATAACAAATAAAGGTAATAATATCAAGCCTGTTGCCGACAGATATAAGCCCGGATTAAGAGTTACAAGACCAAACGCAACTTTAACAGGGGTAAAGAGCACCAAAAGCATTAATCCCAACGAAACAAGAGTTGCCATATTAAGCTTTTTATTGGTAAATGCCCCAATACTGAAAAGTGAATGATTTGAACGCATATTATATGCGTGAACTGTCTGTGAAAGCGCCAGAACCATAAATGCCATTGTTCGTCCCGCTTCATCTGTCCCAAGTGCGTTTATCCCCATCTTAAAAGCAATAAGTGAAAGAAACGCAAACATTACTCCCTGAAGTATTACCTGGATTCCGAGTCCGTGAGCAAAAATTCCTTCATTCTTAGGTTTCGGCTTTCTGTCCATTACGTCACTCTCAACAGCTTCCATTCCAAGAGCAATTGCCGGCAGACTGTCGGTAACAAGATTAATCCATAAAAGCTGCATAGAAAGAAACGGAGTTTTATGCCATATAAGCATTGCCGTAAACACAGATATAACCTCGCCTATATTTGTTCCAAGAAGAAAACCTACAACCTTACGGATGTTTGCATAAATACCTCTTCCTTCACGAACGGCTTCAACTATAGTTGCAAAGTTGTCATCTGTTAATGTCATATCAGAAGCACCTTTGGCTACATCAGTACCTGTAATACCCATAGCACAGCCTATATCTGCCGCCTTAAGAGCAGGTGCATCATTAACGCCGTCACCTGTCATAGAAACAACCTGACCCTTACGCTGCCACGCACGTACTATTCTTATTTTATTTTCAGGTGAAACTCTTGCATAAACGGAAATTGATTCGACATTTTTGTCAAGCTCTCCGTCTGTCATACTATCCAGTTCAACACCGGTTACAGCCTTGTCACCTTCATTGAAAATTCCTATTTCTTTTGCTATTGCAGTAGCTGTCACAACGTGGTCACCTGTAATCATTACCGGCTTTATTCCTGCTTTTTTACAAAGCTCTACCGCCTTTTTCGCTTCAGGTCTCGGTGGGTCAATCATACCTACAAGCCCCATAAAGGTTAAGCCATTTTCAATATCCTCTGACGTAAGCTCCTCAGGCACAGTATCGATTTGCTTATAAGCTACCGCTAATACCCTGAGTGCGTTTTCACTCATTTTTTCGGTAATATGTTTTGCTTTTGTAAGATTTCCTGACACACATCTTGATGCCATCATATCAAATGCACCCTTAACGATAACAACGTTTTTACCGTCTATTCTGTTTATAGTTGACATAAGCTTTCTGTCGGAATCAAAAGGAATTTCACCGATACGCGGATACGTTTCATTAAGTGTATCCTTAGGCATACCGCTTTTGTGTGCCGCAAGAACTATTGCTGTTTCAGTAGGGTCACCTATATGCTGTTCTCCCTTTTCTCCAAACACTACAGAGCCGTCACAGCAGAGCGTTGCATATTTTAAAAGCATATTTATTTTTTCGGAATTATTATCTGAAATTTCGAATTCATTTTCATCTCCGTCAACGTATGCTTTTATAAGTGTCATACGGTTCTGGGTAAGAGTTCCGGTTTTATCAGAACAGATAACTGAAGCACTTCCCAATGTTTCGACTGCAGGGAGACGGCGTATTAAT
Source organism: Clostridia bacterium (assembly GCA_017626145.1). Taxonomy (GTDB): domain Bacteria; phylum Bacillota; class Clostridia; order RGIG6154; family RGIG6154; genus RGIG8497. The sequence goes on from JAGAJK010000049.1 coordinate 13,024, forward strand.
GCATTTTGCTTAACCATACGCTGAACACCTATTGAAAGCACTATAGTTACTATAACAGGAAGTCCCTCCGGAATTGCTGAAACTGCCAGAGATACTGCTATCATAAATATTTCAAGAACAGGTGTTCCGTTTGCATATCCCACTACAAATATAATCGCACAGGCAACAAGAGCAAGAACACCTAAATATTTACCGAGCTGAGCAAGCTTTTTCTGTAAGGGAGTCTGAGTATCGGACGCATCATCAAGAAGGTTGGCAATTTTTCCCATTTCGGTATCCATACCTGTTGCTGTAACAACGGCTATAGCTGTACCATAGGTTATGCTGCAGCCCGAAAATACCATATTGGTTCTGTCGCCGATTGGTGCATCCTGATTCACAACAGAAACGGCATCCTTTTCAGACGGTACCGATTCACCGGTAAGTGCCGATTCCTCCGATTTAAGACTGACACTTTTTATAAGTCTTGCATCTGCCGGTACAAAATCACCTGCTTCAAGCTTTATAATATCACCGGGAACAAGGTCGCAAGCATCTATTACCTGTTCCTTGCCGTCACGTATAACACGGGCATGGGGTGCTGACATATTTTTAAGTGCATCCAGAGCTTTTTCGGCTTTGCTTTCCTGCATAACACCCATAATTGCATTGACAATAATTATAAGCATAATAAGTGCAGGCTCAAAAAATTCCTTTGGATTTTTTTCAACGCACGCAACCGTAAAAGATATTATTGCAGCTGCGATAAGGATTAAAATCATAACATCCTTAAACTGATCTATAAACCGCTGAATATTATTCTTCTTTTTCTTTTCTTTAAGCTTATTAAGACCAAACTTTTGTTTTTGAGCTATGACCTTTTCCTTTGTTAATCCGATATCCTTATCTGAATTAAGTCGTTTCAGGGTTTCTTCGCAGGGTCTACTGTGGGCTTCCATAAATATTCTCTCCTTTTAATTTTTATACTACTATTCTATACAAAAAATTCCCGTGTATAAATTAATTTATACACGGGTTAATATCATCTTAAATTTTAACTCGTGTATAGCAATTCTGTTATACATGAGTCTGGCAATTTAAAGCAAGCCAGGCATTATGCCACGATGTTGACTTGCTACGAAAACATTTTCGCACGCTACTCCCTCATGGAAATTTAATTGACGTAAGTATATCACATTTCTTATTAATTGTCAAGCGATACAAAATATAAATCACTTTAATATTTGACAAAATCCGCAGTATGCTTTATAATATAAAAGATAATTTGATAACAGAAAGGTCGGTATTATGAATTTCAAAGAGTTGGCAGGCTTTGTAAATAACATAGGTAAGGCATATCACGTTCCTTGCTACGATATATGTGTGTATCACGACACTAAGAGAGCGTTCAGAAAAAAGTATAATTCTCACGATTTTCCAAGAACCTTCAAAAAGCTGAGAAAGAATTTGTATTTTATGCACTCAGGTGCTAAATTAATGTGCTGTGTAGCTTTGATGCAGCTTGTTGAAAATAAAAAGCTTTCACTTGAAGATAAGGTTTCTTCTTTCGTGGAGGATTTTGAACCATCTGCAAGCATTTCGGATATGATTTACGAATACAGCAGAACTTTAGACTTTGAACGTGACGATTACGGATTTGTAAACGTAAGTAAAATAATCGAAAAGGCATCAGGAGTAACTTTTAATAATTATATAGAAGAAAATATAACAAAACCGCTGAAGATGAAATCAACTTCTTTTATCCTTTCAGAAAAGAACAAAAAGAAAATAGCGGTTCAATATGTTTTCAATTCAAAGACTTCGGAAATTACAGAATCGAATAACAGCATTTACGAGCTTTACAATAAGAATAAAGGCTGTCTTATTACAACGGTTGACGACTATGCACGTTTCTGTGAAGCAGTATGCAGCGGAAAATGTCACAGACTTTTAAATGAAGAAAATACTTATCTGCTCATAAATAAGCTTATTTACAAGGAAACCAAAAAGGATGACGCTTTTGTTTGTATGGGATATAACGGCGGACTTGTTCTTATTGATATCAAAAAGAAGATTACAATCGTTTACGCTCAGCATCTTCAGAACATACCTGTAAGTCAGCTTGAAATGTATCCTTCATTGAGAAAGCTTACTTACGAAGCTGTAGGTAATGATACCTGGACAAAAGATTATAAAACTGCATAAATTAAGAGGGTGTAGCAAAATGCACAGACCACACAAGGCAAAGGAAACGCTTAACAAAGCCTTTGAAAGTGGCTTTGTTGGTTCAGTTTGTCCAATCTGCACTATTTTCCGTCCACCCTAAAGGAACTGTAAAAAATCGATGATTTTTTACAGTTCCTTTTATTTATATACAGATAAAATTTATCTGCCTACTTTCTTTTCTTTTTTAGTTTTATAAAGCTGCATATCGGCACGTCCCAAAAGCTCTGTAACTGATACAGAACCGTCGTAGGATGCCGCGCCTAAGCTCATTCCTAAAGTAAAGTCATCACGAAAAGAAACATTTTTAAGCTCCTCGGCTATCTGGTTATATATATTCTGAGTTGTCTCCGCACTTGTATCGTCTGTTATAATAACAAACTCATCTCCGCCCATACGGTAAGCAGAGCCGTTATTCATTGACGAAACCCTGTTTAAAATATCAGCAATAATTTTAAGTGCTCTGTCTCCTTCCATATGACCAAAGGAATCGTTGATTTGCTTAAAATCATCAAGGTCGCACACAATTACCGTGAATAAATCGTTTTTATCTTTTTTAAACTCTCCGAGCTGTTCTGCCAGCTCTGCATCCATACCGAAACGGTTAGGAAGCTTTGTTAAGCTGTCAATCAATATCTGTCTGTGCTGATTATTTATATATAAAATCATAACGGATAATAAAACAACATAAGTTTCTAACGCAAGCCCACCGTAAGGCATAAATATTCTGTATATAAGAACCGCCAGAGCAGGCAGAGAAAACGCAGCAAAGGTAGCGAATTTGCTTCTGTCTCTGTCATAACGTGATCTGTTACGGCAAATCAATGCAACTATACCGGTAAGGGCAATGTATAAATATGAAACAAAAGGAATAAAATACATATCGCCTTTGCTGTATACACCGCCTGCGTCTATTACGTATATATTTTCCAAAGAAGAAGATGTTATAACCATCCCCAGAACAAGCACGGCAGGTATCATATACAAAAGTTTTATTCTTAAGTTCTTCCAGAAAACAAGCCCGAACTCACGGTTGCAATAGCTAAGCCACAAAAATCCGATAAATCCGAAAACGCTCAGATATAAAATATTTGACATATGACCAAGCCATATAAGCGGGGCTTTACCATATGATATGGCACGCAAAATATCGAAAGCTCCTGCCAAAACACCCAGAATATATATTCCGTGAAGGGAACTTGGTTTCTGCTTTTGGTTGTATTTTAAATCAAATACAAGCATAGTTAAAAGTAATATAATGCATAAAACCTGCGATTGTATGTATATTAATGTGTTGTTCATAAAATTTTCTCCGTATGTATATTTATTTTTGAAATATTTTCAGCAGGCATTCCGATTGATATAATTTCATAGCATTACCGTTTTAAATAATCATTTTTGTTTTCTTATTTGGGCTACAGTAAATCCGCAATTTCAAAATACCATAATTTTAGTCCGTAATCTGCCAGTTTACAGGCTCAATTCCTTTGGAAATGAGAAATTCATTGGTTTTTGAAAAGTGCCTGCATCCGAAAAATCCGTTGTATGCAGAAAGCGGACTTGGATGTGCACATTCTAAAACAAGATGGTTTTTATTGGTTATAAGTGCTTTCTTAGCACGGGCAAAGCCTCCCCATAACAAAAACACTACCGGTGTTTCTTTCTGATTTACAATTTCTATTATTCTATCGGTTAAAATTTCCCAGCCTTTTCCTTTGTGGCTTGCCGCAAGGCCTGCCTGGACTGTTAAAGTCGCATTAAGTAAAAGAACCCCCTGATTTGCCCATTGTGTAAGCTCACCGTGATTGGGAATAACAAATCCGGTGTCATCGTGAAGCTCTTTATAAATATTTTTAAGTGACGGAGGAGGTACTACTCCTTTTTTTACCGAAAAGCAAAGTCCGTGTGCCTGATTCGGTCCGTGATACGGGTCTTGTCCGATAATTACCACCTTTATATTATCATAATTTGTATACTTTAAAGCGTTATATATATCATATTTATCAGGATAAATTGTTTTTGTTGAATATTCCTTCTTTAAAAATGCCCGAAGCTTAAGATAATATTCTTTTTCAAATTCTTCTTTAAGCAAAGCATCCCATTTGTTTCCCAAAGCCAGCATTTTAATACCTTCTTTACAATTTCATTAAATATTCATAAAAATTATACTATATGTTTGCATTTTTTGCAAGTTTTGTGTATACTGTATAGGTAACAAGGAGTATACTACATTTATATGAATAAAAAAGCACTAAGGATAATTTCAATAGTTATATTTATAATAGCACTTGCATTGCTTTCTGTAATAATGATTCCATTGATTAAATCATACAGTAATGCAGAAGAATTCCAGTCCTTTATCGAAGGCTTCGGTATGTGGGGCTTTTTAATGATGCTTATTGTACAAATATTTCAGATAATAGTTGCACTGATACCCGGCGAGGTTGTTGAGTTTGTTGCAGGAACAATGTACGGCTGGTTCGGTGGTTTGGTTCTTTGCTGTATAGGTATCGCAATAGGTCACTTTATCATTTTTAAAGCGGTAAGATACTTTGGCAGGGATTTTGTAGAAAAAGCTGCCGGCAGCAAGATTATGAACAAATTCCAGTTTTTGCAAAATGAATCAAAGCTGAAAACAGTTATGTTTGTTTTGTTCTTCCTTCCGGGAACACCAAAGGATTTACTTGTATACATTGCGGCTCTTACCAAAATAACTTTTCGTGATTTTCTTGTAATTACTCTTTTTGCAAGACTGCCGTCAATTATTTCATCAACATACGCAGGTGATGCGTTTGCAGATAAAAATTTTATCAAGCTTGCAATTGTTTACGGTATAATTACAATATGCTCTGTAGGTGGAGTTATTATTTACAAAATTCTGGAGGCTAAATATGCAGGAAAGCATAAAAACAGTAGCAAATAACAAAAAAGCTTTTCACGACTACTTTATTCTCGAAAAATTCGAAGCAGGAATAGAGCTTTTCGGCACAGAGGTGAAGTCAATACGCCAGGGAAGCGTTAATTTAAAGGATAGCTGGGTTTCCATAAAAGACGGTGAAATGTTTGTTATGGGAATGCACATAAGTCCTTACGAAAAGGGAAATATATTTAATAAAGACCCTTTAAGAGTGAGAAAGCTTTTAATGCACAAAAGGGAAATTATGCGTCTTTTCGGACAGGTTAAACAAGACGGTATTTCTATTGTTCCTTTGTCTCTTTATTTTAAAGGCTCAAAGGTAAAGCTGGAAATTGCTGCCGTAAAGGGTAAAAAGCTTTACGATAAACGTGAAGATGCGGCTAAAAAAAGTGCTAAGCGAGATATGGAACGTGCTATGAAAGATTCTGCAAAATTTTAACAGTATTTTCGTGTTGACAATTTCATAAAAATTAATTATAATTATAAAACAGTTGTGTTAATACCAAAATTAAGGTAAACGGATTTGCACAACATACTTTCCACGGGGGCGTAAAGGTTTCGACGGGGATAAGGAAGCTGATGAAGCAGGTGGATGTATGGAGCATCCTTAAAATCCATAATTTAAATTTAAACGCTAACGATAATTTAGCTTACGCTGCCTAATTAAGGCAGCCGTCCAACCCGCATTACTGCGGTGCGGAGGCGGGCGTCAACTACGCAGTGAACGTGAATTTGTAAAGCTTTGAACAAGTCATGAATAATGAAGCTACTAAGTCTTTAGGTTTGTTTGCGGAACTAAAGACGAGGGAATTTTCAGCCACAAACTAAACTTGTAGAAACATCAGTGGAAAGATTTTCGGACGGGAGTTCAATTCTCCCCGCCTCCACCACATAAAAAAAGACACCATCGGGTGTCTTTTTTTATGTAAATGAAGAGAATTGAACTCCTTCAGGCTCGAACGGTTAAATAAAACAGTCCGGGGGACTGTTTTATCAGTGAGAGATGCGAAGCGGGTACTGCAAACTTTTTTGCGGTCGCTGA
>JAGAJK010000050.1 GCA_017626145.1 Clostridia bacterium
CAGCAAGTCGGATTGGATTATTGTTGACGAGACCCACGAGGGTATAATTTCAAAGGAAAATTTTCAGAAGGTGGCGAGCCGTATGAAAGAGTACAAGGAATATATCCCCGTTGCATCCGAAAGAAATCCGCTTCGCAGAAAAGTGATTTGCGGAACTTGCGGATACGCTATGGTACTCTCCAATACAAAAAATGCAAAATATCATTGTCGCACTTCACATCTGGAAACGAATTTTGATTGCACCTCCGAGGGTATTCTTCAAGCGGATATTCACGAAATGGTTGTTACTTTGATTCGCACCTATGCCGCCTATGCGATCAGCTTGGAACACCTTCTGCTCCTACAAAAAGAGCGTATCCAAGCAGAGAAAAAGCAAGCCCGTCGTGAGCTTGCCGTACTGCAGAGCAGAAAAAATCAGTTTGAAAAATCACTTCAAGATTTATATGAAAAGCTGATTGACGGAACCATTGACAAGGAAACGTACTTATCCCAAAAGGCGAGCAACCAAGCACAGATGCAAGAGCTGACCGAGAAAATGGAACGCCTTGAAAAATCTTCGCAGACCACTACCGAGCAAGGTGGAGCCTTTATTGAAAAATACAAGGAATACACCGAGCTTGAAACGCTGACTTCGGAAATTGCAAACGATGTTGTGAAGCGTGTCACGGTTTACAAGGACGGCGGCATTGAAATCGAGCTTGCCTTGCGTGACGAGTTGGAGAAGCTGCTGACCTGCCTTGAAACGGTGGATGCGGCTTCTTGACCCCCGAAATTGTAAACAATTTTCAAAAATATTTAGTCCTTACTTGACAGCGGCTGACGAAGGTATATCCGGTACATCAATGGCAAAACGAAAAGAATTTAACCGTATGATTGATGATTGCAGAGCCGGAAAAATAGATTTAATCATAACAAAAAGTGTATCCCGATTTGCAAGAAACCTTGTTGATGCTATCAGTATAGTTCGTGAGTTATCTCAATTAAGACCGCCTGTAGCAGTTTATTTTGAAACAGAAAACATTTTCACACTTGATAAAGACAAAGAAGTAATCTTGAGTATATTGTCAACAATGGCCCAAGAGGAATCTCATATAAAAAGTGATATTATGAACGCTTCATTAAGTATGAGATTTTCAAGAGGTATTGTTTTAACTCCTGTGCTGCTTGGATACGACCACGATGAAGAAGGAGAACTTGTTGTAAATGAAATAGAAGCAAAAACGGTTCGTTTGATTTTCTTTATGTATTTATACGGTCATACTCTTAAAGAAATCGCTGAAGTTCTTACTGATATAGGATGTAAGACAAAAAAAGGTAACGATGTTTGGAATGAGGGTTCTATAAGAACAATTTTGAAGAATGAACGTTATTGCGGAGATATTCTTACTTGGAAAACATATACCATTGACTATATAAGTCACAAGAAAAGACGTAACGAGGGTGACAGAACTCAACATAGATGGCGAAACCATCACGAACCTATTATCCGAAGGGACGATTTTATTGCGGTTCAGCATCTTTTAGAAAATGCAAAGTACGGTAACAAGGGTATTCTTCCCGAACTTGAAATCATACGTGAAGGCTCCCTTAAAGGTTGTATATCTGTAAATCCACGATGGTGCGGTTTTAAACCTGAAGATTATTTAGATGCTTGTAGCGGATTAACAGAAAACAGTTCTGATGACGCTCAAAACGATGTCCTTATCACTGCCGACTCCGGTGATTTCGACTTTCGAGGTTTTGAAGTCGCTCGGTCACAGTTTTTTGACACAACAAATAAGATGTGTATTACCTTTGATTCTAAAGGGATACAGTTTAGCACAACCTGTGTTAAAAAGTTCAACAACAACCAATATATAGAAATGTTGGTACATCCATTAAAAAATCTTATTGTGGTTAGAAGTTCTAACAAAAAGGTACGAAATGCAATGCAATGGGCGAAGATGGATACATCCGGAAATATCGTTTCACGAAAAATATCCGGTTCAGCATTTATTCCCACACTCTATGAACTTTTTAATTGGAATAAGGAATATAAATACCGTATTCGAGGTGTTAAAAAGCAGAAAAATAATGTTTCTTTAATGATATTTGATATTAAGGATGCAACGATTTTTATACCTCAAACGACACCTGAAGAACAACCAATGGAAAAGAAAAATATCTTAGAAGAAGTTACTCCGATTGTCCCCAAAACAGGCAAATCTATCGTTGCCTTTCCTACAGCTTGGGCAGACACTTTTGGTAACAATTTTTATAACCAAACACACATTGCGCCGTTAAAAATTGCTGAAAAGAATTGCGTGGATGCAGAAGCCGTTTCTGTAGGAGAAAGTGAGCTTGACATCACAGAGCCAAGTGTGGTTGCAACAAATATTCAACAGTTAATGAATGATATGAAACAGGAGGATTTATCAAATGGAAACGATTCAACCTACAATGAACAACAATAATACACTTATAACAAACGATGCAACAAATATCGACAATACCGACATAATCATTGATGAAAACTTTACATATGACGGATTTCAGGTAGTGCGTGGTGAGTTCTTCGCACATATGTATGAACCATCCATAACCTTTAACAACTGTAAAGTAACACTTAACACTGCCTGTATTAAAAAACTGCCATCAGTAAACTATGTGCAGATATTAGTAAATCCTAAAACGATGAAATTAGCGGTTCGTCCCTGTAGAGAAGATGATAAAGACTCTTTTTTATGGTGTACGGAAAAAGCGGGTAAAAGAAAGCCAAAACAGATTACTTGCCGCCTTTTCTTCGCAAAACTTGTTGCACTAATGGACTGGAACCCTAATTATCGGTATAAGATGCTCGGAAAAATTATAAAAAGCGGTGAAGAATATTTAATACTATTTGACCTTACAGCAACTGAAACATATCAGAGAATTATCAAAGAAGGTGAAAAGCCAAGAACATCAAGAACACCTATCTTCCCTGAAGAGTGGAAAGACCAATTTGGTCTTCCTGTTGAAGAACATAAAAAATTACTTCAGGTTAATATCTTTGATGGTTACACGGTGTTCGGATTACAGGATAAAAAAGAAGAAGCTCCTGCTGAAGATAATCAGATTTCTCTTGATACAGCACAAACAGGAGAAAACAGTGCAAACGAAGGACAAGCAGAAATGGGTCAACCTATTACACATGCTCCATCTGCAACCGTAAATACATATCAACAGCAGGGTTCACAACAAGGATATATGCAACCGAATAACACACAACCTTATCAGTCACCGTCAAACAACGGTGAAAATAACATAGGAACAGGAGGAAATGATTATGAACGAAAACAATATTGATGTTATACCACGAGTTGTAATTGATGTATCAAAATATAGAATCCGTATTCATAGAACTACTATTAAGGCTTTAGGAAAACCGGATTATGTGCTGCTCTTAGTTAATCCTGAAGAAAAAACAATCGGTATTTTACCAACGGATAGAAATGATAAAAAGGCTCATAGAATTAAATATAACAACCATAGCTGTGAGATATATAGTATGCTTTTTATAGAAACAATAAGTAAACTTATAGATAAGTTTGAAGTGGGACACAGATATATGATAAACGGAAAGTTAATCACGAATAAAAATCTTGCACTTTTTGAACTTGAAAAAGCCGAGAACTTTAATAACGAGTTGCAATTTGCGGAGTAAATATGTGTAATAAAGAAAATTATAAAGTTGCTGCCTATATGAAACTGAATTTCGGAACGAATGATTTATCTAAAGTTGAAAAAGACGTGAAATTCTTTCGTGATGGGTTCAAAAGATACTTGAAAATGAATATGGAACTTGACACTGTTGAATTTTATATAGACAACATCGACTCTAACTGTGCATTTGAAAAAATGATAAAAGAAAGCAAGTCTGATAAATTTAATCTGATAGTTACATATTCAATTCTTCGGTTCGGGAAAAAAGGAGCAGATTTAAGAAGGATTTTATGCGATTTGGTGTTGTCAGAACATAGAACTGATGTGCTTTTCATCAGGGAACGGATGCACACTAAGAACTCTTACTTTTGGACTGAATATGAAAAATACTATATAAGCAAGATAAATTTGGAATAAATAAGGAAGTGCATTATGGCAGAAATAAAACAGTTATACACTCTTCAAACTGATGAAGATTTTTCAAGACTCTCCTTTCCTCTTAATTCAAGGGAAATTCGTCAGTTAGAACATCAAATATTAGAAAACGGATGTACTACACCAATACGAGTTTGGAACTCATATATTGTAATGGATTTTGAGGTATATGAAATTTGTCACAAACACAAAATACCATTTTCCATTGTTAAACTACCGTTAAAAGAGCGAATTGAAGTTATTGCTTATGTGTGTCAAATGCAGATAAAAGAAAGAAAAATGACAGAAGCAATGTGGAGATACCTTGTCGGGAAAAGATACGACTGTGAAAGGCTTTTGGGAAAACACACCGTTGCTAAAGGAACAGCATCAAAGAAACGTGGAAGACCGTCACTAAACAACTTCCACTATGACAGCAGTAAAGTCGGTACAAGACAACGACTTGGAGAGGAATATCATATATCAGAAACAACAGTTTTTAAATATGGGTTTTTTATGCAAAGAATTGACGAATTATATAAATATGTGCCGGAGTTGGCAACACACATTCAAATAGGTAAAATTCGTATGTCGCAAGAACATCTTGCCGAATTAGTGAAAATGACGCCACAGAAGTTAAAGGAATTATCTGGGCTTATCTTAGGTGCGGATGGAAAATGTAAATCATATACAATGGTTAGAGAAATACTTGATGAATATGTTCCTTTAAACACTGTAGCAAAAACAGATAATGAACCACAATTACAGATAAAAAACACACCGGATTATGACCCGGATTTGGAAATATCAAGTCTTGCACTCACAATTCCATCTTGGATTAGAGTAATAAACAGAACGCAAAAAGCTGTACACAATCAGGATACAAGTACAGAAAAAAGAAACACGCTTATAGGTCAACTTCTGAACCTACAATCAGCAGTAAATGATTTGTTGAGCATCGTAAAGGAGATGTTATAATGGATGATTTGAAAAAATATGTACCTAATGTACATTTTGAACTTATACCGATAAAAAACCTTGTATCAAACCAAGATTACCAAAGAAGTATTTCGGTTAAAAGAGTAAAGCAAGGTGTAGAAAACTTTGATTTATACAAAGTTAATCCGGTTAAAATCAGCCAAAGGGACGGACAGAATTATGTTATTGACGGTCAGCATACCATAGAAATGGTTGCAACCGTTTCCGGTTCTCGTGATACTCCTGTATGGTGTATGATTTATGATGATATGGATTACATAATCGAAGCCGATTTATTTGCAAGACAGCAAGAAGGTGTTAAACCGCTAACACCATACGAAATCTTTAATGCAAACATAGAAGCTCAGAATGATATACAACTGTTTATAAAAGACTTAGTTGAGTCATATGGGTTAAGGGTTACTTCTCAGAAATGCCCCGGTGGTATTTGTGCAATCTCTTCACTTGAAAGTATATATAAAAAATATGGATTTGCAGTCCTTGACAGGACTCTTAACCTCTGCATCGGGACTTGGGAAAGTGAACCAAATTCATTATCGGCAAGTATGCTAAAAGGTATAGCATTATTAGTAAATGCCTTTGGTGATGAACTTAGAAATGACGTATTCAAGGATAAACTTGGAAACTATTCTGCAAAAGAAATCATTCGTTTAGCAAAAGAGCGAAGAAGCGGTTCGATGGGATATGCTGAAGCAATGCTTACTGAATACAACAAAAAGATGAAACACGGTTTAAGTTGGATAAAATTACACTCTAAAAAAGAGAGAACCATTACTGAAGAAGAACCAACATTATTCAACCAAGAATCATTCGTTGGTGAACAGCATATGGTGAATTATGTTTCATCCGATACAAATGATGATGAAACCGAAGGAATAACACCGTTTCAACAATCGTTGTAATGTCGGGTGAATATATGAAAAAGAAACCATTAGATATAACTTTTCATAACCCAAACTCACCGGAAGACTCAGAAACTATTGCAAAAGATTTCATTTCACGTGCTGCTCAGGAAGTTGTAAAAAAAGAAATATTGAAAAATGAAGACAGCGAAGACGTTGCGTTTCAATCTTCCTTAACGATGGATGAAATTGAAGAAAACTTTAAGGGTATTGATGTGTATTCAGGTGTAATGCAAGGACTCAATGAGGCTTTGGAATATAATAAAAGCAAAAAGAAAAACAAATAAAAAATAACTGCTCCCCTCGTTTGGCACAGGAGAGCAGTTTTGCAATTTTAAGGGGCATAGAAGCGATTTTTCTATCACAGGTAAGGAATTATACTCGGAATAAATTAAATTGGCTTAAAGAAGATTATTTGCTTTATTTTAGACACTTTTTGATACATAAAATCACTCCATCATAACCAAATCTGATTTCAACTTCTGTTATACCCTTGACTTTTGGGTATAATTAGGGTATAATAGGGTATAACTAATAGTCGGAGGTGTTTTTTATGACTAATGATATTATGCAAAAAATAATTGACCTTGAACGTGAGATTGCTGCTCTCCCATCAGGCAGTGTATCAAAAAAGACTATCAAAGATAAAGTGTACTATTATCATCGTGTGACTCGTGATGGAAAAGTTAAAGAAACATATGTAAGTTTTGATGATGTTGATGAATTAAAGGCACAAATCAAAAAACGTAGAGAATTAGAGAAAAAGTTAAAAGAACTGAAACGCATAGAACCTACTGCTTTTGATGCAACCCCTTCTCACGATTTCAACACATATATTCGTATTGGAGAACAGTTAAGAAATTATGTTTCTCCTGTAAAGAGTTACAAAAAAAGAGAGTGCTATAGTAAATTACACGAATATATTTATGGCGGTCATCAAGACAGAGTTTTTGTTTTGTATGGTTTGCGCCGTACCGGAAAGACAACTCTAATCAGACAAATAATTGCTGATATGAGCGAAAGCGATTTTCAAAAGTCTGCATTTATACAGGTTAAAGTTCAAGATGACCTTGGCAAACTCAATAAAGACCTTAAACAACTCGAAAGCCAAGGCTTCAAGTATGTGTTCATTGATGAAGTAACATTGATGGAAGACTTTATTGACGGTGCTGCTTTATTCTCAGACATTTATGCTGCTTGTGGTATGAAGATAGTTCTCTCAGGAACAGACTCTCTTGGATTTTTATTTACAAAAAGCGAAGAACTATATGACCGTTGTATCACTCTTCACACAACATTTATTCCATATCGTGAATTTGAAAATGTTCTTGGCATCAAAGGTATAGATGAATACGTTCGGTTCGGTGGAACAATGAGTTTAAGCGGTGTAAACTATAATGAAGAGTCACCATTCTCTGACTCTAAGAGAACTGATGAATATATTGACACTGCTATAGCAAAAAACATTCAACATTCACTTGAGTTTTATAAAAGCGGAAGAAACTTCCGTCACTTGTTAAAACTGTATGAGAATAAGGAACTTACAAACGCCATAAACCGTGTTGTAGAAGATATTAACCATCGTTTCACTGTTGATGTTTTAACGAAAACATTCAAATCTTCAGACTTGTCAATTTCAGCTCGAAATCTGTTAAAAGATAAAAATAACAGTATTGATATTTTAAGTAACATAGACAGAGAATCAGTTGAAAAAAGACTGATGGAAACACTTGAAATATTAAATATCGAAGACCAAACTATTCCTGTTGATAAAGATTGTGCAATGGAGATTAAAGAATATCTTGCACTGCTTGACTTAATAATGGAAATTGACGAAGAGTACTTGCCTGTATCAAATTCTGAGGATAAAAAAATAGTGATAACACAGCCCGGTATGAGATATTCACAGGCAACCGAACTTGTTAATTCAATTCTTCAGGATGAAAAATTTAGTGGATTCTCTGCAACCGAAAGAGCTTATATTCTTGAGAGAATTTTAAGTGAAGTTAAAGGCCGTATGTTAGAAGACATCATTCTTATCGAAACCAAAATGGTAAATCCCAAAAAACAGGTATTCCAGCTTAGATTTGCTATCGGTGAATTTGATATGGTTGTTGCAGATAGCGAAACCGCAACTTGCGAGATTTACGAAATAAAATATAGCAAGGAAATCGTTGACAAACAATCTCAGCATCTTAACGATGATAAAAAGTGCGAAGACACCGCTTTCCGGTTCGGAACTATTACAGGAAAGTATGTTATCTATCGTGGTGAAACAAAAGATGTTGATGGAATTAAGTATGTTAATGCTGAAGAGTACTTGAAATCCTTGAATTAGTTGAGGAAATATGTTATTATAAATTAAGTGAGGTGTGTCGTATGGATAATTATATATATTCAAATGTAGTAAACATTACTAACTACAATCAAGAAGAATTTGAAATAGTTGCTGGAAAACTAATTAAATACAAAGGGCAAACTTCAAATGTAATAGTTCCCGATGGAGTTTCGATTATTGGTGAAAAGGCCTTTTATAAATGTTCTAACTTAATTCAGATAACAATGCCAAATTCTGTAACAAAAATTGAAGAACAAGCATTTTATCAGTGTTACAAGTTAAGGGAAATAACATTAGATAATATAGAAGTTATCGGGCCTTTTGCTTTTTCTGAATGTAATGAATTAAAAAAAATATGTCTTCCTGCTTGCTTAAAATCAATCGGAAATTGGGCATTCAGTATGTGCAGTGAATTAGAAGATGTTATTATAGAAAACGGTGTTACAAATATATCTTATGGGATGTTTAATAATTGTGTAAAATTAAAAAATATTTCTATTCCTAACACCATTACCTTGATAGAGGGTTGTGCTTTTAAGGATTGTAAAAACCTCAAAGAAATTATCGTTCCACAAAGTGTAACTAAAATAGGCGACGAGGCGTTTTATGGATGCAGTAACTTGAAGAATGTTATTCATCCAAATCATATAAAATGCGGCTCATTTAGTGGAACACCATACGCACAACCTTATTTGTGGAAACTTCATGGCAAATGCGAATTTTGCGGTGGGGATTTTTATGGACTATTCAAGAAAAAATGCTTTGACTGTAAAAAGCCAAAAAGTTATTAAAATGGATTTTGTAAAATAAAAAACGGAGAGCATACATCCCAACAGGACATATGCTCTCCAATTTTATGTTGTACACTTTAATTTTTGGTTTAGTGCATCAAAAAAAGGTTTACCTTTAATCGGCAAACCCTTTTCAAGCAGTTCATCTTCATATGCGAAGCGAACCTCAAGTTCTTCAACGCTGTAAATTTTTGAGAACTTTCTCCAAGTGTTTTTATCCATACATCGAAGACGTTCCCAAAGTTCGGGGAAATATTTTCTCAGTTTCCGTAATTCGTCAAGTGACTGTAAAGGACAACACCAACAAGATACACGAGAAAAAATGTCATATAAACCATCCCAATCGAAACCACGTTCTTTACAATAAGCAAGACATTCTGCTTCAGTCATA
>JAGAJK010000051.1 GCA_017626145.1 Clostridia bacterium
ATTGAAACCTTCGGTTTCAGTGATATTATATTTGCCATTAAACTGTGCGAATCACAATATCACTCGGCGTAAGCCGAATATAACTGCGCAGCAATATAACTTGCCGCAGGCAAATATAACTGAAAAAAACGACTTGTCGAAACAAGTCGTTTTTTCTGGTGGGAGGAGATGGATTCGAACCATCGAAGCGAGACGCAACAGATTTACAGTCTGCCCCCTTTGGCCACTCGGGAACCCTCCCAAAAAATGGAGCTGGTGATGGGACTCGAACCCGCGACCTGCTGATTACAAATCAGCTGCTCTACCAATTGAGCTACACCAGCTTATGTTTTACGTCGCTCACCGACGACTTTGTTAGTATACTACAAAACAACTAAAAAGTCAATACTTTTTTTGAAAAAAATTAAAGTTTTTTAATTTTTATATTATTTGCAGAATTAACGGCATCACTTCAACTGAAAATTTCTTCATAATTCTTGATAGCGCCCGAAATTACATTGATAGCTTCTTCCTTTGGACTTACTTCATCTACTGCGGTTTCCTTCTCCTCTAAATTTTTATAAACACTGAAAAAATGCTTCATTTCGTCAAATATATGCTTAGGGAGCTGGTCGATATCAGTATAGTTATTATAAGTCGGGTCATTATATGGAATAGCTATTATTTTTTCATCATTATGACCATTGTCTATCATAGCAATAACACCAATAGGATATGCTCTTACAAGTGTAAGTGGCTCCAAAGGCTCAGAACAAAGAAGAAGTACGTCCAAAGGGTCACCGTCATCGCCTAATGTACGTGGAATAAAACCGTAATTTGCCGGATAATGTGTTGATGTATACAAAATTCTGTCAAGTATTATCAAACCGGTTTCTTTATCTAATTCATATTTTTTCTTACTGCCTTTAGAAATCTCAACAACGCAAATAAAATCATCCGGAGTTATTCTTGATGCTGATATATCGTGCCAAATATTTGACATAGATTAAAATCTCCTATCCTAAAATTTCTTTAACTAAATTTTTTACAAGCAAAGTATGCTCTTCACTTACAGGCTCATCAGTATCTGTAAATTCTATGTTACTGATATCTTTTCCTGTTAAAACCGCATACCACATCATACCAAGAGCATATCTGCCTATTCCCTTATTTGCATGGTATGTATCACGGTGAACGGTTAATCCTTCATTTGCCAGCTTATGGAGAATTGTTCCGCAGGGAATGTAAAAATCTGCTTTTATATCTTCAGCAGCGATGGTATAAGCTTTTCTTATATTATTATACATATCGTCAGGGGTGTTATACCCAAGATTGATTAATCTTTCGCTAACCTTTTCATATGCCCAGGTTTCATGAATACCAAGCTTTGCTTTAGGACACATTTTTCTTACATATGCTGCAAGTTCATTAAGATATGGCTGATAAGTTTCATAATCAGGACTAAAAAGGCTTGCCTGCTGAAGAGTAATATAATCCCAATCACGGGATAAAAGAGCTTCTTTTATACTTGTATAAAAACCGGTCATACAACCGTTAAAATCAATCTGATATTTTTGAGCTTCAGAAAGCATATTGCGATAATGAGTGCTCAAAGAGCAACCCCCAATAAATAAATTTACTGTAGTTATATCGTTTCCGTCTTTTTTTGCAATTTGATGAACGTAAGTCATACCGTCACAAGAAAAACTGTTTCCAATTGCCAAAACATTCATTATGATTACCTCCATAATTATTTATTCAAGATATTTTAACATAAATAAACAAAAATTACAAGTAAATGTTCATAAAATAAATAAAACTTGCTTTAAGCAAGTTTTATTAAAATGTTATCAACGATTACCGTATGTAACAGAACTGTTATACATATTATAAAAATATGACGAATAGTTGTCTCTTTCGGAATACTTTATGCTAAATATACCATTTGAATAATATAATGTTGTATTACTATCAATACTAAAAGTTGAAGGAATAGATGTAACGTTACTTATGTTTATACTTCTTGTTGTGCTCTTAGCTTTACAATATGCCGACAATGATGAATAATCATCAAATTTATAAAAACAAACTTCTCCATTAATATCAAATGTATTATCGTTGTTTAAAGTACACTCAACCTCTATATACTGACCCGACAACACGTTATCATGACCATAATACCAATTATCCCAGCTACCGGTTCTTTTGTAAATATTACGTGACTCAATATAATTATCAGATGCATTCCATCTTCCCATCGCATCTAACATAGGCTTTGAATTTAAAAGTAAGTTTTTTCTGCCGGAAACACTTATTTCGTTATAAACGAAATCTTCCGGTAATGTATTGTAAATCTTAAGTGCTTCATCAAATTTACCTTCATTACAATATTTATCAGCAAGCATAAGATCACACGCATTAACCATAGTTTTGGAATTACTATAATCCCCGGCAGCAATAAAGCTTTTTTTAGCCTCCTGATATGAACCATCTTGCATACTAAGCATAGCCGATGCATAGCTCTTCATCTGAGTAACTGAATCCGATTCCACCATTTCAAAAACTTCTACTGCATTATCATACTTTTTATTATCAAGTAAATTTGTTCCGCATTGTATTAATTTTTGCTCTGTATCTTCATAATTCGTTACTATATTATAGTTAATTGCGGCATCGTAGTACTTTTCTTCGCTATACAATGTCTCAGCGTATAAATAGTAAGTATCATTCAATTTAGAATTGGTATCTAAGAAATTCCCCGCAAGCTCATATTCAGCGATAGCAGTAGGATAATCTGCAGCCTTTACAGCTGAATTACCTTTAAAATAATGTGGTGCAAAAGGAACAACTAATTTTGCAATTAGAATCGTAGACACTATTAAAAACGCCAACACAGAAGATAAAATAATAAGTTTCTTTTTACCTATTTTGTTAAATAAATTTTTTAACCCATTCAAACACTTCTTAGGAATGCCGATAATAGCATTATTTAAATCAAATGGTTTTTTGCTATTATTTGACATTTGGCTGTTAAGTGTATCTGCCAGGCTTTTTAAAGATTCCTCAGTTGGAACTTCAACATTTAACATTAAATTGTGTCCACATTTGCCACAAAAATGAGAGGATGAATTATCTTCATAACCACATTTGGGACATATATTTTTTTCTGTTGAAACAATAGTTGTATCTTGTAATGATTCAGAAAACTTATTGCCGCAATTAACACAAAACATAACATTATCTTCATTTTGTGCCTGACAATTTAAACATATTTTCATTTTAACACTCCCTTATAATTTTCTTACATTAGTGTAAAATATATATCATCAGTATTTCCTCGTTGACAGGAATTACACCAAAATGTAACTCTTGCCATATAATCATTCCCATATATCAGATGTGATGAAGGTACTGTTATCTCATAAGTTAAAGGAGCATCCATCGCACCGATAATATATGGCAACTGTGTTAAATCATTTTCATTATAATAAGTTTTTGACGTAGTGTACACCTTTTTACCTTCAGTATCATATATGTCGACATACATTTTAGAATATGGGCAACATATTGACTCTGCTATTTCTCCATTACTTAATTCAGTAAATTCTCCGTACCAAAAATATATTTGGGGGTTCACAAATAACCCACCATAAAATTGATAATAATTTTTAGCATTTTTAGGATTCGTACCGAAATGTCTGTATAGTTTCAATGAACTAAGACTTTTGGGAACATAAAATGGTACATCATAACATTCAAGTCCATCTCGTATCCAAAGTTTCATATGGTTTAGTTCGGGCAACCACTGCAATTCGCCGAAAACCTCAAGATTCTCAACATTTATGTAAGTACAACCGGGCTTTCCTGCCAGGCATTCGATTTCATAAGCATAATTTCCGATATATGTTTTCACTTCAGTTGTGTAAAAATCAAAGTTCTTCTTTCCAATCTGAGAATCAAGAGGAATAAAAGTTGATTTATAATTAATATCACAATTATCATTTCTTATGATCCTAAGTGACTTATTATATTCATTCCACTTGATATCAAAGCCGTAACCTGTTAAATCCTCAACCTGAACAAACACATACCCATCCATTACATAAGATGGTATAGGATAATTATTAATATACATAACAATAGGACTGTAATTTACAGTGCCAACGTAATCTGACGCAGAAACCGGCATAACCGCACTACACATAATAACAACTAAAATTTGCAAAAAACACAGTATTTTTTTCATTGATTTTTACCTCCGGATTTACTTATTAATCGGCAAATAAAGCTTCTGACCTGTAATAATCAAGTCAGGGTCACTAATAGAATTAATTTTCATTATTTTTGAAATGTTTTCAGTATAATCCAAGTCAAAGGATTTACATATAGCTTCAAGACCATCGTTCGCTTTAACCTCGTATATTCTGAACACCTCTGTATTTTCAGAAAGTGAAATATTTTTTTCGCTTTCTGTATCCGGAGATTCAATTTCAGTTTCAGCTTTAATTCTAAGTGATTCTTCAAGTCTTTTTGCATAATTATCCTTTTCTATGCCAAAAGAAATAGTAAGCAAAATTGAAACAAACAACAAAAACGAAAGAATAACCGTGCTAACAGAGATTGATTTTTTTGAAGGCTTGTTTTTTTCTGAAATACAGATTTTTCTTCCTACATCATCATAAACATAAAAGCCTGTCATTTTTGACGTTTTGTTATTTTTCCACTCAAAAAAACCTCTTGTGTCTGCAATAGGGTCAACAACGTATGCTATTTGCCAGGGAAGATTAAAAAAGTTATCCTGAATAAAAATATCATAGTTTGACAAAAAGATACCATACCCCGGATGTGTATGTTGCCAGCCTACAATTTTCTTATCAGGGTACTTTTTATCCTTTTCCTTATACACATAATCCCACGTCTCGTGAGTAAATGTAAGTGTAGAAGCTGATGCATCGGTATATTTTGCCTCAATATAATCCGAAATAATTACAGAAGTTTTGTTATTCTCTTCAACGTAATCACCAATCAATATACTGCCAACCTCTTTTGACATTTCCTCTTTGGCAAACTTTTCTATTCTTTTGTATACATCCTGCTTTATGTAAACACGTACACTGTCATGTTCGATTATTCCTACCGTTACAAAATTTACAGGCATTGGCACATCATAAGAGCTTTTAGCTTCATTTTCACCAATAATATCTATCATTGTATCTTCCATATTCGGTCTCCTTAAAATAACAGTGCATTAAAAAACAGAGAAACCACACAATAAATACCAATAGACGCCCACATAGCACCTGTGCTAACGCCGCCCTTAAGATTTATATAACCTAATTTATTAAATGCCTGTGTTGTTTTTGCCGTATTAAGCTCTGTTTCAACATACTGCTGATATAAGCTATTACCAAATATACCTACACAAATGAAAAGAGCAAGATTAAGCAACCCACCGATTACAGGAATAATACTAAACAAAAAGTTTAATCCGAGACACGCCGTTGCGATACCGTACATTTTTCTGTATGCAAACCAATAACCTGAAAACAAGAATGCACACCAGTTCCAGGAGGTTTTATTTCCTTTTGATTTCATTTGCTGAAAATTATTTATATAATACATTTGGTTTTTCTGCAAAAAAACAAACAAATCCGGATCAACATTCTGGTTTTGATAGTTATTTTGCTGTGCATAAGGATTCACCTGTTGATAAACAGGTTGTTGATATGGTGGCTGCTGATATGTTGGTTGCTGATATGTTGGTTGCTGATACGACTGAGAATTATTATCTGCAGCAACAGTAAAATGTGGTTCACCTGTAGCAAAAGCAGAATTTCCACACGCAGAACAGAACTTCTGTTCTAAAGTCATTGGTGCTCCACATTTAGAACAGAATCTTTTATTATCAACAGCTTCAGTATACTGCTCAGCTCCTAAAATTGTACCCGTACAACCAAAAGTAGTACACGATTTATTCTCTATCCAACACTCTTTGTGATGTGGCATTTCGCACACACTACATACAACCACATCATCCCCTTCTTTAAATTCAGTTTTACAATAAGGACAAATTTTACCTGTAAAATCCATTATAAAGTACCTCCACGATTATTATCTGTCTGACCGTTCTCAACCTGATTATCATTATTCTGTTCTGTTTCTGTATCCGGAACAGTATTGTTCCGAGGTGAATTATTTTCTGTATTCTGGTCAGTTTCGGTATCAGGTGTTGTTTCGTTCACTCCAGGCATAAAAAACTGTTGAAACAGCATTCCCTGATTATTTATAACATTCTTCATATTATCAATTTCGTGTTTAAGTTTATTAATTTCAGTTGACTGTTTCATAATTATAAGCAAAAGTATCGCCATTGCAAGAACTGTAAATACCTTAAAAATATATCCACCACCGCTTTTTTTATTACTTACAGCATCTATTGTTTCTTCATTCTGCCATGGATTATTTCGTATTTTTGCACCATTTCTGTCAAACAGATAAAATCCAGGACAACGTTCAAGCTTATCATCAATCCAGAAGAAAAAGCCTTCGTCATTACGGATAGGGTCAACAACATATGCTACCTGATTTGCATCTGTAAAAAAGTTTTGCTGAATAAATTTATCGTTCTCAGATAAAAATATACCAAAATCAGGATGTGTATGTATCCAGCCAACTATTTTTTTGTCTTTAAAACGTTTACCTATCTCTGAGTGAAAGTATTCCCAGGTTTCGTGAGTGAAAGTTAATGTTGTAGGTGTAGCTGTATTATATTTTGCTTCTATAAAGCCTTCAATAATAGTGTTTTCCTTGCCCATTTCATTTAAAACCCTGCCGACTAAAATGCCACCGTGTTCATTTTCAGTCTTATTTGCTGAAAATTTATGTATTTGTTCATATACCTTTTGATGTATATATATGTTCTTATCTTCAAAAACTCTTTCGCCAACCGGGATTATGTTTTGTGGCAAATCCGGAGTCATATTCCTATGCTGAGCTTTTGACTTTGTTTTCTTCTTTTTCATTGTCATTACTCCTCAATTTCAATTTCAAAATCAAACTCATTTTTTTCCTTTTTCTTTACACGAATTTTTATGTTTATCAGTAAGGATAACACTAATAATACTGATAAAATTATGACTGTTATCTTTAAAAATTCATTCTCTTTTGTAAGCCTTATTAAATCTGCATTTTTTTCTTCTTGGGTTTTCTCTTTTGAAGGATCAGATTCAACTGTGTTATCATTGGGTGTATTTTCGGCACCATCTACAAAGGCAAGTATTTCCGATGCCTTTAATGCAAAGCCTATTCCTTCTGCATCGTTTGCTTTTAGTGTAATTATTCCTATTACGTTTCCGGAGTCATCTACCAAAGGACCACCACTATTCCCAGAATTCACCGAAGCATCAATTTGAATATATGTATTTTGTCCCAGTTTTCTATCCAATGCAGAGATAATGCCTTTTGTCATTGTGTAGGGCATGTCTTTTGGTGCACCAATAGCATAAACTTCCTGACCGATATTGATGTTTTCTTCGTTTGTATTAAGCGGTGCCAATGATTTCTCAATTTTTATCAAAGCCAAATCCTTTTCAATATCAGATTTCACCACTTTACCTTTAATGGTTGTATCATCATACAAATTAATTGCAACATTTTTGTTATTTCCAACTACATGTGCATTTGTAATTATCAAATTTTCTTTGATAGAAAAGCCGCTGCCTACTCCTGTTTCTGTATATACAACAACAACCGAATTATAAGTTTCTTCGGGAGTGAAATTTATTGCATAAGCAGAAAAAGAGATAAGCAGCATAAATAAAAGAACCATACTTAAAATTCTAAACTTCATGCTACTCATCTCCCTTTTAATTATTTCGTATTAAATACAAGTACTGAGTTACCGATAGCAATTGCATCGCCTTGTTTTAAAACATGACGGGTGATACGCATACCGTTAACAACTGTACCCATCGGCGAACCTTTATCAACAAGAACATATTTATTTCCTTCTTGAATAATTTCGCAATGATTTGGAGCAACCAACTTATCTTTAAATAAAACAATAGTGTTTTTGCCACTGTTACCAATGCTTGTTTTACCTTCAAATACGAGATATTCTTTGCCTTCAAATTCACCTCTGATAACTTTGAGCCAAGCTGCTTTTGCAAACTGTTCCAAAAGACCAATACCAAGACCTATTAACGCACCCATTAAGATAATGCCAACCAAACGCGGAATCATACCGCTGTCATTTTCGCTAACTGTTACTGATGCACTGATGAAGTTAAACAGGAAACCACCTACAAAGCCGCCGGCAAGTCCGCCAAGTGAACAGTTTAAAATACGCATTTTTTCTGGTTTTATAAGACCAATGGAAACACCGATTCCACCGCCAAGAATTGCCCAACCTAATGCACGAACCACAGCTAAATATATTTCGGATGTATATTCTGTTGTGTCTGCAAGTAATGCGGAATAAATTATCTGTGCAACAAATCCACTTAAGAAGCCTAAGCCAATGCCAAGTCCAGCACCAATACCTGCATATTTCGCCGAATTACTTTTTGAACCATAATATATACCTTCGCCCAATCCCATTATAGCACCAATAGCCAAGCCTACACCACAGAATGTAATAGCAGAACTTAATCTAACAGCTAATGCTATATCAGATTCACTTGCAGTATATAATGTTTTGCCAAGCCAATCAGAGAATATAGTTAATGAATCAACATTAAATATAAATTCCTGTAGTAACCACGCAAGGACACCGCCTATAAGACCGTACAGAATTCCTTTCATAAATACAGTCTTGAAGTTAACTTTACCGCCTTTTGCTGTTGCTCCGTACTGGCTACCTTGCATCCTAACTGCGGTAGGCACAAATTCAATTCCAACAAGTTCTTCTGCAGTTATATCAAAATCGTTTTCATCATCTTTTTCTAATACAGCAGTAGCTACCGTAGCTTGTTCAACTACTGATTCCGTTGATGCAATTGGTGTTTCTGTTACTACAGGAGTCGGTTCTGCCACTTCGGATGCAGTATCTGTTGCAGTTGTTTCCTCGCCTTCGTCAAAAAGATCAATATCGAAATCTTTTTTTGCAGTTCCGTTTTCTTCCTCACCGGTCCACAAATTAACATTACCAACAGGGAATAGGTGTTTGTTTGCAATAGCCCACTCGGCAGCATCTGCAGAAAGAGGACTAAAGGAGTTCCAAGATTTATATTGAATCATATCACCGATATTTACAATAATATCGCAGAGTGATTCTCCTGCACCCCAAATATCACCGATACAAATCTGTCCATCTCTGAAATTAGGATGCCAGATAGGTGTTGCAATAGTACAAATCGGCTTATATCTTGGATATTCGGCGTGAAGTGTAATAATTACAATGTGTTTGCCAAGAGTTTCAATTCTGCCGTCTTCTAAAAGGTATATACCATTTACATAATATGTAACTCTGTACTTTTCGGCAGGCTCTTCACCAATTGGCTCTACTACAATATTTTTATGGTTTGAAAAATTCTTTTTAATCTGCTCATAGTCGGAGGCAATTCTCCTCATTCTTGCATTCATTCAAACAGACCTCCTAACACTTCGTTTTTATCTTTTGATAGTTCATAATAAGCATATTTCATACCTTTTCTCACTGCAATGATATGATACAAAGGTATACCGATTTCATATAGTTTTTTATCAAGAAAATCTTCTTCACCATTAATTGTGTGTATAGTTTCAAATTGCATAGATTTACCACATTTTTCGCAAACAATATCTTTGCCACGAAGACGGTTCACAGTATTGAAAATGTCTTTTGTATGTCCGCAAGTACAATTCGCAACAGTTGCTACATCTCTGTCAAATTCAACAACAGCTCCTTCTCCGAGTTCAGACTCTGCTTGTGACAGAACTGTTTTTAAGGTAGTCTCACGACCTGACCAGTTCATTTCTTTAATATCTTCGTATAAATCATGACTCATACAGTCATCTTTTAACTGATATTCAACAACGAAAGAATCGTGGGTCAATCCGTTAAACACATAGCCTTTTCCCGCAAGTGTAGGTAAATTTCTATCATTATGTAAAATCTTCAGCATTTCTTGAACCTGAACACCTGCAATAATTGATGATGAAGTAGGTGTAGTAGGCGTTTTGCCTTCTAACATCTCATCATGAGTTAAAAGTGCACAGGATTTACGTTTATTGATGAGTTTCCAGTCCGTTTCGGTCATTGTGCATTCATAACACGGACCGGGCGGAACAAAAACTCTTGCAAATCCATTTAGAACCTCAATAGCACCATCAATCCACGGCTTGTTTACTTTATAACATGACTGGTTAATGGCGAGTCTTGCTTCACGATTGTCAAGACCACCAAGAACAATATCCATACTACGGAATACACCCAATCCAATATCAGTAACAATATTCTGATTAAGGCATATTGCTTTAACATCAGGATTAATCTCCATAGCAGCTTCTGCTGCGGCCTGGGATTTATATTTGCCAACATCTTTCATTCTATAAAGAATAGAACGAGTAAGATTTGTTTGCTCAATCTTATCCATATCAACAATAACGATTTTACCCACACCAAGAAGTGCAAGGTTTTTGATAAGTTCATTGCCGATAGCACCTGCACCTACAACCATTACTGTTGAGTTATGTAAAAGTTCCTGATTCCACCAAGGAATAAGTTCTAATCGTGAATATCTGGTTTCTTCAAAATCGCTTTTATTAAGTTCAATATCAGTAGACATAGTTTATCCCCTTATTTACCTATTCTGTGCAACATATAAAAGACAACAGCAAGCATAAATAAACCAGCGCCTACATTTGATAACGCGTACATTAATTCAATGAGCTCATTATCGTATTCCATAAATGCAGATATAACACCTGAACCCATATACACGCCTGCACCAATTAATCCCAATAACTTAATTAATTCGGATTTATCTTTTTGGGGCGCAACATACGAATTATAGGCAGGTTGTGTAAAGTTCGGTTGTGCCGAGGCATTCATAGGTTGACCGCAATCAGTACAAAAAACTATTCCATCTTGCATTTCTTTACCACACTTTGAGCATACCGCACCTGCAGTAATTTCCGGCTGAAGTCTTAAAACATCACCATCTTTAATATGTGCGTCTGCCAAAGTCTGTGTTTCTAAAAGCTGTCTTCCGGAAACTTTATGTATAAATTTATAGCTAATAGGATTGCCATCAGGGCCTGTTGAAGGTAACTTAATCTTTTCAACAAGTTTAACCATGATAATGCCGATTTTCACATCATCAGGTAATCCAACCTTTTGCTCTTTGTTTCCTGTTGCATCAACAATAATTACATTTACTTTTCCCATGATATTTAACTCCTTTTATAAAATTTAATTTATTTTGTCCACACTGTCACACTTCTGCTGTCTATAAATGAAGGAGCAAATGTGACTGTATCTCCATCATCACTGAATTTTACATTGATCTCTTGACCTCTTACGCTGATTTTATCTTTGCTTATAACTTCGTAATCAAGTGTACTTACATTGCGTTTGCCTAAAATTCCGAAGAAACCACTGTAGTCAATTTCATCATCCGAGAAATCAAGATAAAGTAATGTATCACCTTCTGATGAAAGACCTGACCATTCATCATCCATCAATTTGTTATGTAACGATGTTTTTCCACTTTCATTCACAGCAAATATAATAACCACGCAAATACAAACAGCAACTATAGCCCCAAAAATAATTTTCATTGTTTTAGGTTTCTTTTGATTATTCATAACTACAGCATTGTATTCGCTAATGTTTGTTGGAGCTGTAGAAAAATTTTCTGCGACATTTAATCCGCAAGAAGGACAAAATGCCTGATTTTCCTGTAGTTCCGCATTGCATCTTTTGCAAACTTTTTTCAACGAAGTGCCACATTCAGGGCAAAATAACTGTTCTTCGCTAATTAACGCTTGACATTTTGGACATCTTTTTTCAGGTTCTACTTTTTCTATCTCTGTAGTTTCTGAAACAATCTCTGTCTGTTCTTCTTAAATAATTTTGTTTTCAGTTTCCATAAAAAATCCCCTTTGCATAAATCTTTTGTCTTTTATCTATAAGGATAATTTCCTTTAACGATACAACTTATATGTTCTGTTATTTCTGTAGCAGAATACACTCATAGTATTAAAATCGTGTATTTCAAATTTAAAAATTCCCTTTAGTTTATTGTTATCAACATCCGCATACCATAATGTTTGTTGTCGTATTATATAGTGATCGGTTCCAGGTGGGTTAGCTACATAAGGTAAATTATAGGTTACTCCGTACACAAATTCTTGTTTTTCATCTTTCTCATATATTGTAAAATAATACTTTCCGTCATTGGTTGTCCAATTTCCCAGCAAGAAATGTCTAAGCATTTCATCACTAGTTAAAAAGTTCTGAACAAACTCTATCGGCCAAACTGTTTCAAGAAAAGTTCTGTTCTCTCTGATATAATTATCAACAGGGTAAATATCTCCATTAGAAATCACTTTGAACAGTTTTAATAATGTCGCCGTATCCTCATAAGAAGACGGAAGTGTCTTCAACATAGTGTAAACTGTTGCTGCTTGTTTCGTATTATTCTCCGTATCATCCCAATATTTCCACTTGGTGTTTGTGTTAATCTTACTCCAAATACTTGCGTAAACAGATTGATAGTGCATTGAGTTTAATATAACTGTATCTTTGAAATTAATTGCTTCAACATCATTTCCATTTTCCAATATGTAATCCGCCCAACGATAGATGCAATCATCTATTTTACTTTCACTGTTTTTATAATCATCCAGTTTATGATATAAAGTATATGCCTTTTCGTAGTCTTGTCTTTCAAAAGCTGAACCTGCTTGATGATAATATATCATTGGCAAAACATAGATGTATGTAAATAACGAAAGCACAAGAAGAGAGCCGAGTGCAATAAGAAACACTTTCCATACTAATTTCTTTCTACTTTTCTTGCTTTTTTCTTCTTCGATAGATTGATTATAAGCAGCAATATTAACTAATGATTCGTTATCATTTTCTATATTAGTCCCACTACATTTTTCACAAATGCCTTTGTCATTCAACTCAGAACCACATTCTTCACAAAAGGCTTTAGTGGGTGTTATTACAACTGTTTGACCGCAATACGGACAAAACTGCGCATCCGCTTTTACTTTCACTCCACAATGTTGACAAATTGATGTATTTTCCGTTGGGATAGAAGCAACATTTGGTTCTGACATAATTTTTCCTCCTATCAATTACCCCTGAGGCAAACAAGTTCCACAAGGCTTGTATTCTTCTGACTCAAATTGTTCTCTTGTAAGTCGTTCAATATTATTATGGTTTTTTACATGTATACAATCAGCTTGATGATACTTGTCACCTGTGGTAGTAATGTAAAAATCTCCATAATAAGATTTTTCTTTGTTAATAACAAGTCCAGCAACAACTAAACCCAATATAACAAACAGTACAGATGCAAGTACAATTGCCATTCTTTTATGTTCTGAAATAGCAATCTTTAAATTACGCAAAAGATTATTTTTTAGTAAATAATGAGAGAACTCATTTGCTTCATATTCTTCTTTAACATCTCTACCAATGACTGGAGCAGTAGTATAATGTCCACAAACTATATGACCAAGTTCGTGAGAAAGAACATACATCTTTTCATCATCATTTAAATCCTCATTTATAAAGACTAGTCGATAATTCTTATCCGTATATGTAAATCCTCTTGAGCGTAGTGTACATTCATCAAGATTGAGATTTTGTATTATGGTTTCAACATCCTTATCATTAAAAATAGCATTGAATTCTATGATTGTAAAGCCAATGGTCTTTGCGATGTCTCGTAATACAGAATAATTAACAGTTGTTATGTGATGTTTCTTTACAAATTGATTTACTGTCTTTTTAATGTTTTCGCTCATATATCAGTTGTTCCTTTTAATATTCTTTAATGCTCGCAGGGTGTCTTCTTGCTTTTCATCAAAAGAGTCTTTTTTGGAAAAGTCTATTCCCTCAAAGAATTTAACGACCGCCTCACCGGAAATATTATTGCAACGGGAATATTCAACCATCAAAATTGTTTTAATTGTTGAAATTGCTTGTTCATCAAGAGAATCTATAATGTTCCTTGTGTCCGCCTTGAATAACATATTCAACTCAAAATCAACTGGTTCTTCGCCGTCGTTAAAGCGTTTAATCAGCTCATGAGGAAATGCCGAGATGTTTCTAATCATCTTATGCGTTTTTTTGTTGTAATCATAGAACAAAATCAAAGACAAATATGTATTCCAAGACATTTTTCTTGCCTTTCTCTCTATTGAACCATATGTCTGTCTTGAAATACCAATTAAATTTGCAATTTCTTCTTGAGAGATTTCTGCCTTTGCACGGAGTAGGGCCAATTCGGGAGTTAATGCATTAATAAACTTATCCTTTTCTTCCTCGTTTAGGAAAAACTTTGATATTTCTTCCATTATCCAAAACCTCTTTTCACTGAAAACCAACTAAATAAATTTACAATATATCTTATTTTACCATAATGGTGTTATATTTGTCAACACATTTAGACATTTTTTGTAAATATATGTCAAAAATTCTGCAAAATATGCTTTTTATTTTTGAAAACTGTAAAATTAATACCCGGTACCGTTATGGTACCGGGTATTTAAACACATTAATTAAATGAAGGCTGTTTTGAATCAACATGTGTTAAAGGACTGTCGGATGGTGAAGGCTCTGACATACTAAAATACATTTTCGCGGCTTTGGTTGTACCAAAATCACGGTTGGAGCCTGAATTCTGTACTTTATTAAATGCCTCTCTAAACATTGCGTTGTGTGCCTCTTCACGATTTAAAAGAAAATCAATTGTTTCCTTTACCTTTTTATCATCTATCTGTCTGTAAAGGTATTCGTAAACAACCTTCGCTCTTTGTTCGGAAGCGATATTAGCCAGTAAATCCGCACACAAATCACCAGTTACCGTTACATAATCACCTGTCCATGAATAGCCTGATGCGTTGATGAGTCCGGGATTGAGGCCGAGCTGCACGTGAGTCTGAATTTCCCCCGCAGGAACTGACATTGCATCAACATCGTGTCCGTTTAAAAGATTTATAGTCTGAGCGATCATTTCGAGATGACCGAGCTCTTCGGCAGCGATATCAAGGAACAGGTCTTTAATTTCCGCATCCTTTATACGAAAACTTTGTGACATATACTGCATTGCCGCTTTGAGTTCACCATTTGCACCGCCAAGCTGTTCCTGAAGTAAAGCTGCGTACTGTGGATTAGGTTTTTCGATGGCAACAGGATGAAATAACATTTTTTCATGTTTGAACATAAAAATACCTCCATTAATTCTGTATTCAGGATTCTTTATCCATATATAACATATAAAGGATAAATTCCTGCAGCTAGTATTTCCATATTCAGAAAATATATTCTTTTTTCGGTTATACACCTCATCCTTATAACATTTCAGTATATATCTAATCTTGTGTATGTGTTGCTATAAAATGTTTTACAGTAATGCTGTCTTTTTTAGAGTTTGTTATTATATCAATTGCTTTTGATGCTATTTCTGACATAGAATACCCAACAGAATCAACAGGTAGCTTATATTTACCGATGACACTGATATTGTCAAACCCGAAAACTCTAACTTTAGGATTCTTAAAATATACTTTAAGAGCATAATAATCATTTGAACATATGATTGCTGTCTTTTCATCATAGCTTTCTTTGATATTTTCTATATTAGTCACTACCGTATAATTTTCGTTACCGGCAACGCTTAAAAAACCTTCAAATCTCTCTCTTTGTGCATAAGCGTCCGAGTAGTTAAGTGCAGGTGAAAAATATATAATATTTTCAAATTTTTTATTTAAAACATTAAGAGTCATTTCTCTCATTGCTTCGAAATCATCTATTCCTACATAAGGCAGCGTTTCTACTTTGTTTCCGACTGCAACAATAGGTATGTCAAAAAGTTTAAGGTAGTTTTCAAATTCAACACCGTTATTAACCGAACATAAAATAATCCCTTTAACACCCATATTATACAGATTGCGTATACATTCTATTTCATACTGCTTGTCATAATGACTCATCATTACAACTGTACCGAGATTTTCTGCCCTTAAAGCATACTCAAGCTCGGTTATCAGTTCTGAAAAATATTCATTATTGAGGTTAAATACTATAACACCTATTTGCCCTTTAATTTTCTCCGGATGAGCTGAAACATATTCACGATACCCGTACTGTCTTGCAACATCAATAATTTTCTGTTTGGTTTCCGGCTTAATATCTACTCTGTTATTTAATGCTCTGTCAACCGTTCCCTGAGAAACATTACAGATTTTTGCAATCTGTGAGGTAGTTATTTTAAGGTTTTTCATATTATAATCTCCATACAATCTGAAATACTTGTTTCCTTAAAATCAATTATACCATTTATAAATTTAAAATCAATATTTTTACCGTCAATTTTTACACTTGAAATCTTATCAGCAAATTTTAAACTCAATGATTTAAGAGATATATCACCCTCATATACGGAAATTTCAATCATATTGTCATTAATTTCAAAATTTCCCCACGCATCGTTAAGGCTCCATATACTGCTAAATCTGTTTTTGATATAGGGATTAAAACCTATATGGTGATTTGGCATATCAAACTCAAAACCGCTGAGTATCGGAATTAAAGCGTAGCTTGCCATGGAACGTGCGTAATTACTTCCACACTCAAATTCATTCCACGGATTTCTCTTTTCTCCGTCAAAACGGTCACGAATTGCTTTGACAACTTTAAAGCCATCATCCGCTTTCCCCTGAGAACATAACAATCCTGCAAATGAATATTCAAAGCCTGTCATTGTTTCTTCGCAGTAAGAAATCGGAATTTTTGGTTTTTCTGCACCGGCAGGATAATCACAAATAACAGATCCCGCTTCATCATTTAACGAAAAGATTCGCCATGGATTTACAAAATCTCGCATTGTAGATTTATAGTTGTTTTTCATCATTTCATTTAATGCGCATTTCACCTGTTCCTTATCAAAAATATCACCAAGACCGATAATATCTGCATGCCATTGAGCAAGCATCTGGTCAATTGAAGAACCTTCTGCTATCTGATATTTTATTTGACCTGCTTCGTCATTCCAGTATTTTTCAGATGCATTGTATTTGTCTGTAATCGATTTATCTGTAATATCAACCTTTTGTATAAAATATTTACCGTTAAACAAATTCTCTTTTGTCCATTTATATCCTTTATCAAACAAGTCACGGTATTCTTTTGCTTTCTTTGTATCACCTAAAAACTCACCCATTTCGGCTGCCGCTTTAAGTGCCGCAAGGTACATACCTTCAAGCCAGGAAGAAGGACCGAAAAGCTCAACATCCAAAGTATGGTGTTGTCTTCCTTCCACAACACCGTCTTTGTCAAAATCCCACAAATCCTCATTTTTTACACTCCACGCATATTCAAGCACATTTTTAATGTTTTCCCAGTTTTCCTTAAGCCAATTATTGTCACCTGAAATTTTCCATTCTCTGTAGCACTTAATTACTGCGCCCATCTGTCCGTCAACACAAGCTCTGAAGCAATTTATCCCCCTGCCTAAAGGAAGCATAGTTCGAAATGCCATTCTTCCGCTTGGTTCGGTATTATACTTAAATTCGGTGTCTCTGATTGTTCTTTCGAGTTCAGGAAACAGAAAACATAATGCATACGCATAATTCCAAACATGCTGACAGGTTCCCTCGCAAGAACCACGTATTTCATGAACACCTTCCCAACCGTAAAATGAACCGTCTTCAAGTCTCAATACAGTCGGCGATTTCAGCACCGAAAGATTAGCAGATGCCGCATCAATTACTTCTTTTGGCAAAGTAGTTTTGTGTAATGTATCTTTAAATTTCATAGTACGGCTGTACAGGCTGTTCCAGTTTGACAATGAATATATTGCCGAACTTAAAGAATTTTCAAATACCGTTGCATAATAGTTTTTCCATTTTTTGTAAGTTCCGTCATCATTTTTACACTCATCCCAATAATTATAATTATTAGGAATATTCCAGGATAAAACAAATTTTACTTTTTTCTTTGAGTTCGGTTCTAACGATATTTCAGCAATTAATGTACATGTATCGTATTTTCCCGGTGTATCGTATACTCTTTCTTTAATTTCTTTTTCACCCGAAAAGTCGTTCCAGAATGAAACAATGCTGTCCTGCCATTCACCTCGATACCAATAGGTTTGAGTATATGTTTTATTACAATCGGTAGCAATTGTTAAATCTCCATATCCAACATCATCGGTATTTACGCCATTATTAAACATCGTTAAAGCTTTAACATCGTCACTCAGTTTTGCTTTATTTACGGAATTTTCGTAAGGGTTTGCCACAGACAACGCAATCTGATAACGAATATTTTCCTCTGTTATATTTTCAACTTCAATTTCAAAAAATGCTGCAGGAATGCTTGAATTATATGAGTCTCTTGGGATAAACGGATTAAAAGCCGTCATATTAATATTTCCCGGAAAATTATCATCTTTAAAATTAAGATTTGCAACAGGAAATTCACCATTAAATTCAACATTTCTGAAATGAGGAAATCCGCACATTTTCTGACTGAATGGACCAAAACCAAAGCCTCTGTACGGAATCTTCGTGTACTGTCCTGTATAATCCTTTTGAATATCACCGTTAAGAACAGCAGCAATAATTTTTTCTCCCTGTATTGCTCGGATAGCAAAATGAGAATATCCGTTTATGCTTCCTTTTGCCGGTTTGTTGAAAATTTCCCAATCTATAAGTCTGCCGTCACCGCCAAGTCCAATACTTCCGGTTCCTATTCCACCTAACGGAAACGATATTTCTTTAGTAAAATTACCTGTGTATTTCATAATCATTCCTCCCGATATTAACACTACTTAAATTATAACATTTAAATTATCCGTGTCAATACACACGGACTATTCAAAATAAATAAAAGCTGTCTCACTAAATAAGTGAGGCAGCCCCTCCTATACAATTATTACGTCCGAAAATGCATTCATTTATAATTCGTGTTATATCTTCTACACTTAATATACAACCATCCTTCAACCACTCATTTATAATTGCTGTTATTCCATTAAGATAAAATTTCATAACATACTTTCTGTCAGATACAGGATAATTAAATCTTTCTAAAATCGGATTAAATATTCTTTCATAAAGACGAGTGTAGATTTCATTGAAACCAAAAGACTCAGAATTCAATAAAACGGTAGAAAATACGCGCTTATTATCTTTAATATAAAGTAAGTACGGATGAATATATTCATCCGTTATAAAAACCAATTTATCAAGAGGAGCTTCTTTGAATTTACAGGTTATGTTATTTTTGTCAATATCAAAATACGAAATAAAATCATCAAGTATAAATCTGACCGTCTCTTCCAGTAATTCAACCATATTTTCATAATGCAAATAGAATGTTGAACGGTTAACGTTTGCTTTTTTGCATATTTCACTTACTGTGATATACTCAAAAGATTTTTCTTCAAGAAGGGATATAAGTGCCTTGTCCATCTTTTTGGCAGTATTAAAATATTTACTCTCTGATTTATTCAACGCTACCCCTCCTTTTCATTTTATTTTTCTTCGCTTATTTCACGAGCAAGTTCAACAATTTCATAAGCATATTTTGCTTTGTCTCTTTCAAGCATCCTTTTATAAATCGGATAATTGATTCCGCAAAGAATAAAACCTATAATTCCTATGATAATTCCTGCAATAATAGCTACAGTTCCGCTACCGATTGCCTGCATTGCAAGGCTCATACCCGCACCAACAATAAGTGAAGATATGATACCAAAAGTGTAGGTAAATATTGTTGCCGGAAGTTTTGCCTTTTTGTCAAGTTTTTTCAGGGCAACTATTTTTGAATTATCCTTCGGTGCATAATCCTTTGCTATTGCTTCAGCTAAAATTTTATCTGTGTTCATTTTTGAACCCTCCTTATAAATTATACTTTAAGTATAATTATATTTCAAGTAAATGTGAACAACATAATTTTTACTTTTTATTGATTTCTAAGAAATTTTAACTTTATCTACTACCAAACTTTATTGATGTTTTAACTTTTCCATTTTAAAGTCATAATAATTACCCTTTCTCGCAGCTTGCATCAGTTAAATAAAATAAATCTTTCGCTACACACTGCAGGCATATTTCACAAATTCTGAAAGGATTTATTTCGTTGAAAAAAGACTATTCTTTCGAATAGTCTTTTTTTTGGCAAGGCAGAACAATAAAGATATTTAATTTTATAATGATTTGACAACGACCTTGTCATGAATTGGTTTCACCATGAATTGTTGCTGTCGCAACATGAATCGAATTGCCCTTTAATGCACCGATAGGTGCAATTCATGAGCCACAAGGCTCAATTCATGAAATTGAAGATTTCAATTCGTGCCGTAAGGCAATTCGTTGAAAAAGATATCATCACACGCGTCACTAAATTAATACCAACTCGTTTTCGCCGTCTGTAAGTTTGTATTCCCGATCTGAATATCGGAATATCGCTTTGGTGTTCTTTGGAATAACGATACGGCATTTGATGCCATTGGATTCCTTTATATAACTTACTGCCACCGTTCCGTTCGGTGTGTGCATACTGCCGGATATATGATTGAATCTGAGCAGCGCTTGCGGCTCGATTACAAGGTTGCAATAGCCTGCTGTGTGGGGGCGTTGGCGAATGCCCAGCAGATACTCAAACAGATATGCAACCACCGCGCCGAACATTGGATGTGAGTGAGAACGGCTTCTGTTGCTGTCCCAATACTCATGGAATGTTGTAGCGCCGTTTTGCTTCCAATGCGCAAAGCCTTGCTCCCCATTGTTAGTAAGGAGATCTACAGCAAGAGCATCATCGCCGTGCTCGAACAAGGTACGCGTCAGAACGTCGGTTGCAAAGATACCGGTGTCATAGTGCCCCAGCATTTTATAATAGTTCATCATATTCGGATAGGTTTTTTCGTCTCCCAATCCAATGTCCACGGCAAACGCGTTCGCTCCCTGTGCGTTCATAATGAAGTTGCCGTCAAAGGTGTTGAAATAGGCGGCTTGAATTGCTCTTTTGCGTTGCTCCGCTTTTTCCCTGTATTCAGGGATATCGTCTGTTTTGCCGATAATATCAGCAATTTCACACATCTGATTCAAACTTTTGACCATAAAGTAGGTATTGACCATTGGAGCAGGAAGTAAAATTTGTTGATCAAAGTTTGATATATCTTTGTCAGGGTAAAGAATTATAGGTCCGCACCAATCTCCCAGACACCATTGTCCGGCTTTGTCACTGGTTACAAGCCCAAACTCCGAATGCGCTTCCAAATAATCGATATATCGACGCATATTTCCGTAATATTTCGTCAGGATCTGCGGATCACCGTAATGCTTGTATAATTGGTACGGAACCTCCACGATTGCGCAGCCCCATCCTCCCGGTCCGCCTCCGCTGCGAATATAAGGGGCGGTATATTGAACGTGACCGCTTAATACATCTTGGCTGTCGGCAATATCCTGCAGCCATTTTTCATAAAACGTCTTGGCATCCAGCGTTGATAAGACGGCATGGCAGGTGAGCTGACCGTCGCCGGTATAACCTCGGCGTTCCAGATGAGGACAGTCTGAAGGATGGCCTGTATGCATATTACAGAGCATGGTATGGGTGAAAGTTTTGAAGATCCAATTGAGTGTTTCATTGTCGCATTCAAAGGTCGATGTAACGGGAATATTTGCATGAACGACCTTGACGCAGGTGGGTACGGCATTGCCGACTACTTCAAAGCAACGGAATCCATACCACGTGAATTCAGGCTGGACCAACCGCTTGTTTCCGTCTGAAACAACTGTAAATACTTGACTGTGAGCATGCTGTCTATCGATCGTTCCGTCAGGTAACAGCTCTTCGGAAAAATATACGGAAACAGTTTCTCCTGCGGCTGCTTCAATTTCAAGCACGGGGTACCCCGTTGTGTTTTGCCCGCAATCGTAGACAATGCCGTTTTCTGTTTTCTTTACAACCGTCAGTGGTAATTTGCCGATAAGCTTGTCGGTCGGACAGTCGGTCACACAGTATTCGGTGTCAGGTTCTTCTGTAGGCAGGGCGTTTTCCCAATCGCTGTCATCAAAGTCTTTGCCGAGACAGTCGGTGTAAATGCTATAGTCGTGATTTTCATATTTTACAAAATCATAACCGTAAACAAAGCTTTCACCTGTCTTACAGCTTTCGTCTGAAACGTGGTGAAGCGTTAGTCCGTTATCAAGCTGCTCTGCAATACAGTATATAGCCTTAGGGAGACCGAAAACGCGCATGCTGTGAGTGTACCATCCGCCGCCGAAATGAAGGGCGATAACGTTTTCTCCTTTCGTGACGTACTGTGTTATATCAAAACTCGGAACGTATATTCTGTGACCAGACAGTACCTCGTCACACGGGTCGCAGGACGGCTCGTAATCGGAAGAAAGAGGCAAAAAAGTATCAGGGTTTATGCAGATGCCGTTTATATAGCACTTAAAAAAACCAAGACTCAGGACGTTTATCGTTACTTTTTTAATTTCACTTATTGTAAACCTGCCACGGATAACGGTAAAGATCTTTTCGTCTCTTGTTTTTTTGCCTACCCACACGGCGTTTTTAAAGAAAAATGATTTTTCCATATGACTGCCTCCAAGGAAATATATTCTGTTGATACCAATTATATCACGCAACGAACGGAAAGTAAAGTATCAAAATTGAATTGCTCGATGGATTAAGACGCGCTCGGGGGCGTCCCCGACGAGCAACGCTCGTCGGTCTCATAACCCGATTGGTATGCTGATACAAAATCTTTTCTGCAAAACAAAAAAACTGCAATCCCGAATGGGATTACAGGTTTTTGGAAGAGCCGAATGGTTTAGATGCAGGTGTTTGAGGATTCAGCCTGTCAGTTATCTCTACTCCGTTAATTTCCGAAACAAATCAGTCATCAGGGCATCGCGTTTTATATTATAAACATATCTCATTGGATAGCTATTAAAATCTGTCG
>JAGAJK010000052.1 GCA_017626145.1 Clostridia bacterium
ATCTGGTGTCTATCAGGAACCGTCAGACATGATAATTATTTATGGATAACATCTGATGAAGGAAGAAATCCTTCTTTTGTTATCTGATATAGAAACTTATTAACCAAGTAGTCTTGATTGACTACACCATTATTATACTAGTGGAGGTAGTAACGATTATGATGAGTTTATTTGATAATGAACAGATTATGAAAACATATTGGAAGGATATGGAAAATACTCTTGCTCATAAGAAAGACAGAGAAACAGCGGAAAGAATGATTAAAGACGGAGAACTCTCTCTTGAAAAGATTGCACGTTATGTACCGTCCTTATCGTTTGACGAATTAAAAGAACTTGAAGCCGAGGTTAAACAGTTAGTATAATCAGCAAAACAATGAAATATCAAAATAACAGCGTAAAGACGCATGAAACAGTAAAATGTAAGCCTTGCGTCTTTTTGCGTTCAAATGGAAGGGGTAATGAGCTGGAACATTCAAATTACAATCGAAGGGTATCAATAAAGGCATTTATGTCAGCGTTTTTTTCATAATTCAAAAAATCTGACAGTGAGAAGGAATGTCAGCAGCAATAATGAAAGGCGGTGTTCCTATGGAAATGAAGAAAGTCAGTATCTCCGCAAAGCGACAGATCACGATTCCTCAAAAGTTCTTTACTATGCTGGGATTTGATACAGAAGCAGAATGCATGGTGCGAGGTAATGAACTGGTAATTCGCCGGTAAAGACAAATTCAGGTGGGGAGTTTGCAGAGCAGATATTAGCAGATTTGATAGCGCAAGGGTATAGTGGTGACGAATTACTTGCTCGGTTTAAAATAGCACAGAAAGAAGTGCGTCCGGCAGTGGAGGAAATGCTTGCCGAGGCAGAACAGGCTGCCAGTTCAAAATCAGAGTTTGCTACTTATGAGGAGGTGTTTGGGGTGGAGGAGGGAGAATGACAGAAGTAAGATTTCTTCCTTCCGCGGCAAAATTCCTTAAGAAACTGAAGGATAAAAGATTGAAAGCGCTGTATCAGGAAGCTGTTGATAAAATTTGTGAAAATCATTTGGTGGGAGAACCGAAAACAGGTGATTTATCCGGTGTGTATGGGTACAATATTTATTACAATAAGCCAAATTATGAATTGCCATATACAGTTGAAACAATATATGAAAAATAAGTGATTTCCAAGAGGCAGAGGAAGCACTATAATGACTGAAGTGGTAAAAGAAACAAAGTGATAAATATGATAAAAGATACCTTTAAAAATAGTTAGAAAATAGTAGAGACAAAATCCCTCTTCATTGTTCGGATATCCATTTCTATCTAAATGACCATCGCTTAAATGTCTGACTTCCATAAATAATCAGATAACCAAGTCCTTTCCTTCCGGCAAGAAATTCTCCAATAATTACACCCACAAGAGCCAGCCCGATATTGACCTTTGATAAGGAGATAAAGGTAGGAATATTTCCGGGAAATACAACCTTTGTAAATGCCTGCAGTTTTGTGCCGCCCAGGGTTTCGATTAATTTCAGTCTCTCAGGGTCCGTCTGCGCAAAGGATTGGTATAAATTCAAAATACATCCGAATATTCCGACTGACATACCACATAAAATAATAGTACGGGAACCAGTTCCAAGCCATACGATAATAAGCGGTGCAAGTGCGGACTTTGGCAGACTGTTCAACACAATCAAAAACGGTTCGAACATCTTCCCAAGTGACGGATAAAACCAGAAAAACGTAGCAATCAAGACGGAAAATATTATAATCAATAGAAAACTTACTCCTGACTCTAACAGTGTAATGCCGATATGACTTAGCAAGGACATATCTTTTATATCATGCCAGAATAATTTTGCAATGGCAATCGGAGAGCTGAAATAAAAACTGTCAATCCAGCTTAAATCAGAGGAAACCTGCCAAAGCATTAGAAAACCTGCAAATATAAGGATTCGGCTCCAAAATATGTATAGTTTTTGCAGCTTCTGATGTCTTAAAAATTTTTTTTGCCCTGTCGTAACCTCACAGGATTCTATATTATTTTTCCGTATTTTCATCTTGCATTTCCCTCCATATTTTATCAAAATATACCTGAAAAAGACTTGACTTTCTGATATCCTCACGATTGATTCCATTAGCTTCAAATTCTATAGGAATGGTATCCTTTATGATGCAGGGAGACTTTGTTAACACAAATACAACGTCCGCCATAGAGATTGCCTCTGAAATGTCATGTGTTACAAGGATTGCCGTTTTCTGCTCTGATTTGATAATATCATGAACATCTTTTGACACGGTAAGCCTTGTCTGATAGTCAAGAGCGCTGAAAGGTTCATCAAGCAGTAATAAATCCGGTCGCGTGGCAAGCGTTCGAATCAAGGCAATTCTTTGACGCATACCGCCGGATAGGGCAGAGGGTTTTTGATTTTTCACATTTGACAGATTGTACTTTTCCAACAGGTTATCAACTAATTCCAGATTTTCATTGTTTTTCTTTTTTTGTATCTCCAATCCAAGTGTAATATTGTGGTAGACATCGCGCCATTCAAGCAAATGGTCGTGCTGCAGCATATACCCGACACGCGGAGCATTGAAATCATCGGAGTAAAAAGTAATATAGCCCTTGATGGGCTTAAGAAGCCCTGATATCAGGGACAGTATTGTGGATTTTCCACATCCGCTTGGACCTACCAGCGCTGCAAAAGCTCCCTTTTCCACCGTAAAATTTATATCATTTAATGCCTTTACCTCACCAAGCTTACTGTAATAAGAAAAGGCTACATGATCCAGACGGAGAAAAGGTTTGGTTTGATGATTATCGGGCATCATAGTGACCGCCGCCTCTCAATGCAATTAAGATATAGAATATTATATGAAAATTCATGGTAAAAGTGCTATTGTAATTGTTCACTTCATTTCGTTAACTTGTAAAAATCCATGTACGAGTACAACGTTTCGTAAATAACCAGACCAATAACGCAGAATATTTTTTCGGGTGTACATGACAAAAAAACGTAGGCGTAGCGGGCTGCATCGAGGCTTTTTGCCATGTGCAATCGGGAAAATTGGCAAGTTATTTGGTTGAGTTATTTATTATTCGTTGTACTAGTACAACGAATAATAAATAACTGCCACTTTGACTTGTCTGATTTTTCATCTGCGGCGTTGTCGTCAATCGACGTAGCCACCGCTACGCCTCATTCCTCCGCCTTGCATATGAAACAATCATTCTGCGTCAATGTATC
>JAGAJK010000053.1 GCA_017626145.1 Clostridia bacterium
ACCCGATATTGCCGGACAAGGTAAAGCTAATCCTCTTGCAACAGTATGGTCTGCAAGCCAGATGCTCGATTTCTTTGGTTATACTGATTGGGGTAAAAAATTAATAGATTATATCGAAGAAGTTCTTACAGAAGAAAAGGTTCTCACACCTGACCTCGGTGGAAGTGCAACCACCTCTCAGGTAGGCGATGAAATAATTAAAAAAATTCAGAAATATGTATAAAAAAGAGGCATAAGCCTCTTTTTTATTTAAATGTTTTTATTAACTTGAAAACCTGTTCGGTTGTATTCATAAGATTAGTGTACGCATTATCACAATTCATAGCATCCTCAAGAGTACACGGAGTTCTGAGAATCGGGAAGAAAGCATCAATTCCATGCTCATTACATAAAACTGCATCTTCAGTAACACAACCGGAAAACGCTATTACCGGTATATTATATTTTTTAGCAAGCTTTGCAACCCCTACAGGTGCTTTTCCCATATATGACTGTCCGTCAAGTCTGCCTTCACCAGTAACAACTATATCGGAGTTCTTAATTTTCTCTTCAAGTCTCGTTTCATCTATTACCAAATCGATGCCTGATTTTAATTCTGAATTAAGGTATGACAAAAATGCAAAACCCAACCCACCGGCGGCACCGGCCCCCGGATAATTCATATCCGAATCAGGGTTCATTTGCTTTGTAAGAGATGCATAATTTCCAAGCCATATATCCATATCCTTTATCATATCAGGGGTTGCACCCTTTTGAGGCCCATATACAGTGCTGCATCCATTTTCCCCACATAAAACATTTTTAACATCGCAGGCAATACAAAAACTACATTCTTTAAGTAATTTATTAACGTTATCACATCTGATTTCATTAAGTTCTTTCAGTCCATATGCTCCCCAGGATACCTGTTTACCATCTTTGTTCAGAAACTCAAATCCAAGTGCCGACAACATTCCGATTCCTCCGTCATTAGTTGCACTACCACCTATTCCGATTATAAACTTTCTGCAACCGTTATTTATTGCATCAAGAATAAGTTCACCTACACCATAGGTAGTTGTCTTTAATGGATTACGGTCTTTTTCGTCAATAAGTGTAATTCCTGCAGCAGCTGACATTTCTATAACAGCAGTTTTTTTGGAAGGTATAAAACCGTAACAGCTTTCTATTAATTCACCAAGCGGATTATGGACAATTACCTTCTTTATTTCTCCGGCATTTGACGCTACTATGGCATCCACCGTTCCTTCACCACCGTCAGCCAAAGGACTTATGCAGATACTTGCATCATTATATACTTTAAGTATGCCTTCCTTTACAGCTTCTCCTGAACTGAAAGTAGAAAGGCTTCCTTTAAAAGAATCAATTGCTATAGTTACTTTCATAAAATTTATCACCTTTAATTATTGTTTAATTGCCTTATTTTTCCATTTACCTTTTTTATAAAAAACAGTTGTCAATATCGCTCCGATAACCCATGATGCGAGAAGAGAAATCTGTATGCATTCCTTTTGTCCGTGAGGAAGTTCAGGGGTTCTTGTCAAAAAGGAAATACCATATGCTAACGGAACTCGGATAGCAACAGTTGTCATTAACGAAATCCACATAGGTGTAAGAGTGTCTCCTGCTCCACGCATAATACCCGAAAGGCTTTGTGTAACAGCAACTGCTATATATCCAACCGCAAGAATTTTCATTAAATCATAACTCATTTCAACAAGTGCTGTCGTCTCTGTAAAAACACCCATAAGATTTTTTCCGAATAGCAGGATTATACCGGTAATCAAGGTAGAACAGCCTACCGCCATAAGAGTGCCTTGCTTTGCCCCCTTTGTAACTCTGTCATACAATGAAGCTCCTACATTCTGTCCTGCATAAGTTGTAAGTGCCGTACCGAACGAAAAATTAGGCATCATAGCAAATCCGTCAACACGCATTATGACAACATTTGATGCTATAAACTGTTCACCAAACTGATTAGTAAGAGACTGAACAATAATCATTGCAGAAGAGAAAATAGCTTGTGTGAGACCCGAAGGCAACCCAAGACGAACTGTTGTTTTTACATATTCACCCACAGGTCGGAAATACTTTAATTTAAAATCAAAATTATCAGTCATTTTCGAAAGCTTGATGAGACATAAAAGCGATGAAACAATCTGTGCTGTTACAGTTGCAAGAGCAACTCCTCCAACTCCCATATTAAGCTCAGCAACAAAATAAATATCAAGAACAATATTGAGAACAGTTGCAACAAGTAAATAAATCAAAGCAGAAAATGAATCTCCCATTCCTCTTATTATTCCACTTAAAATATTATAATACGCCATTCCTGCAATACCAACAAGTGATATAGTAAGATAGTCTGTACACCAATCAAGAATTGAATCAGGCGTATTTAAAACAACAAGCACCGGTCTTATAAAAGGAGTCGCAACCAATATAAGAAATACACAGGAAATCGCAGTAATTGTTATACAGTTCCCTATAGTGTACGATAATCCTTCACGATTTTTAGCGCCAAAATATTGAGACACCATAATGCTTGCGCCGGTTGAAATACCAATAAACAAAACCAGTAACATATTTAAAATAGGTGCCGCACTTCCTACTGCCGCCAATGCATTATCACCTATGTATTTACCAACAACAATACTGTCTACCGTGCTGTAAAGCTGTTGTGCAATATTTCCTATCAGCATAGGAAGA
Source organism: Clostridia bacterium (assembly GCA_017626145.1). Lineage (GTDB taxonomy): Bacteria > Bacillota > Clostridia > RGIG6154 > RGIG6154 > RGIG8497. The sequence continues at coordinate 2,710 of JAGAJK010000053.1, forward strand.
GTAAATATCAGAATACTTTTCCAGGGTGTTCCGACTGTCATATCCGTAGGAGCAAACAATTCTTTTAACACTTTTCTACCTCTTTTATATCAAAATTAACAATGTACAGTATAACACATTTCAACCAAAAACTCAATATATTTACTGCTAAATTTGAATTATGCAAATTAAAACAGGACGGTAGCCCGTCCTGTAATTAGTTTTCTACAACTGCTTTAATTAAGCTCCTGTCTTTATCTTCATAAAGTTCAATAGCTTTAGGAAGTTCTTCAAGAGTAAAGGTATGAGTTACCATATCGTGTATATTAATACGTCCGCTTTCAACTAACGAAACAAGAGTATCCCACCCTGCACAATATTCTAAAATGCCGTGAAGCCTCAGTTGCTTCATCATCATCTTCATAAATGGAAAATCTATTTTTGCACTTGCATCGGGAATTCCATAATAAAAAATATCTCCGCCAATTTTGCACGCATCAAAGCATAAAAGAATGCTCTCTACACTACCGGCCGCATCCATAACGTAATCACATCCCGCTCCTTCTGTGAGCTCCATAACACGTGAAAGAACATCTTCATTTTTTGCATCAATCACTTCGTCTGCACCAAAATGCTTGGCAAATTCAAGTCGCTGAGCTCCTCTTGCTGAAACAATAACTTTTTTTGCACCACTTAATTTTGCCGCCTGAAGAAATGCAATACCGGCAGGTCCACCGCCTTGAATTAAAACAGTACTCCCCGGTTTTACACCTATTCTCAGTACCGCTCCGAAAGGACAAGCGACACTTTCCATTATTGCCGCATCACGGAAAGGAATTGTATCAGGCAGATGTACAAGACATTGGGCCGGCACACGAACATATTCAGCATAGCCTCCATCGTAAGGAGTATATCCTATCTCCATTCTTTCTGGGCAAAGCTCCTTACGCCCAGTCTTACAACTCGGACAATGACCGCAAGAGATAATAGTGTCAATAACTACTCTATCACCTTTTTTCCATCCGTTAACCCCTTGACCGATTTCTTCAATTTCTCCTGCAATTTCATGTCCAAGCACGTGTGGTGGAGTTGCAAGCGCAACCTTACCTGTAATCATATGTATATCAGTAGCACAAACTCCAACCGCTTTAACTTTAACAACAACGTGACCTTCATCTGCTATCGGTTTTTCTTTTTCTTCAATACTTATATGACCTATTGCATCCCATACTGCTGCTTTCATAATATTACCACCTTCGAAAGAAAAAAATCTTATATATTTCTTAAAAGACTTTCAAGTTCTGCACTGATTGCAAGACGTAATGAACGTATCGCAGCCTCGTCTACAACCTGACAATGTCCCATCGGAAGTCCTCTTTGTTCGTATACAAGCTTATATCCGCTTGGAAACATAGTCGAATCTGCAAATCTTAACAGGCGTAGTGCCTTTTGGTTAAGTGCCATAGCTTCAACAATTTTGCCCTGATTAAATAATTCATATATTTTTGCATTAACCTCAGGAACTATAACAGAAAATGCTGTAACAGAACCGACACAGCCCGCAAGAAGACTTGGCACAAGACTGTCATCCGTACCACCGAGCAATGAAAAATCGGGGCGGTTTCTTTTAACCAAATCAGCCTCGTGTGCAATCTGCTTTATATTTGCAGAAGAATCCTTCATACCAACAATTCTTTTTTCACCAAGAAGCTGTTCAAAAGAAGATACTTCAATTGTATTTGTAAACATAGGGATTTTGTACAGAACAACATCACAGATATTCTGTTTTCCCAGATACTTGTAATATCTTACCACATCCTCCTGCTTCATCGTAAAATAATACGGTGGGCACACCATTGCGGCGTCATAGCCAAGATTTGCCGCGTGCTTCATATACATAATTGTTGTAGCAGGATTAGGATCGGATGCACCTGCTAAAAGTTTCTTTTTTCCTTTTAATTGTTTAGCAGCAAACTCAAGCATTTCCATATTCTGTTCCGGAGAAAGACTTATAAATTCACCTGTGGTACCACATACAAAAAAACCGGTAATATCGGATTTTCCTACAAAATCTAATTCCTTTTCAAAGGCATTATAATCAACTTTACCATCCGTAGTAAACGGAGTAAGCAAAACACCAAATGCACCTTTTAACATAACTTTTATCCTTTCACTATATAGTCTGATATTTCCAAAGATAATCCACACAGCCTTTTATAGCCATTGTCGGTTATAAGATAATTGTTTTCCAGTCTTATGCCAAACTCACCGGCATAATATACACCGGGCTCAAGTGTTACCATCATCCCCTGCTGTAAAACATCTTCATTTTCAGGAACAAAGCTTGGCTGAAGATAGAAGTGTTCAGAATCTATCAGATGTCCGCCATGATGAGTAAAGGCAAATTCCGAGTTTATAGATTGATTCATACATTTCCAGAGGTCTTTACACTTTATACCGGGACGAAGTAAACTCTCGCCCACATTCAATGCTCTGATAATATCGTCATAGGCTTTACGCTGTTTATCAGTTATATCGCCTACAAAATAAACACGTGTAAGATCCGACCACATATTATCAGAATTAACCTGCAAATCTAAAAGAACAATATCTCCTTTTTTTATTACCCTGTCTGTAGGAGGACCTTCAATATCGGCAGTTCGTTCACCTGAAATTAAATCGCCACGCCACTTTGGGTAAACTTCTGAAATTATGTTCCCGAGTTCTTTTTCGGTCATTCCGGATTTCAGATTTAACCTTACAGCATTATGAATCTGCTGCTGTAATTCCCAGGTTGTCATTATTTCACCTCATAACGCTTTAACACTTCTTCATCGATTTCAACACCAAGACCCGGTTTCTGAGGAATATTTACATAACCCTTATCGTCAATTGAGAAATGTTTTTTAACAAGATTCTTCGAAAGAACTGTTTCCTGACAACAATATTCAAGCCATAAAGCATTCGGAGTTGCTGCAATCACCTGTAATGAAGCACTCATTAAAATGCCGGTCTTGAATGCATGAGGAATAACAGGAATCTTATGTAAGTATGCCATATCAATAACTTTTTTAGCAACTGTAATACCGCCGCAACGGCTGATATCAGGCTGAATTATATCAATTCCGCATCCTGCAATAAGCTCGTTAAATTCAAACATTGTTCCAACCTGTTCACCTGCGGAAATTCTCATATCTACGCTATGAGTAAGTCTTTTGTATGCTTCAAGATCATCAGGAGTAAATGGTTCTTCAACCCAATAAACATTTTCCTGTTCGAATTCCTTACAAAGACGGATAGCAGTTTTCACATCGCGCCATACCATACCGATATCAATCATAAGCTGAGGGTCGTCACCCATTGCTTTACGGCACATTTTAACAAGTTCTAAGTCTCTTTTATCACTCTGACCCAATGCACCCCAGCCGAACTTGATACCTGTATATCCTTGCGGTAAATATGTATCAGCAATTCTCTTGATTTCATCTTCATTATCAGGCATTAAAACACTACAATATGCAGGAATTTTATCTCTGAAGGCACCGCCGAGTAATTTATGAACCGGAACTCCTAATTTTTTGCCGAGAATATCCCAGATAGCCATATCAATACCGCTCATTGCGTGTATCGCTGCACTGCGTCGTCCGTAATAGTTTGCAAGATTGTACATCTTATACCATATTTTTTCAACATCAAACGGATCTTCTCCCACTACTATATCACGAAGTCCCATACACACCATATGAGATGCGGGCGATTCAACTATCGCCTTAACAACATAAGGTGATGAATCCACTTCACCAATACCGGTTATACCTTCATCAGTCATAACTTTAATAACAACAGTATCCTGACTACCGTCACCAATCATGCTGATTTCCGGCTGTTTTACAATTATTGCCTGTACATCTGTAATTTTCATCTTTTTTCCACCTTTCGTTATTATACAATATTCAAAATCATCATTTTCCGATTGAAAGCAATCTCGCTTCTTCAATGTGAGATGTAAGAACCTGAATTGCCTTTTCGTCCCTTTCAAGTAACAGCTTAGCTATAAGCATATGCCTTTCCTGCAAGTTATCTTTTATAGCTTTTGAATGAGAAAAATTCAACATAAAAAGTTCACGCGTAACCGGAACAAAGGTTTTCCACGTTTGCATCAAAGCTTTATTCTCACTCATAGCTACAAGTGTTTCATGAAACATAGCATCAGAATCAAGAAAATTTTCATTTTCTTTTGCTTCCTCAAGAACTTTAATTAAACGTGACACATCCATAGTATTCTTCAACAGAATCTGTTTTACTGCACTACATTCAACATAAGTTCTTAGTTCATATAAATGGTTTATATCTTCAATACTAAGGCTACTGATTCTTTTTGTACCATTTTGCATAACACGAATCAAGCCTTCCTGTTCAAGAACAGTTAACGCTCCTCTTAGTGCAGCGCGACTACATCCGTAATTTTCAGAAAACTGCATCTCTGTTACAGGAGTATCATTTTCAAGATTACCCATAATGATATCGCGCCTCAGTTGTTTTAAAACAGCTTGTACTGTACTGCTTCGGTTCATTGTTCCCTGCATAAAACCACTCCTTAATAAAATTATACATCGGTATTGTAAAATTGTCAACAATTTTATTAAAATGTTGACAATTTTAACAGGTATCTCAGAATATAAAAAGAGCACCTGCAAATTGCAAGTGCTTTTTGACAATACAAAATAATTAAGATACATCATATTTTAGTGAAATATCTCGATTTGCTCGATGTGAAATAATTTACTCCGTAAATCGTGAAATATAAAACTGAAGTTTTCTGGAAGATCCGAATGGTTTAGATGCAGGTGTTTGAGGATTCAGCCTGTCAGTTATCTCTACTCCGTTAATTTCCGAAACAAATCAGTCATCAGGGCATCGCGTTTTATATTATAAACATATCTCATTGGATAGCTATTAAAATCTGTCG
>JAGAJK010000054.1 GCA_017626145.1 Clostridia bacterium
CTTTGTGTCTGGCTCTTTGATAACTGTAACTTTTAAATTTTCAGCTTTAATTAAATGCTCCTGCTTGCATTTCGGACAGTAGAGAGGATAGTTTATAAGAACTGTGTCCTCTCTTATTCGGTCACGGGTTTTACCGCCGCAAGTCGGGCATAGGAGCCATTCTGTGTTTTGCATAGGGGTTCTCCTTTAATACTGCTCACTAAATTGGAATTTGTACTTTGATTAAATCAATTTGCTCCTGACATGGGTTTATATTTCAGGCAAATTAGGATAGCCACAAGCGGAAACACACCTAGATTTATAATATCCTGTGCTGAATAAATAAAATCCAATATAATTCCTTTCTGGATATTCTCGCAAAAATTACCTGGTATTCTGACAAAGATATCCCATATAGCATGAAATATCATACACAATAAAACACTATTTGAATGTAAGTAAATTGCCGCTAAAAACACTCCAAATGCACTGGAGTATAGAGTTTGCCATAAGCAGGAAGTAATATCTCCGTTGAAAAGAACATTTATAATATGTAATGTTCCAAAAAGTATACCCGAAATAAAAACCATACATATTCGTCCACGAACTGTACGTTTCCATTTTTGTAGCATACCGCTCATAACAAGCCCTTTTGATGCAGTTTCTTCAAAAAAGCCTGTTGCCAGCTGCTGAACACAAGATAAAACAAACGTAGATATATAAGCTGTAGTTAAGCTTTCTGCTATCGGCAAATACAAAAACTGTAATCCCAGATATATAAAGAACGGAATAGCAAATAACCAAGTGCTTTTGGGAAATTCCGCTATAAACTGCATATGAAACTTATCTTGGTAAATTTTTTTCATCAAGATAAGTGCAAATATACCAAACATTATTCTGATAAAAGAATCTGTTACTACACCACACTGGGATATACCTGTACTTACAAGAAAATACTCCAATAGTACAAAGAACACTAATAATCCCTGTCCATATAATACCCCATATAGAACAGGACACTTATCATAAATTTTTTGAATCATTTATGTGCCCCCAAATTCTTATTTATCGTTTTACTCTATAATTATTAAGTGCATTAATGCCCCTGGTTGCATTTCGGACAGTAGAGAGGATAGTTTATAAAAACTATGTCCTCTATTATTCAGTCTTAATTACCACTGACTATAAGCTCTGAACCAATCCCCGAAATGCTTATAACATTTTCACCATTAAATTCACCTGTTTCCTCGCTTATTGCACCATCTTTAATACAGTAAATTCTTGATTTTCTACCCTTGTTGACAAGAGTATATCTGCTGATATCATCCACATGAACCAGCGTCTTTGCACCCCACTGGTTTACGTCAAGCTGTGTGCAGGTACCGTCTATGGTGATGTCATAATCAGTTTTACCCGTAAATTCAAGACTGCCATCTGCGTCCTTTATATATATCGTTTCTGCGTCACCGTCATATTCAAGACGTCTGAGCTTCAGGTTTTTAATATAAAGCTCTTTTACGCTTGCATCAATTTCACAGTGCTCCGTGAAATTCACAGGCAACATAATAATTATATCAAGAGAGTTTTCGGCTTCCAGGCGGCTGATTTCCTTTTTGTTCTGACAATCTATATCAAGACGATTCTTTTTCTCGTCTATCTTCACCTTATACAGCGAACTGAGATTTTCCAGCACCTCAGATTGCAGCTTTATATGTACCTTTTCATCATCACAGCCCTGAATACAGACTTTTCCGGCATTCCCTATGCAGATATCGAAATGCTTGTCACAATCAATGTCATAAACAGTTTCACTTTCAAAAAGCTCATGCTGTGATTCCTGCACATTTATTCTTTCAAGAATCAGTTCATCTAAAGTCACCTTGAAGATTTCTGCCAGAATAATCATATTTTCAACGTCGGGCAGACCTCTGTTGGTTTCCCACTTGGTAATCGCCTGTCTTGAAACGCCTATCTTCTCTGCAAGCTGTTCCTGTGATAAGCCCTGATTTGCTCGTATTTGTTTTAATCTTTCTCCGAAATTCATATTAGTTCTCCTTGATTAAAGCGTATGCCGAAATTTTCTTGATAGGTTTTGTAAGTAAAATGCTGATTATAAGGTTTGCTGTTATCTGCACTAAAGCAAAAATCATCAGAAATACAAATGACACTTCCATATTGTTTTTTATTGCACCTATTGTCTGAAAAATAAACTGATTTATCTGCGGTACATAAATTAATCCAAGCACCGACGACAACAGCACCGCCGCAACCGATGACGGTAAAAAACTGCCTATCATCTGTACCATAAGCTGCTTGTTTGAGTAGCCTATCGCCTTGTAAATGCCAAGCTCCTGTTTTTGTTGCACAAGCAGGGTCTTTATTACAATATAAAGCACAAACAGTACAATCAGTATCGTAAGAATAAATATTACTACAACAATGACTGAAGTAATTCCCGAATACATCTCCTGTGTTGTTTCGGTCATTTTCTGATAATTCATTACACTGATAATTTTATCGCCATAGTTATCTTCAATTTCTTTGACAATTTTCTCTGTATCTGCCGCATTATTAAGATACACATATAAAGTCGGAACAAGCTTTTCCGAGTTAAGTCCTTCATATCCTTCTAACGAAAACTCACATACATTCCCCTGATAGTTTACGCTCTGAACAAATCCTGTTACTTCGTATGAACAGGAAATATCACCGTTCTGAATTTCTATGCTGTCACCGATATTATACTTTCCCTCAAATGCACTACCGAGAGCAATTTCGTCCTTTTCATTGGGATTTTCGCCAAGATAGCATAAATCATTTGACACCCTACCGAAATCCTCACAAGCAAAGATAGTGACAGGCGTATCCTCGATATTTATAGTTCCAACCGTATATTTTAATATAGACTTTATTTCTGAATTGCTTTTGAGTTCATCGGAAACAGTTTCTTCGTACTGCTCATTCGGTGAAACAATTATCTGCGGCATTTCTTCCGATAATGTGGATATGAAGTTGTCAGGTTCAATAATAACATTATAAAACATTGTGCTTGCAAATGCAACAAGAATTGTTAAAACAAATGACACTCCGAACAGTAAAATGTTCTGCTTTCCATTTGAAAAGGTCTGTTTAAGGACAAGGAGCATTTTTGTTTTGCCGTTGGTCTCATCAAGAGGAAAATAATTCTTCTTTGCTGATTTTCCTTCGCCGTTACCTCTGATTGCGTTTATGGGCTGTAATTTTCTGATACGTTTTGCGGCGGTATATGTGAAGAATGCAACTATAACCGCAAGAATTGTAACGACGCAAATCAGACCCTTTATATCAAAAACCAATCCGAAAGAAAAACCTGCCTGTAAAGTCAGCAGTTCCCCTAAGCTCGGCAGAATTCCATAAGAAACGGCAACACCCAACATTGAAGCAAAAACCGTAACCATAAGATAGGGAAGTATCACACCTGCGATTATCATACCTCCTGTGTATCCCAGAGCCTTCAGCACTCCCATATTTACCATATCCTCTTCAATGGAGTTGCTGATTCTGAATTTACACAGGAATACGCTTACTAATAAAATTATCATCGCAAACGCCGACAGAACAAGAATAATCAGGTTACAGACCATTGTTCGTGTATCCTTTGTGGAAATTCTGTCACAGCTTGTAATCATTGCAATGCCTTTTTCCTCCAGCAAGTCGCTGATATCGTTCTGCAAGGCATTAATATCACCGCTTGTTATAATGGAATATTCCACAACTGTCTGCTCACTATATTCATTGGCGAATTTTTCATAGACTTTTTCGGGAAGGTATGCACCCATAAGTCCTTTTCCGTAATTGCCGTACTGCATTTCTTCCGCAACGCCTGACACCTTAAAAGTATATTTTGTATTGCCTATTTCATAAACTATCTCGTCATCAAGTCCGAACTCGCCGAAGCTTGCTACATACAGCGGAAGATAAATTGAATTTTCAGCTATTTCCGCCTTTTCTTCCTTGATGTCAAGTCTGTTCATATTACGATATTCGTCTTTGTTGTAAAATAAGGTGTTCATTGAAAAGTCGGTAGCTCTGAAATCCTTGACTACCGCCTCAGCAAATACCGCCTCTCTGCTTTCTGCGTCAGTTACGCCGTTCAGCGCCTTTATATCGTTAATCAATGTGTCTGTGTTCTGAAATTTCGGAACAGTGACATTTATAGAAGCTGTATTCAGTTCACCGAACTTTTTGTCATAAGCCTTATCCACCTGAAACATAAGCACAAAAGCCAGATTAAGCATAATCGCCGTAATCAGTACAACTATGCCAAAGGATATGTAAGAGCCTTTATCCTTTTTAAGATTGTACATTATCTGTGACTTTATCTTTCCCACGATTACCACCCCATTTCTGTCAGGAATTCGTCCAGCTTTCTTTCACGTTCATTGTCCGATTCGACGTAATTCCCGAGGGCACAATCGCCGAAAATCTGACCGTCCCTTACATATAAAACCCTGTTTCCGCGGAGAGCGGTTTTCTTGTCGTGGGTTACCATAATAATGCTCTGACCTTCTCTGTGAAGTTTTGTAAATACGTTAAGCACTGCCGCTGAATTATTTGAATTGAGTGCACCCGTCGGCTCATCGGCGAAAACGACTGACGGCTTATTTATTACGGCTCTTACTATACCCGCCCGCTGTGCTTCACCGCCTGAAACCTGCGTAGAAAATTTCTTCTGAGTAATTTCGGGAATATTTACAAGCTCAAATAATTCCTTTGCCCTTTCGATTACTTCTTTTTTATTGTCACTGCACAATGCACCCGCTGTAAGAACATTGTCCATCAAGCTCATTTTTTCAAGCAAATATATCTGCTGAAAAACAAAGCCGCAGTTTTTTCTTCTGAACACAGCAAGTTCATCATCATTGTATTTTGTAATTTCCTCGTCAGAAAAAACTATGCTTCCGTTTGTGGGTCTGTCCATTCCTGACAGGGAATACATTAATGTTGATTTACCTGCACCCGACGCTCCCATAATAATAGTGAAATCGCCCTTGTAAATATCGATGTCAAGATTTTCAAAAATGGTCTGACTTGTTTCACCTGTACAAAATTCCTTCTTTAAATTCTTTGCTGAAATTAAAATTTCTTTCATAGTTACTGCCTTACCTCCGTTTGATTTGATAGTTTCATTATAGCTGTTTTCAAGAGTATCAGCCACCAATACCTGTTTACATGGGGTAAAAAGGACGCTACTTATCGTAGCATCCTTGAAAAAAGCTTGATTTGCTGCGAAAACAGGCATTTTCTTATTTATCACGTCCAGAAATTAAACAACTGGAAATATACCACAAAACCTGCCGAAAACAGATTGCAAAGTACAGAAACCGCATATCTGACACGAGCAAACTTTTTCATTTCCTTTTCGGTAAAAAGCGCCTTAGCGGTAAATACTGCGGAAACAAGACACACGATTGCGCCCGCTCCTGCGGCAATGCACATAATAACAAGCACAGTCCTTGGTACCATCGCCGAAATAAGAAGAATAAGAACAATCCCTACCGCAAGCCTTGCAAGCTGTCCTGCGAGAATCCATTTACCTGCAGGAATAGGTCTGTACTTCCTTGTAATCTTCTTTATGCCCTTAATGATAAGCAAAACCAGTGTTACAACTGCAATTACTGCAAAGATTATCACAGCAATAAATTCGGTTGCAACAGTATCGCTATTAATATAAGACATTGAGGAATATTCAAGTATAATTTTTCCGTCGGAAGTTTCAGTCTGACAGAGAAAATCTGTTGAACCGTCAATCATATAGAGGTTATCGGAAATTCGTGTAAGTGCAGGAATACCGCCCTGTGTATAGGAATCCTGATTTTCTCCCTGTGCCAAAGGCAGATAGCCGAGACAAGAGGAAATTTTAGTCACACCGTCAAAAAAGCCTCTGCTTAATACATAATCGCCGCTGATGTCGGTACGTTCGGTAATCTTGGCATTGGTATAAATCGGGTTGTTTTCAAAAGAACCGAAAATCAGTTCGGGAATTCCGTAGTTGAGCACGCCCTCACTCTGCTGATTTGTTAGAACAACAACACCTGTCTTTGATTCCGTGTCAAAAACAAGATTTGCAGAGCCGGCGTTTACGTTGCCGCCGTGTCCCATTGTGCTTACTGCATATTCAGTAACCCAAAGACCGTGGCAGTTTTTCTGAATATCGCTGTCTCCGTAAAAATCGCTTGCAGAAAGCATTAAATCGAGTGTTTCCTGCTTTTCAAAAAGGGGACAATCATCATCAACAAATGCCTGTGCGAACTTTGTAATGTCAACAAGTGTACCTGTTACAGAGCCTGCGGGATAGAGAAGAATATAGCTCATAGCTGTACCTAAATCTTCGTCCATAACCATTCCCATTTCGGGGTAGTTCATTATGATATACGCCTTTTCCTTTTCACGCTGTTCACGCACCCACTCGTTGTCACGGTAATCGGCAGAAACAGAGGTCTGCTCCATTCCCAGAGGGTCAAGAACATTTTTATGGAGATATTCTGCATAATCCATACCGCTGACACGTTCAACTATGTAACCTGCAAGTGCCGCACCCCAGTTGGAATATGCGGTAATTTCGCCTGGCTTAAATACCTGTGCAGGCTCAGTTTCTTTGAGCGCTTCTTCGAGGGAAATAATGTCCTTTTCATCAGCAACTTCAAGAGCAGATGAGGTTTCCTGCCAGCCTGCATTGTGGTTCATAAGATTCAGCATTGTGATTGGCTCGTCATATTTCAGTTTTTTAAGAAAGCCATCGGGTAAGTAGGTCTGAATATCTGCGTTAAGGTCAAGCTTACCCTGTTCGTAAAGCTGCATAACGCTTACCCATACAAACATTTTTGAGATACTGCCCCATTCGTAAACAGCGTTTTCGTCTGCGGCAATCTGATTTTCGCGGTCTATGTAGCCGAAATGCTTACTGTACAGCACCTCATCACCGTTGAATACAGCTGTTCCGAAGGAAGCGTAGTTACCTTCATTTTCTTTTGCGAATGCTTCGATTTCAGAGCCGATGTCTGTAAATTCTATACCTGACGGGGTTTTGTTTTCGGCAGCCGAAACGGATGTACAGAATATAGAAAATGCTGTTACGGCCGAAAGTATTGCTGATAAAATTTTTTTCATAATAACTCCTTATCTATAACTGTTTATTACGCCTTTCATGTATAATTTACAAGAAACTGCACAGGAAATAATAAATGCAATTACCGAGCCAACAGGCAAAATCCATTTCATAAGGGACGGTATTTTTCCGTTGAACAGAAAATCATTTACTACATCAGAAACTCCTGCGGGATTTATAAAAAATACAAGGAGAGCGATTATTACAATGCTGATGCCGATTACAGTCTTGATAATACTTCCTCTTTTTTCTCCGAAACGAATCGTAAACGGAATTTCAACGGCATTGAAAAGCAGCATAAGAAACATCATTGCGAAAAGCGCTTCTGTCATAAGCGGTACGGAAATTCCGCCGATGTAGTTTGTAATAAATGTAAACGCAAGGTCAAAGCCTATGCCGAGTACAAAAAAGAACAGACACATCGCAGCTATAAACAGATATTTTGTAACCACAAAGCCGTTTATTCCCTTGGGATTTGAAGCGACGAAATATCCCCACATCTTTTTGTCATCGCCTTTTAAAGTAAAGGTATGGATTATATATGCGACAACAAATCCCACCAGTGCAAAGAGCATTCTTAAAGCCATACCATTGTTGGCAAAGGATAAAAATGATTCCTTTGCCATAGTTTTTTCTTCTGCCATTACCACTGCCAAAGGGAGAAAAATCATTACGGGAACAAGAATTGCTGTAAGCAAAATATACAGACGATTCTGTTTTAATTCCTTGTAAAGATAACCCGTCATTATACTTCTCTCCTTTTATGATTTTTAAGTGTTACAACAAAGCCTGCAATAAAAATTACAACAGTAAGTACAATTCCGATAATTCCTGCCGCATCGGGAATTGTCACAAAGCCGATGTATTTGTTCAGTATTACGGGCGAAGAAGCCGTTTCAACCTCTGTCATAAATGTTTCGAACTCCGAATCGGAAACTCCTGACGGAATAAATTCAAGCGCCAGCAGAATGACTGCGCCGATACCGCCTGCAATCGTACCAAGCTTTTTAAGGGATTTCATATCATCTGCACGAAGAACAACAGCCTGATACACAATATCAATTATAAGGAACAGGTCAAGGCAGATGAAGTAGCAGAACATTACCGCAGAGGGCATATTGCTTCCGCCGACTGTATGAATTAAAGTAGAACCAATGAATGTAAGGACAGCACCGATAATTATTGCGGCAAGCTTTACAATGTATTTTGCAACAGTTTTTTCAAGTGCTGTTACAGGCAGGGCAAATGAATATGTTCTCCAGCCCGATGCCATATCCGATTTGAGAACACCGTTGTCACCTGCAATACAGCCTGCGGTGAGTGCCGCAAACATATATGAAAGACAGATTGCGAAAACGTCCATACTTTCGCCGTTCATGACATACTGACCGCCTGAAACAAACATTGAAAGCAGCATAAGCAACGCAAATACAATAATAAGTATAAAGCTGCCAAGATATGCCTTTCTGCCCAGTTTAAGTTCACGGAAAATGAGGGAGCTATATTTTTTCATCACTGCCACTCCTTCTTGTCACGATTTACATAATAAAGCATAATTTCTTCAAGGCTTGTGGGGTCGAGCATTAAACCGCTGTACTTGTACGACGCTTTTTCGCGGTCGGAAACCATAACCTCTGCACCAAAAGCGTTTACTCTTGCACTTACAATATCGGCAGGGTCAATTTCAGCAAGCTGTTCCTTACTGCACTTGATAACGCCGTGGTTTTCAAGGATTTCGTCCTTGTAGCCGCTGAGCAGGATTTTACCTCTGTCAATGTATGTGATACTGTCTGCAATCTTTTCAAGGTCGCTTGTGATGTGGGAGGACATGAGGATACTGCGTTCACCATCCTCAAGGTACTCCATAAAAATACGGAGAATTTCGTCACGTACAACAGGGTCAAGACCTGATGTAGGTTCGTCCATAACAAGCAATTCTGCCTCATGGGATAATGCACAGGCAATCTGCAGTTTCATTTTCATACCCTTTGAAAATTCGCCGATTTTCTTCTTTCTCGGAAGCTGGAAACGGTCAAGATAACGCATATATTCGTTTCTGTTCCACTTCGGATAAATGCCCTCAAAGATACGTGACATATCCTTTGCGTTGAAAACATCGTGGAAAGGAAGTTCGTCAAATACAACAGCAATACGCTCCTTGATTTCCTTTTCATTCTTTAAGTGGTCAAGACCAAAAATCTTGATTTCTCCGCTGTCCACAGGGATAATATTCAGCAGACTACGGATAGTTGTGGACTTACCTGCGCCATTCTGTCCGATAAATCCCATAATACTGCCCTTTGGCACGTCAAAACTTACGTTATCAAGTGTAAAGCCGTCATATTTTTTCGTAATGCCATTAATTTCTATGGCATTTTCATATTCGCTCATAACTATTCTCCTTCGTTTACAAGGTCAAGTAAATCATGGAGTTCTTCCATTGTGATGCCGCATTTTCTTGCCTTATCTCCCGCCTCTGACAGCAGGGTCTCGATTGCTTTAATCTGTTCCTCACGGTAAAGCTCCATATTCTGTGCCTTGACGAAGCTTCCTCTGCCCGTGTAAGACTCAATAAATCCGTCACGTTCAAGCTCCTCATAGGCACGTTTTGTTGTCATAAAGCTGATTCTTAGCTCTGTCGCAAGGTTTCGCATAGAAGGAAGGGCGTCCCCCTCCTTCAGCTTTCCTTCAAGAATCAGCGTTTTAATCTGGTTTACTATCTGTAAATAGATAGGCTCGCCGGACGCATTGCTGATATTAATATTCATTCGGTGTGCACTCCTTTGGGGTCTAAAGCATAATGAGCATTTCGAACTACTCAAAAGCTAAAATTGTATAACCTCGATGTATACAATTATATCACTCGATGTATACATTGTCAAGGGGGTCATGGAAAAATTTATTAAGATATATCAAAAAGCACGGCTCATTAAATGATGATACCGTGCTTTCATAATCCGCTGTATTAAGTTTTAAATGATTCTTTTTTAACTACTATTCTCATAACATTTATTTCATAAACTCTATGTTTATAGTCAACCTTTCATTCTCACTGCCAGCATATATCTTCCCATCCATTGCCTCTACAAACTTTCGACAGATATACAATCCCAAGCCTGACCCTTCGCCTTTTCGTGAAACATCTGCTCTGTAGAATTTGTCAAAAATCTTCTCCGTATCAAGGTTCTCCGAAATAGAATTGGAAATAGCCAATGTAACGCTCTGTCCCTCTTTTGTAAAAATATCAGATTTATTATAGCATAAATGTCAAGTAAATTCAATAAAAATAATATCCGCCCGAACTCATAAAAATTCGGACGGATTCAATATCAAAAATAAATAACAAATCCGAACACATTCTTAGTAACGAAAGTGTTCGGATTATGCATTATTGGCTCCCCCGACTGGACTTGAACCAGTGACACCCTGATTAACAGTCAGGTGCTACTACCGACTGAGCTACGGAGGAATATAGAAACACAGCAAGTATAAAGCTTGCTGTGTTTATTGAACGTGTCGGCGCCTATCTATCTTCCCGGACAGTTGCCCATCGAGTATTGTCGACGCAAGTGAGCTTAACTACTGTGTTCGGAATGGGAACAGGTGGACCCTCACCGCTATCGGCACCGACTAAAGAGAGAGAACTC
>JAGAJK010000055.1 GCA_017626145.1 Clostridia bacterium
GAATGGCTGACAGTCTTGATTGCGGATGCGAAATCCAAGGGACTGTACGTCAGACCATTTCATCTCTTATTATAAAAAAATAAGTGCAAGTAATCAACTACATTAATAGTTAATTTGCTTACACTTTTATTGTACCAGGGACTGTAAAAAATCATCGATTTTTTACAGTCCCTTTTTATGTGCTTTATATTGACTTATTTGTCGAAAAATGATAAAATGACGGTGAAATGAAATTTTATAAACGGAGGTAGTTTAAAATGTTCAGTAACATCGGAGGAAAAATTAAAACAGTTGCCGCTATTGTGGCATGGGTAGGCATTATCGCATCTGTTGTAAGTGGTTTTATCTGTATAGCAGTTGATGATGACCTTATTTTAGTAGGCTTACTTATTGCAGTAGTAGGCTCACTTATCTCATGGGTTTCATCTTTTGTGTTGTACGGATACGGTCAGCTTATTCAGAACACCGACAAAATGGTAGGTAACGTATACAACGATAAGCAGCCAATGGGCGGTTATCAGACAGGTATGCCTGTAAATAATGCACCTGTAAATAATGCACCTGTTAATAACGCACCGGCAGTAGACCCAAGATTCGAAAGCCTTAAGAGACTCAGAGAACAGGGTGTAATCACAGATGAAGAGTTTCAGCAGAAAATGGCTGAAATATGGGAGAACAAAAATGCTTAACACAAAATATCAGAATTCAGTTATTTTACTTATAGTCGGCACAGTTCTTGTTGTGTTGGGCAGATTGTTGATTGGAGCAAGCTTCGGCTTAAACTTAACGCAGCTTATATGGCTTGTTTTCGGAGTTGCGTTTAACGTTCTTTTCTTTTTATATCTTTATAAGTATGAGAACACAGCGAATAAAAATTTATTCTTTCAGATTGCTTTTTATGTAAATGCAGGAATAGCATTTTTAGATGTGGCTCTTGTCAGGGGAGTAGGAATGATGGCAATACTTCTGATGGTTGCAGAGGTTGCCGGTAGCTGTCTTGTTGCTATTTTCGGTCTTAAAAGAGATAAGAATGTAAGAATTGCATTTTTTGCACTGGCAGTTATGATAATTCTTGAGGTTTTATCAAATCTCAGCATACTCAGAATATTAGTTCAGGGCTATAGCTGGGGTGTTGCAAGTGCGTTTTTATGGGTAGGCGGACTTCTCGGAAAAATTGCGGCATTTCTTTACATTATGCCAATGGCAATGCCGTATCTTACCAATATGTTTAATTCGGCTTCTTTCGGAGCAGGTCAGGTAAACAATCAGCCTGATATGAGAATGACTTACGAACAGATGCTTGTTTCTTTGAAACAGCAGTATGACAGCGGTCTTATAAGTCCTGCAGAATACGAAGCAAGAAAAACTGAAATTTTAAAGATGCTTTAATTAAATAAAATAAGTGTTGTGTGACAGAGTTCAAGTCACATAACACTTGTTTTTTTTATGCATTTATGGTAAAATATATTATGTAGAATTATATTTAAGAGGATTAAATGATGAAAGAAAATTTCCAGAATTTTTATAAATACAGATATCTGTTATTTGACCTTGTTATAAAAGATTTAAAAATAAAATACCGACGTTCGGTTTTGGGTTTTGCGTGGAGCATATTAAATCCGCTTTTAATGATGGTTGTAATAACAGCAGTTTTTCAGAATGTATTTAAAAGTAATATCGAAAATTTTCCTGTTTACTATTTAACGGGTTATTTGTTCTTTTCATTTTTGACGGAAGCGACAAACATGTCAATGCGCTCTGTTATGGGAGCAGCATCTTTAATTAAAAAAGTATATATACCCAAATACCTGTTTCCGCTGGAAAAATGCATATTCTGTTTTGTTAATATGCTTCTTTCCTTTGTGGCAGTAATAATTGTTATGCTGGTTTTAAGAGTACCTATAACACCAACCTTTTTTGCGTTTCCCATACCAATGCTTTATTTATTTGTATTTACCGTAGGTCTCAGCTTATTTTTGGCAGCGGCAAATGTGTTTTTCAGAGATATCGAGCATTTATACGGAGTATTTACTACAGCCTGGATGTATCTTACGCCCATATTCTATCCCATGGAAATGCTTCCGGATTTTATGACAAATGTTTTAAGGTTTAATCCTCTTTATCATTATGTTTTATATTTCAGAGCGATAGTTTTAGGCAACCATATGCCGGATTTACATTCAAATCTTGTTTGTATGGGATTTTCACTTATAATGCTTATTATAGGAATAGCATTCTTTAAAAAGAAACAAGATAAATTTATTTTATATATTTAGGAGCATAATATGGAAAATATTGCAGTTTCCGTTAAAAATGTAACAATGAAATTCAATATGTCCAAGGAAAAGGTGGACAATATAAAAGAGTATATTGTAAAGCTGTTGAAAAGACAGCTTATGTATACCGAGTTTACAGCACTTGATGACATATCCTTTGATGTTAAAAAGGGAGAGGTGTTCGGTATTGTAGGACTGAACGGTTCGGGGAAAAGCACAACTCTTAAAATAGTTTCAGGCATACTTAAACCAACAAAAGGGTCAGTGCAGGTTTTTGGAACCATATCCCCGCTAATTGAGCTTGGTGCAGGCTTCGACCACGATTTAACCGCAAGAGAGAATATATTTTTAAACGGTTATGTTTTAGGCTACAGTAAGGATTATATAAAAGAAAAATTCGATTCTATAGTGGAATTTTCCGAGCTTGAAGAATTTTTGGATGTTCCGATTAAGAATTTTTCATCCGGTATGATTGCACGCTTGGGTTTTGCTATTGCAACTGTAGTAAGACCCGATATTCTGATAGTTGATGAAATTTTATCGGTAGGAGATTATAAGTTCCAGGAAAAATGTGAAAAAAGAATTGCCGATATGATGGCAGGCGGAACAACGGTTATAATAGTATCCCATTCAATTGAGCAGATTCAAAGACTTTGCGACCGTGTCCTCTGGCTTGAAAAAGGCAAGATGAAAGAGCTTGGCGAAGCAGAATATGTATGCGGAAAATATAAGAATCAATAAACTTTAAGGTGAACTGTATGTTTAATAAATTTAAAATAAAAAGGATATCCCGGATAATAAACCGATACAATGCATTTAATGAACACATTTATCTTGATAAAGCCGGGGCAGAAATATTTGCAGAAAACTCGTTGGAGCATTTTGTAAAGAACGGAAATAATTACTCAATAAGCCCTAACAATAGATTTGATATGTATTACTATCTTTACCATAATCCGGATGTAAAGAATAATGGTATCAATGGCCTTTATCACTATATTACAAAGGGATTTTATGAAGATAGAAAACCAGAGGAAAATCCGAATTATTTCTTTTGGTGGTCAAAACTTTCGAAATCAAGAAAAGGTATTTTCAAAAATATAAGATTTATTGTTGATTGTGCAGCGATATATAAAAGCAAGGCATTTGACAGTATGTATTATTGTGATGTATATCCTGATGTGGCTAAGGTTGTTCAGTCAAAACGTGCATGGAAGTACAGAGACAGTTCATTTATGCCACTTCGGTTTGCGGCAAAGGTATTGACTTCACCTATACCGCATTATGTAAAGTATGGCGCATATGAAGGAAGAAAGCCAAACAGAAATTTTGATACAAGATATTATATCAACAGATATAGTGATGTAAGACTTTCAAAAATGAATCCGTATGTGCATTTTATTAAATACGGTGAAAAAGAAGGCAGAGCTTCTTTGGAAGTTCAAAATAATGATTATAATACAGCGCAGGATTTGTTCAATGTTAATGAATTTATTAATAAAATGCCTTCCTGCGATAAAATTTCTAAAGTAAGTGTTGTTTTTGCAGTAAGTAAGAATATGCCTTTGAGCAAAAGAAGACTTAACGAAATTTTAAAGCAGAAAAATACGGAATTTGAAATATTTATAGCAGTTGATGCAACTGTTCCCGAAAAAGACAGAATGCAGTTAATTGATTTGAAGAATACACATAGTCGAATAAAAGAAATTTTTGAAGAAGCAACTATGTCTGTAGCTTTAGAGAAGACTTTTGAAACATTGACAGGCGAATTTTATGTTCTCAACTGCAGTGAAACAATATATAGCAATACTTTTTTGTCATATGGAACAAAAGCATTTAAAAACAGTGCAATAACAGCTGTTAAAGCGACAGATGAGTGTGCAGAAAAGTTTGTATACGATAAAAAAATTATACATAATACAGAGAGCTTAATAAATAGAGATGAAGAGATTTCAGCATATATTTTTAAGAACAGAAAGGGAAATTTCTATTTAAACGATATAACTTCACGTTACGGAAGAGTTAATTTTATTCTTGATAATCTATTAGGTGGAGCTTACTGTGAAGTAAGTGCAACAGAGACTCTTGTGGAAAAAATAAACGTTATTTGCCCGGATGAAATAATAAACTTACAGCAACATAAGCGTATGGTTGAAAATTTGTACAATAATTTTCACATTCCGGCAATAACAGCCAGGAAAATCTACGAGAACGCGAGAACCGAATATTTGGCTGCAACAAAATGTTCTGTTTCAAAATTTGCGGAGAGTTATGATTTTGCAGAAATTTTGAAAAAAGGACAAGTTCCTGTGGTAATGGTATCTCTGGTTGCTTTTACTCATGGCGGTGGCGAAATAATGCCTATCAGAATAGCAAACTATCTGAAAAAAATCGGAGTTAATGTTGTAGTACACAATTACGGGTATGCTGAAGATGAGCCAAAAGTAAGAGAAATGCTTGACAGCTCAATTAATGTAATAACTACAAATAACATGAAAGAAATGTCGGCATATTTACGTATTCTGAATGTGGACGTTATAAACACTCATCATGTAAGCAACCAGATGCTTGTAGGTGAAGTTTTTTTTGCTGACGAGTATATTAAAAAACGGGTATCGCACGTAGGTACTCAGCACGGAATGTACGAGGCGTTTGATGAGAAAGCATTCGATTATATATCTAAGTTTCTTGAAACAAACGTAGATATGTGGACATATGTTGCCGAGAAAAACATAGTACCATTTGAAAAAAAAGATAATTTTGACAGAGCAATGTTTGTAAAGACACCTAACGGCGTTGAAGAAAGCTTTGATGATAGTATTACAAGAGAAAGCTTAGGTATAGATAAAGACGCTTTTATTTTATGTCTTGCCAGTCGAGCTATTAAAGCAAAGGGATGGAAAGAAGCTATTGATGCGACAACAATCGCAAGGAAAGAGTCGGGTAAAAATATAGTCCTTATTTTAATAGGTGAGGGAGAAGTTTATGATGAACTAAACGGTAAAACACCTGATTATGTAAAACTTATGGGTTTTTCAGACAAAGTGCAGAGCTTCTATGCAATAAGCGATATGACGGTGTTGCCTTCTTATTATAAGAGTGAAAGTGCGCCGCTTACTATTATTGAGTCTTTGGTCGCAGGAACCCCCGTTGTAAGTTCGGATATAGGTGAAATCCGCTCTATGATAGAATATGAAAATACTTGTGCAGGTGAATGCTTTACTCTTGAAAACGGAAAAGTAAACGTAGAGAAACTGGCAAGAATAATTGTATCCTTCACAGAAGATGAAAATAAGTATAAAGAGGCAAAACAGGCAGCAGAAAAATATGGCATTCGCTTCAATATGAAAAATGTCGTTTGCGAATACATGAAAATATACAATAAAAGCCTTAAATACACCCCAATAGATGAAAGTGAGATTAAAAAAGTTCAAAGTAGCTTGTCGCTTTTGGAAAGTTCGGAAAACAAGTGGAGCAGCACGTTGGTTTCGGTCATTGTTCCTTGCTATAACCACGAAAAATATCTGAAAAAACGTTTGGACAGTATTTATAACCAGACTTACAAAAATTTTGAAGTTATATTAATGGATGATTGCTCAAGAGACTCAAGCCGAAAGATTATGGAGGAATACGCTCAAACATATAAAGATAAAACGACAGTTTTATTTAACGAGGTAAATTCCGGCGGAGTATTCAGACAGTGGTCAAAAGGAATAAAGGCGGCAAAGGGAAGAATTTGCTGGATTGCAGAATCGGACGATTACTGTGATTATAATTTCATAGAAAAATTAATTCCTGCTTTCGATGACGGAAAAGTTAAAATTTCATATTCTAATTATGTGTTTGTAGATGTTGATGAAGAGCCGTTAAAAAATTTTACTTTCGAAAATTATTTAGAATGCGTAGGCGGTGAAAAATGGAAAGCTTCTTATGTGAAAGATTCCAACGATGAGGTTAAAGAAGGGTTAGGCGTAATTAACACCATTCCGAATGTTTCAGCTGCATTGTTTGTAAATCCTAATGCACAACCGATACTTGAAGATGAAAAATGGCTTTCTATGCGTTTGTGCGGAGACTGGATGTTTTATTTGAACATCATCAGGGATGGAAAAGTGAGCTTTGAGACGGAAACTAATAATTATTATAGAATTCATAATAACAGTACTTCAAAAACAGTCCAGTTAACTGAAAATTATTATAAAGAACATACAATCATTTCAAAATTAGTATCGGAATTATATGATATAGAAGATGACCTGATAAAACAGCATGAAAATATATTAAAATTTGAGTATGAATATTTGTCGAAGAAACCTGAAAAATCATTCGGGGAAATGTTCAACCTCGAGGAATTAATAAGATATAACAGAAAAAAGAAAGAAATAAGGGCGAAAGAATTTTGTGATAATAAATCAGCCGAAAGCACCATGAAAGAAAAACCTGTGGTTATTGCTTCGGGAGTTAAGCTTAAATCTACAGCCGATACATTTGAGACGAAAATCAGAGATGTGGGATATAACACGGGCAATATGATGTTTGTTAATGCACTTAACGAACAGCTTGATGTTAAAAAAATTGACTTCTATCATCCTGAACTCTTTAAAGATGAAAGAGATGTAAGCTGTGTAATTCCTTCTGCTAATTTTATAATTTGCGGAGAAGCGATAGAGGACGATGGAATTAAGTTTATGGAAGGAACAGAATTTCCAATAACTCTTGCCGGTTTGGGGGCTCAGGCAGATGCAAGGAACAATACCCCGAAAGCCCTTGTAGAATCACTTAATCCTGAAAAAATCAAATTTTTCAAAATGGCATCACAGAGAGCTGTATCATTAGGTATAAGAGGTTCCTTTACCGCAGAATGTCTGGAGATTATGGGTATTAAGAATTACCGTATTATAGGTTGTCCGTCTTTTTATAAGCATATGGATGGTGTTTTGCCGGAATTTAAAACTCCATCATCGAAAAAGACAATAATGACTGTAACAAGCGGTAACCGTTTTGAAAGCAATCTTGTAAAATTCGGTTATGAAAATAACAGTGATTGGATCATGCAAATGACAGCGGAATTGCCTTATATAGAAACAGGCGAAATTCAATATTCACAACAAGAGATTGAACGTGCATTTCCGAATCTTAAAATTAACAAGAAAATGCTGGAATACATGAAAAATCACAGACGCTTGTTTTTTAACATTGATGAATGGAACGAGTATCTTGAAGCGGGAGAATTTACATTTGCTTATGGCAGTCGCTTTCATGGCAATATAAATGCTTTTAATCATGGAATACCAACACTTTGGATAACGCATGACAGCAGAACGAAAGAGTTGGCGGAAGCTTTGTATCTTCCGCATATTACGGTTCATCAATTTAATTCTGT
The DNA here is from genome assembly GCA_017626145.1 of Clostridia bacterium. GTDB lineage: Bacteria > Bacillota > Clostridia > RGIG6154 > RGIG6154 > RGIG8497. The sequence goes on from JAGAJK010000055.1 coordinate 7,660, forward strand.
AAGCAATATGGAACAATTGATAGAATATTGTAATTATGAGGAAACAATCAAGCATTATCCTGAATTATTGAGTAATTACAAGCAGTTTCTTAAAGAAAACGGTTTGAAATTAAACCCAAAATACAATATGTAGTAATAGAAAGGGAAATTTGTTATGAAAGGTATAATTTTAGCAGGCGGAAAGGGAACAAGACTTTATCCGATAACAAAATCAGTTTCAAAACAGCTTCTTCCTATCTATGATAAACCCCTTATTTACTATCCTATGTCAATTCTTATGCTTGCAGGAATAAAGGACATACTGGTAATTTCAACTCCTGTTGATATTTCATCATATGAAAACCTTTTAGGTGATGGTAAAAAATTAGGAATTAATATAAGCTATGCGGTGCAGAGTGAACCTAAAGGGTTGGCAGAAGCGTTTATTATAGGCGAAGAATTTATAGGAACGGACGATGTATGTCTTATTTTGGGTGATAATGTTTTTTACGGACAGAGTTTTTCCAATACACTCAGGGAAGCCCGTGAAAGCTTGCAGAAGGATGGAGCTGTAATTTTCGGGTATCCCGTAAGTAATCCTGCTGCATTTGGTGTTGTTGAGTTTGATGGTGACGGAAACGTTCTTTCCATTGAAGAAAAACCGGTACATCCGAAATCCAAATTTGCAGTTCCGGGACTTTACTTTTACTCAAACAATGTAATCGAAATTGCCAAAAATGTTAAACCGTCTGCTCGTGGAGAGCTTGAAATAACAGCTGTTAATAATGACTATCTAAATGCAGGAAAATTAAAAGTTGAATTAATGGGCAGAGGTCTTGCATGGCTTGATACAGGAAGTCCCGATGGAATGCTTAAAGCAAGTATGTTTGTTGAAACGGTTCAACAAAGACAAGGCTACTACATATCCTGTCTTGAAGAAATTGCATGGCGCAGAGGTTTCATTGACGATAAGCAATTAAAAGCTTTAGGTGAAGAATTAAAGATGACAGATTATGGTAAATATATACTTGGACTTTTGGAGGAATGAAAATGAAATTATTGGTAACAGGCGGTGCTGGTTTTATAGGCAGTAATTTTATTTATTATATACTTGATAAATATACCGGCGATGAGGTTGTATGTATTGATGTACTTACCTATGCCGGCAATTATTCAACTCTTGAAGAAGCGGTTAAGAATAAAAACTTTAAATTCGTAAAGGGCGATATAACAGACAGACAATTGGTAAATGAGCTTTTTGAAGCAGAAAAGTTTGATGCGGTTGTAAATTTCGCCGCAGAAAGCCATGTTGACCGTTCTATTGAAAATCCCGAAGTGTTTTTGAAAACCAATATTTTAGGAACTCAGGTTTTAATGGACGCCTGTTTAAAGTATGGTGTTAAAAGATATCATCAGGTTTCAACGGACGAGGTGTACGGTGATTTGCCTCTTGACAGACCCGACCTTTTGTTTACTGAAACTACACCAATTAAAACTTCAAGTCCGTATTCGGCATCAAAAGCATCGGCGGATTTGCTGGTTTTGGCTTATCACAGAACATTTGGACTGAACGCAACAATTTCACGTTGCTCAAATAACTACGGACCATATCATTTTCCTGAAAAATTAATACCTTTAATGATTATAAATGTGTTAAACAACAAACCTCTTCCCGTATACGGAAAAGGTGAGAATGTTCGTGACTGGCTTTACGTTACCGACCACTGCAGTGCCATTGATTTAATCGTAAGAAACGGCAGAGCCGGTGAGGTTTACAATGTGGGTGGCAATAATGAAAAAACCAACATCTTTATTGTTAAAACCATTATAAAGGAATTGGGAGCATCGGAGGATTTGATTACTTATGTAACAGACCGTAAAGGCCACGACCTTCGCTATGCCATAGATTCAACCAAGATTCAGAATGAGCTTGGCTGGAAACCTCAAATTAACTTTGAGGATGGCATTAAAAAAACAATAAAATGGTATCTTGACAATAAACCCTGGTGGGAAGAAATTGTAAGCGGAGAATATAAAAATTACTATGATAAAATGTATGGCAACAGATAAATTCTAAAGTCAAAGCAATATACTGCAAAGGATGATAATATGAAAGAACGCTCTTTGTTTTGGGACATTTTAAAAGGTATAGGTGTAATTTCTGTTGTTTTTGGACATTGTTGCCCACAATATGCGTATTATGTATATTCTTATCATTTGGCGTTGTTCTTTTTTGTAAGTGCATTCTTCTATAGTGAAAAGAAGTACCGTAACAATTTGTTTGGATATGTTGGAAATCTTTTCAAAAACAATTGGGTAAAATATGTATTTTACTCGGTGTTATTAATATTGTTCCATAATTTTATTGTCTGGAAATGCCTGGATGTTAGTGCGGTATATATCAGCTTCAAAGAAATTATTGAAAATATTTTACTATCTTTTATTTTTGTAGGCAGAGAGAGATTTGCGGGCGCAATGTGGTTTGTGCTTCCAAATATGTTGGCATGTGGCTTTTTAGCGGGAATTGTAACTTTGTTTGACAGGGTAAGCTTGTTTATAACAGGCCGAGAGAAAAGAAAACTTATAAAAAATATTTTAATTGTTCTTTTTGCCTGTGTTGCAGCGGTAGTTTGTTTTGGAACTAAATTAATGTTCAATATTCAACTGAGCTTTATTGTTCTGCCTTTGTGTGTGTCAGCGTATTTTATAAGACAGTATATTGGATTTAAACCTGATAAATACTTAAAATGGTACATTGCGTTACCATTTGCGGCTTTGTCATATGTACTTTTGGAAAAAGGCGTAAGAGTTGAACTGTCACAGAATATCGTGCCCGGAATATGGTTCTACATATTATCCTTCAGTGGGATATATGTCTGCATGTATCTGTCTAAACTTATTTCCCGAAATAAGGTAATTGGTAAACTTTTTGCCTTTTGTGGCGAAAAATCATTCTCTGTTATGGCACTGCACTTTTTTGCAATCAAATTTTTTGACAGAATAGTAAATTTCGTAATAGGTGAGAAAAATCCTCAGATTATAGGAAGATGGGTTTGCAGTTATCCTGAAAAACTTTGGCCCGCATATTTGATTGTAGGTACTGTTGCACCTGTAATATTTGCTTATCTGATAAACAAATTCAGAGTGTATGTTTGTAACAGAATTGAAAAAAATCTGTCGGCTGCATCAACAAACCAACAGATGAATGATTTTTCTTAAAAGTGAATGTTTGAAAAATCTGTACTTCACAATAGTACGGATTTTTTTAATTTTGGAGTAATTTTGTAAATTAATATATTCTTTAAGTAAAACTTTTTGATTTTCAGAAAGACGATTTTCAAAAGCAGAACAAAAATATTCTGTTTGATTATATGTTTTTAAAAGTGAGTTTTTAAGCTCAGAGTTTTTTCTGTATTTAAGTCCTTTTGCACCTACTTCGTTTTTTGAATGCTGACGATATTTAATTGTGGCTTCGTTTAAAAATTCGATTTTGCCAAAAGCAGAGGCGATTAAATAAAGCCACCAGTCGTGCATTATAACGTTCTCATTTGTGTCACCTGCAAGCTTTAAAAGTGCTTTGTTTACCATTATCGTACAGCCTGTAACGCAGTTTTGTACTATTGCTCTGTTTAATGCTGTTTCGTTTTTTATACGGCTTAATTTAAAGTAAGATGGATTTATAGTGTTCAAATTTTCATCAACAACGCACAAGTCTGTGTGAACTAAAACAGGAACATCTGTATTACCGTTTTCTGTTTCGAGCATTTTCTTAAAAGTCTTTTCAATTTTGTCAGAATGCCACACATCGTCCTGGTCGCAAAACATTATATATTCACTTTTGGAAAATTCTATAAGCTTAAAAAAATTACCTTTTGCACCAAGAGGAGATGAGGATTTTGAAAGGGTAATTTTGTCGGGATATTTTCCCTGATATTCTTTCAGAATTTCAAAGGTATTGTCGGTTGAGTTATCATCATTTATATACAGATGCCAGTCGGTAAGGGATTGAGAAAAGAGACTATCTATTTGTTCTTTAATGAATTTTTCACCGTTATATGTTGCCAGTAAAATATCGATCAAAATTATCACCTCTGAAACAGTATAGCATCAAAGTTTAAAAAATACAATATTTTTAATAAAATCTTATCTAAACACTTGAAAAATACTTGAATTTTTGGTATTATATGTTATAAGCGAAAGAATCGGTTTTTTCCGAAGAATATATATAACAATCGCATAATTTGTCAGAAGGAGGGTTAATTATGTCAAGTGCATTTGTGTGTCTGCTTGGAATTGGCACCGTGTTTTTCGGACTTGTTTGTATAGTTGTTCTTTGCTATGTAATGAGTGCTCTTTGCAAAATGTTCGGAAAAGAGGAAGCAGAAGCACCTAAAGCAGCGCCTGTTGCTCCTGCGGCAGTTAACAATGCAAAGGTTGAAAACAAGCAGGAAATTATTGCGGCAGTTGCCTGTGCTATTGCCGAGGAACTCGGAACTGATGTAGAAGGAATAAGAATCAAATCATTCAGAAAGCTTTAATTTTAGGAGGAATTTATAATGAAAAAGTATAAGGTTAATGTAAACGGAACAGTTTATGAAGTGGAAATTGAAGAAATGTCTGCAAGCCAGGCAGCAAGCGTTGCATCAGCTCCTGCAGCAGCACCTGCAGCTCCTGCTGCAAGCGGTGAAGGTGAAGCAGTTACTGCTCCGATGCCGGGTACTATTTTAAGTGTTAATGTTAATACAGGCGACAGTGTTAAAAAGGGTCAGGTTCTTATGATTTTAGAAGCTATGAAAATGGAAAATGAAATCATGGCAAGTTGTGACGGTGTTGTAACATCTGTTTCTGTAACAAAGGGAACAGCTGTTCAGTCAGGCGACGTATTGTGCACAATTAAATAATTTGATAGGGGTAATTACTCATGACAAAAAGAATTTTTGCACTTCTTTTGGCAGTTGTAATGCTTTGTGCGTGTGCTTTAACGTGCTTTGCTGCTCCTGCAGATAAAGAAGAAAATGTTATACAAATTAAGGGTTATTCTTATGATAAAGCAAAAGAAACTCTTACTTTGACAGTTGTAAACACATCCGGTAAAAATATCGTAAATTCGGTGCTTGTGCTTGATACCAATGATAAAGCTGTTACATTAAAAGATGCAGCTGTAAACGAATCAGGCAACACAGGTGCGGTTTTAGGCGGATTAAAAGCAGGCGAGCAGAAGGATGTAATTTTTAAAGTTGCAATAGCAGATTATAATAAATTTGCCGAAGCAAAAAAAATGCCTGTTGTTAATGCTTTTGCAAACTATATTTTAGAAACTGAAGAAGTTTATGCACAGGGTTCTGAAGAGAGTGAGCAGGTTTTATCGATTGAATACAATGATATATTAAAGACAGAAACCACATCAACAACTCAGGCGATTATGAACTTTGTTAAACAAACAGGTTTTTCAAAATTAGCAAGCGGTTGGGATACTGTTATAATGGTTTTGGTAGCATGCTTACTTTTGTATCTTGCCATTGTAAAGAAGTTTGAACCATTGTTGCTTTTACCTATAGCATTCGGTATGCTTCTTACAAACCTGATTGGCGCAGGAGTTTACCATGAAGAGCTTTTTGCCGGCGGCCATATTCACTGGGATATGTTTTCAAACGGAATACCTTTAGCAAACGGAACAACAGAAGCTCCCGGTCTTGTTGATATTTTATATCTTGGTGTAAAACTCGGCGTTTATCCGTGTCTTATTTTTATCGGTGTAGGCGCAATGACAGACTTTGGCCCGCTTATTGCAAATCCAAAGAGCCTTCTTTTGGGCGCGGCAGCACAGCTTGGTATTTTCCTTACATTTTTAGGTGTAAAAGAGATTTTCCCATTGGTTATATCAAATCTTCCTGAACTTCTTGACGGAACAGTACTTGAAAATCTTGCAGCATCGGTTGGTATTATCGGCGGCGCGGACGGTCCTACTGCAATTTTCGTTACATCGAAGCTTGCACCTAATTTCTTAGGACCTATAGCTGTTGCGGCTTATTCATATATGGCACTTGTTCCTGTAATTCAGCCACCTATTATGAAGCTTCTTACAACAAAGAAGGAAAGAACTATAGTTATGAAAACTCTTCGTCCTGTTTCAAAAACAGAAAAGATTTTATTCCCGATTGTTGTAACAATTTTCGTTGCATGGCTTGTTCCATCAGCGGCACCATTGGTAGGTTCACTTATGCTTGGTAACCTTATTAAAGAATCAGGCGTTTGCGAAAGACTTTCAAAGACAGTTCAGAATGAACTTATGAATATTGTAACAGTATTTTTAGGAGTTTCTGTAGGTGCAACAGCAACTGCAAGCACATTCCTTTCACCCCTTACACTTTGCATAATTGCTATGGGTATCGTAGCCTTTGGTGTAGGTACAGCAGGCGGTGTATTACTTGCTAAATTCATGAACTTGTTCTTAAAGAACAAGATTAATCCTTTAATCGGCAGTGCAGGCGTATCTGCAGTACCTATGGCAGCAAGAGTTTCACAGAAAGTTGGTCAGGATGAAAATCCTTCAAACTTCCTTCTTATGCACGCTATGGGACCAAACGTTGCAGGTGTTATCGGTTCTGCAATCGCAGCAGGTGTTCTCCTTGCATTATTCGCTTAATTTTCAGAAAGGAGCTAATTTATGTCTAAAGTATTTATAACAGATACAATTCTCCGTGACGCACATCAGTCGCAGGCGGCTACAAGAATGAAGCTTGAAGATATGCTTCCGGCTTGTGAAATTCTTGATAAAGCAGGCTACTGGTCATTGGAATGCTGGGGCGGAGCAACCTTCGACTCATGTATGAGATTTTTAAACGAAGACCCATGGGAAAGATTAAGAACTTTAAAAAAGGCAATGCCTAACACAAAATTGCAGATGCTTTTCCGTGGTCAGAATATCTTAGGCTACAAGCATTATGCAGATGATGTTGTTGAACAGTTCTGCAAAAAGTCAATTGAAAACGGTATTGATGTAGTAAGAATTTTTGATGCTTTAAATGACCCGAGAAACTTAGAAGCAGCAGTTAAGTTTGTTAAAGAATACGGCGGTATGTGTGAAACAGCCATTTCCTACACAGTAAGCCCTGTTCATAACGAAGACTATTTTGTTAAGCTTGCAATGCAGCTTGAAAAAATGGGTGCAGATACAATCTGTATCAAGGATATGGCAAACCTTCTTCTTCCTTACGATGCGTACAGCCTCGTTAAGAAATTAAAGGAAAATGTTGGTGTTCCTATCCACCTTCATACCCATAACACCGCAGGTACAGGGGATATGACAAACTTAATGGCAATCGAGGCAGGTGTTGATATTGTTGACTGTGCTTTGTCACCAATGGCAAACGGTACATCAAACCCATCAACAGAAAGCTTAGTTGCAACATTAAAGGGAACAGACAAAGATACAGGTATCGACCTTGACCTTCTTAGTAAGGCGGCTGCTCACTTCAGAGGTATTGCAACAAAATTAAAAGAAGAAGGAACCTTGAATCCAAAGGTTTTAAATGTTGATTCAAATACACTTCTTTATCAGGTCCCCGGAGGTATGCTTTCCAATCTTTTAAATCAGCTTAAGGAAGCAAATGCCGAAGATAAGTACTATGATGTATTGGCAGAAGTGCCGAGAGTAAGAGAAGACTTCGGTTATCCTCCACTTGTAACACCAACAAGCCAGATTGTAGGTACTCAGGCTGTTTTAAACGTTATCTCAGGCGAAAGATATAAGATGATAACAAAGGAATCAAAGGGACTTCTAAAGGGCGAATACGGTCAGCTTCCTGCTCCCGTAAACGAAGAAGTAAGAAAGAAAGCAATCGGTGACGATGAGGTTATTACCTGCCGTCCTGCCGATTTGATTGAACCTGAGCTTCCAAAATACAGAGAAGAAACAAAGGGCATTGCAAAATCTGAGGAAGATGTTTTAAGCTATGCACTCTTCCCGCAGGTTGCATCAAAGTTCTTTGATTTAAGAGACGGTCGTGTTCAGGCACCAAAAGCAGAAACTCCCAAAGCTCCAGCTAAAGTTGATGCAAACGGTGTAAGAACTTTGATAGTTGAAGATTTATCATAAAATCAAAGCGGTGGCTAAAGCCACCGCTTTGATTCTATTTATTGTTTTTGAAGAAATCTTCTATTATACTGATTACTATATTATTAAAGCTTGTATCGTGCTTTTGAGCAAGTTCGGTTATTTTTTCGGAAAGTTCATCTGTAATATAAAGTGTTTTGTATCCCGCTTTGACTTTTTGTTTTGTCTGTTTTGGAGTAAATGCCATATAATCACCTACATATAATTTATTATAATTATTATATGATAAAATTTAATTTTAAAATATATTAGAAAAATCTGTTGTAATTTTATAATATATGTGTTATTATATAAAAGGTGATTGAAATGAATATTAAACTTGAATTATTAAGAGAATCAATAATGGAAGGAATATCAAACTCTATATACACAGCACTTAAATATGCTGAGATAGATGTTGAACCTTCTGTAAATTCATTAGCGGTAAAGGCTTTGTCAGAAATAAGAGGAATTATTATAAACCAGGAAATATCAGAAGATTTTGATGTTGTAGAGAAGATTATTGAAGTTTTGGAAAAATACAATATATATGCAGGAGACCGCCACAGTCATTTCTGACAATGGCGGTCTTTTTTTATAAATTAAATTGTCTGCCTGTTTTTTTAGTAAGGTATTCTGCAAAACGTTTTGCGTCTGTGTTTAGAATTGAACTTTCGGGGATTCCTGCTTCGGTAAGGTTTTTTATTGCCAAATCAAAATTGCCTACATCCGAGGCAAAATGTGCATCGGATGAAACTACCAATGGAACGTTATGCTTTGTGCAAAGACGGGCAATTTTCATGCAGTTATCCTTGCAGGTTGGACGCGTTTTAAAGGAGCTTGCGTTGATTTCAACTATTTTGCCGTATTCGGCAAAGAGGGGGATAACCTTTTCGTAATCAAAGCTAAACCTTTCTTCTCCGCAATGTCCTATTACATCAATATGAGGATTTTTAGCGATATTTGTCCATATTTTAGTGTGGGTATCAAAATCAAAAGGCTTTGTAAGGTATGAATGAATTGATGCGATTACCCATTCCAGCGAATCCATAACACCGTCTGGGACATCTACGTTTCCATTTTCGTCAATTATGTTTGTCTCGCACCCTCTTAAAATATAAACACCCTCATATTCATCAGGAATACCTGACCACATACAGGTAAAATAAGTATTGTCGGGGGAGCCGGGCATAGTTCCCGTATGGTCGGTAACCGCAATAAATTTAAGCCCCTTCTTTTTCGCCTCATTAATGTTTTCAATCAGGGTCGAATATGCGTGAGTTGACATTAAAGTATGAGTGTGTGTATCTGCTATAATCTTCATTTTGTGTCCTTTCAGTATTTATATTTTAATAAATTCCAGGAATGCTTTTTAAGCACAGCTTTGTCCGAAATAACCTTTTGGGGTGTTACCGCTTCATTATCTTTAGTATTTACTGCTTCAATATCGTCGCAGTAAAGTTCAATGTGTTCGGCTAAATTGCAATTGCCGAAATTTTCGAAGTTCATATTAAGTTCAATTTCGTCTGTTAAAGAACGGTTTACTGCAAAAACATAAATCTCTTTTTCTTCTTCATTGTAAATTACCGATGAAGCAATATACGGAACCTTTTCGTGCTTGCTTGAAGAAAAAGTATCACAGCTTATAACCTGCTGCAGAACGGTACCGTTTCCATATTTAGAAGCATACATAAAGGGGTAGTAATTTGCCTGAACCCAGGCTTTGCCGCCCTTTTCTGTCATAATGGGAGCAATGGCATTAACAAGCTGAGCAAGGCATGCTATTTTAACACGGTCACAGTTATTCTGAAGTGTCATAAGCATAGTTGCTGAAACCAAAGCATCCTTAAGGCTGTAAGCCATTTCACCGATATGAGGTGCAGTTTCAAATTTCGGTATGTCACTAAGTACACCGTCGGTCCATACATTCCATTCGTCAAAGGCAATATTAATTGTTTTTGACGAACGTTTTTTCGCTTTCACCGCATCGCATATTGCAATAACTGATTTTATATAGTTGTCAAAATCCAGTCCTCTTGCAAGATAATCTTCAATCGCTGAAGAATTACTGTAGTACTGATGAATTGAAATATAATCAACAAAATCGTATGTATAATCGAGAACTGTGTAATCCCATTTAGCGAAATCAGGCATATTTATGTGACTGCTTCCGCTTACGCATAATTCTATTGACGGGTCAACCAGACGCATCTGCTTTGCGGTATCAAGGGCAAGCTTGCCGTAATCATCGGCAGTTTTTCTGCCAATCTGACCAAGACCGCCCATTTCATTTCCAAGGCACCATAATTTAATATCAAAGGGCTTCTCGAAACCGTTACTTTTACGTAGCTTTGCGTAATAGGTATCGGAATCAAGATTGCAGTATTCAACTAAATTACGGGCATCTTCCGTGCCACGTGTACCTAAATTTACTGCCATAATTACATCAGTATCTGCTTTTTTTGCCCATTTCTGAAAATCGTCAATTCCCACCTGGTTTGTTTCAACAGAATTCCAGGCAGGATTTAGCTTTTGAGGTCTTTTGGTTTTATCACCGATGCCGTCCTCCCAATGATAAGAAGACACAAAGTTACCGCCGGGGTATCTTACAGCACTTACACCCATTTCTTTTACAAGCTTAAGCACATCCGTTCTGAAGCCGTCACTGTCAGAAAGACTGTGTGTAGGCTCATATATGCCCTCATAAACAACTCTTCCGATATGCTCAACAAATGAGCCGTATAAACGTCTGTCCGTCTTACCGACTATAAATTTTTTGTTAACAGTAATATCAGCTTTCATTTAATCACCTCTAAGTTCAATGCTCACATCGGGAATGTTCTCGCATTTTGCAGTAAGCTTTCCTTTTTTGGATTTAACAATTATCTGTGCTTTTCCGTTGAAGAAATTAATTACGTTACCTTTTTCGTTGTGGTGAGAATTTGGGTCACCGTTTCCAACTCCTAAAATAACACCGTCCTCAACAGAAAAAGTAACTTTTCCGCAGAATGAGGGAACAAAAATGTCGTTTTTATCAAGTGCGTAAAGGTTTATAATGTGAATGTCGCTATCCTTTGAAGAAAAATCTTCACAAACAACTTTTTCTGCCTTTGACGATATCTTTATTTCGTCATAAACAACACTTTTTCCTTTTTCTACGCAAACCTTTAAGCTTTTGCCACCTGATACAATATCCCACTCGGCACGTCTGTTTTTAACCTTTATTCTGCCAAAGGATTTGTTATCCTCAAAAAGCTCTGCGTAATCACCGTTTGTATAAACGCAGGCACGAACATTTTCGCCTTTTTTAAGATTCTTTTTTGGAATAAGATGTGCAAATAATTCATCCTTATACCAAGATGAAAGAAGATATGCAGTATCCTTTTTAAAACCGCAGTAATCGGTAAAACCCCAATGAGAAACAACGCTTGGCCAGCCGTAGGGGGTAGGCTCGCCTCTGTAATCAAAACCGCTCCATGCAAAACAGCCTGCAACGTAATCCTTTGAAAATACAAAAGACATTGTCTCTTCCAATGACTCCGAAAAATAGTCGGGCCACTTTTGACCGTAGCAATCGAAAATCTGTTTCTTTTCGTCTGTTACATACACACCTCTTGTTGCATATGTAGGGCAGTTTTCCGTACCTATGATAAGTCTTTTCGGAGAGTCCTTATGTGTCTGTTCATAATCCTTCAGAAAGTAATTTATGCCTATAACGTCAAAAACGTCCGAAGCATTTTCCTTTTCGGTCGTTCCGCCGTTCTGTGCACCTGTAATTGCACGGGTGCTGTCAAGAGACAGAATTCTCTCTTTCATTCTTTGGGCAATTCTTTTACCTCTTAAGGAGCTTTGCCAGGGTTCTTCGTTAAATAGCGAATAAAGGAATACGGACGGGTGATTTCTTGAAACCCTTACCATTGCATCAATCTGATAAAAAACATCATCAGATGCTCCGAACATTCTGTTTTCGCTCATAACAAGAAAGCCCATTTGGTCGCAAATATCAAGAAAGGTTTCATCGGGTGCACTGTGGGCATAACGAATTGCATTAATACCCAATTCCTTTAATATGGACATTCTGTATTCAATCAACTCTTTTGGCATAGCGATGCCGACACCTGCGTGGTCGTGGTGAATACAAATTCCCTTAACTCTGCAATGCTCGTCATTTAAATACATTCCTTTGTCGGGAATCCACTCGATTTTTCTTAAACCTACAGATGAAACTAATGTATCAATAACCTTGTCATCTCTTTGAAGTGTACAAACAACCTTGTAAAGGTAAGGTGCGTCGCAGCTCCAGAGCTTTGGATTTTCAATATCGAAATCAATACTATTTTCAGAAACACTTATATTTTTACTACTTAAAACAGCACCGTTTTCATCGGAAAGTGTTACGTCTACCGTTAAATCATCTGTTGTATTTAAAACACCAAAATCAACTACTGTTTTCCACTTTCCGTCTTTTTCTGTTCCTCTTGCAAAGAATTTATCGGTATCAAAACGTGAATTTTCACGAAACTTAATATATGCCTTTCTGTAAAGACCGGCACCTTCATACCACCAGCCCTCCCAGCGGGTTGCGTCTACAAAAACCGAGATTTCATTTTCCGAGTCGTGGAGAAGGTAGTCACCTATTTCGCAGATAAATTGATTGTAACCGCTGAAATTTCTGCAGGCAACAATTCCGTTAACGTAAACAGTTGTTTTACCCATAACGCCGTCAAAAACAAGGGTGGCTGATTCTATTTCCTCTTTACCGAGGGTAAATTTATTTTTATACCAGCCCACACATCTTTTTTTGTAGCCGCCTGCCGCATCGTAATTTTTATTAAATTTTAATTCCGTCATCCAGTCATGAGGAACGGAGATGTTTCTCCAGGATTCATCATCTTCAAAGCCATCTAATTCTAACAAGGCACCCCCGGCTTTTGAAGTCTGGTGAAACATCCCTATCGGCATATCCGTCTTTAACGGAAAGCTTCCCAAATGAAACTGCCAACCCTCATTTAACTCAAGATTATAGTTCGCCAACGCCATTAAGCCATACCTCCCTGTACGCAATCTCAGGAGAAGCGTAGTGGTCCCAATGTGCTTCGGTTGGTGAAACACCATCCCATTCGGACTGTTTACCAATCATCTGAACAAGTCCGTTTTCCTTAATCTTAACAAACATATATAATGGGTCTTTAAATGGAATAACGTGAGCTTTGTAAATATCATCGCAGTTTTTCTCTATGTAGGGAGTAGCATTTGATTTCATAGTATAATCCATTCCGATTATCTTTTTTGACATTGAGTTTACCATAACGTAGTGAACTCCGCCTTTGTAAAGGTAACCGTCTGCGTGGTCGTGACCGGAGAAGCACATAGAAGCCTTATTGTAGCCTGCTTTTTCATTTACACGCCATAAAACGTTGCAAAATGCTACCCAATTGTAAATTGTCCATTCACCTAAAGCCAAAGTTGCATGAGTGAATATAAAACTGCGTTTATCTGTTTTATTTAAATCTTCTTCAAGCCATTCGAGCTGTGAGGGAGGAATATAACAGCTGAAGTTTGCACCGCTATGATCTTTGTCTTTGTAATCAACATATTCACCGTTAATTTTTGTATAGTTTGTGTCAAGAACGACAAAATGGAAATCGCCACGGTCAAAGCTGTAATACTTTTCCTTCTGTCCCTGAAATTCCATCATTGCTTCTTTGCCGCCGAATTCTGTATCGTGGTTACCTAAAACGTGGTATTTTCCACCTTCAAAGCTGTTCCATACATCAAGCAAATTTTTACCAAGTGCATCCGGTGTTGTAAAGTCGCCAAGCTGAATTATAAAATCAGCCTTTCTTTCTCTTGCTTCATTTACAAACTTTTCCATTCTCCAGGATTCGTCAACACCCCACAATCCCTGATGAACGTCTGCACATATACCAAACACAAATTCTTTTCCCATGGTTCATTTCTCCTGTATCGTTTTAATAATATTATAATAATGCAACCTAAGTTTTGTCAATGAAATTATGCCATATTCCATTTCTTTAACATATTTCTTTCAAATTCAAGGAGGTAAGCTGCTTCCTCATCGATTCTTTCTTCAGTTGGGTTGTCGATAAGGTCACGGTAAACGTGAATATCTCTTCCTACTTCGCCGCCCTCCATTACAAAGGGTTCACATACAATTCTGTTTTTATAGCCAATTTCGGAAAGTGCACCGAAGATTTCATCCCAGTCAAGATGTCCTCTTCCCGGAGCGGTACGGTTATTTTCACCTGTGTGGAAGCTTGTTAATTTATCACCAACAAGACGGATTGCGTCACCGATATTATTTTCTTCAATGTTCATATGATATGTATCAAGAAGAACACCAATATTAGGACTGTCTATTTCATTTGAATAAGCCAAAGCTTCTTTTGCTGTGTTGATAAGACAAGTTTCAAAACGGTTAACAGCTTCAACACAGTAGGTAACGCCACATTCTTCAGCAACCTTTATAATTTCCTTCATACTTTTAATACTCTGTTCCCAGTATGGGCGCTTGTCGCCTTTGAAATTATCGGGAGTACCCCAGCCTGCGTAGCTTACACCTGAAAGAAGTGTTCCGCCGCCAACGTGCATTTTTCTTATAATATTCTGCAAATATTCAACTCCGCCTTTTCTTACGTTTTCATCCAAGGAAGAAACATCGTAGTTTCTGTCAAGACCAAGGCTGTATGTAAGTTCAATTCCAACCTCATCGGCAATTGCTTTTAAAGAACGGATTTTTTCGTCACTCATTTCAAGTAAAGGCTGAGCCTGAAATTCTAAAACGTCAAAGCCTATTTTAGATGCCTTTCTGATATACTTTTCGTGGTCTGCGTCCCAGTTCTTTTCCCAGAAATTCATAAAAATACCAAGTTTGTTCATAATTTTTTCCTCCCTTACAGAATATCTGTATTATAATCTAAATATTTTTCCATTGCTTCTTTAACAGCAAAAGCGAAACTGCCTTTTGCGATTGCAATGTGATGTCTGTAGCCGTTTTCGCACATATACTTTAAAATATCTTCTGTCGAATCCGACTGTGCAACAACACCGCAACCGAAGAAGCAGTCTTCAATCGGGTCATCTGTAAGCGTCATTTCAGCGGTGAATGCACATAATTTTCCGTCCTCTGTTTTAAAGCTTCCTATGGTAACCTTACCGTCGCAAATGTCACCGTCTACAATTCCAACACCCGTTCCTTCACCAAAGGACTTTTTAAACATAAGATGCTCTGAAATTTTTGTTTTGCCTTTGAAGAAAGACTGTGGAATTGCAGAGCAATGGAAAAGAATCATCTTATCCTTTTCCTCGTGGTAATTGTTGTTTGCATCAAGAAGCATAACAGGGCTGTTGGATGCCTCCTGTAAAGCGTACATCATAATTGCATTGTTAATATCAAGCTCACAGGCAGCAGGGATTCCTTTTTCATTTAAGTCACTAAGAACTAAGCAGGGGGCAAAGCCGTATTTTGTTTCAAATTCGTTCCAGCAACGGATTCCGACTGCGTGTAAATTGTAGTCTTTAATAAGCTTATCCATAACAACGCCAAGACGAGAAATATTTTCAAGCTTTTCGGGTGGATATGTACCGAAATCGCAAATGTTGCTGTAGTATTCCATTTTTGCTGAAAGCTCATCTTTTTCAACCTTATCCATCATATCGAAAACAACACTTAAATCGATTGTTTCAACATTTATGTTTTTGTTCTGCATAGCAATTTCATCAATACGAACTGTTTTAAATGCAGTTGTTCTTGCACCTATTGCACCGATGTTGAAATTTTTAAGCTTTCTTACAATACGGCAAATTGCCGCAAAGTTATCTAAATCCTTGTCAAACTCTTTGCTGTTTGGTGCAACAACGGCATTTTCTGTAAGAGTGTATTTGATTTTGCACTGACGGAGAACATTGCACATAGCAATTTTGCCGCATAAAGAGTCACGTCTGTGAGCAAAATCCATTTTTCCCTTTTCATCAGGATATGCCTGAACAAGAACAGGAACATCTATACCGTTTAATGCAACGGATGCACCGTTTTCATCGCCGAAGTTGGGGAGAGAAAGAATAACACCGTCAAACTCACCTTCGTGTTCCTTTAAAAAGTTATTGTATAATTTTCCTTCTTCAATAGTTTCAACTGCACCGTAACGGGTAAGCTTTTCTTCCATAATAATGTAATCAAAGCCGTTACGTTCCATTGCATCTTGCATATCTTTCCTTGCAGAAGCGATAAGTTCACCTGGGAAAAAGCCTCTGTTTCCGAAAAATAATGCAAAAGTGGTTTTTCTGTTTTCCATAAATTCATCCTCCTTATTTAGCTACTATAACCTTATAGTGACTATAAGGTTATAGTAGCATAAACAAAGAGTTTTGTCAACAAAAAGATTGACAAAACAAGGAAAAAAGTGTACTATAATTTATAGTGAATTTAAGAGGTGCAAAATGAGAAAAGTAACACTTAAGGATATAGCAAACAAGCTTGGAGTAACAATAGGAACGGTATCACACGTTTTAAACGGAATTGACGATATATCTGAAGAAACCAAGAACAAGGTCTTAAAAGCTGCACGTGAAATGGGGTATATTTCAAACAGTGCAGCAGTTTCTCTTCGTTCAGGGAAAACTCATACAGTAGCGGTAATAGTTCCCGATATTTCCAACCCATACATAGCCCATCAGGTAAAATCAATAGAAATGGAAATGCGTAAATTTAACTATTCTGTTTTTATTCTCAATACAAATGAAGATGAGGAAACTGAATATGAAGCTATAGTTTCTGCCTGCAGTAAGCAGGTGGACGGAATTTTTCTGTGCCCCTGTCAGAAAAGTACTAAAAATGTTGAATTTCTGGACAAACTGCAGATTCCGTACATTCTTATTTGCAGATATTTCAACAGCTACGAGACAGATTATATAGGTGTTGATGATTATAAAGGCGGAAGGCTTGCAGGTGAATACCTTATTAATAAAGGGTATAAAAATATTATTTATTTTGGTGCATATAAATATATCTGTTCAAGCGTTGACAGATTCAGAGGGATAAAGGATATATTTAAAGAGAACGAAATTGATATACCTGACAGCAGATTCATTGAAATAAATCCCACCTGCGGAGATAACGGGGACATAATTGAAGAAACCTTAAGAAAAACAAAGGATTTTGATTCAATAATTGCATTTTCGGATTTTGTTGCATTTGAAATAAGAGGAAAATTGAAAGAGCTGTGTTCAGGAGTTAAATTGCCTGTAGTAAGCTTCGATGCGGTAAATACATATTTTAAATTTCCATTTGAGAATATCAGTGTTGGAGTAGTTGATAATGAGTTGTCTTCTCAGGCAGTAAAAGCAATGCTTGAAAAGATAGATTCGGGGAAATGTGATTGCAAAAAATTAATCGACGTAAAGCTTTATGAGTTTAACTGTTGATTGACATAATTGCTTTTACGTGGTATAATCAGTAGCGTAAATTTTTGATTTATAACATAAGGAGAAATATATAATGAGAGTATTAATGATAGGTGCCCATCAGGACGATAACGAGTTTGAGTCGGGAGGACTTGCCTCAAAGCTGATTAAAAACGGTCACGTTGTTCAGTTTTTAAGTATGTGTAACGGTTGCGGAGGTCATCATATTTTAGGGCCAAAGGAAATATCTGAACGCAGAGCAAAGGAATCCGCTAAGGTTGCAAAGCTCCTCGGTATTAAATACGATATATGGGATAATGACGACTGTAACCTTGTTGCCGACCTTGCAACAAGAAAAAGAACCATCCGTTATATCCGTGAATTTAACCCTGATTTAATTATAACACACAGAACAGTTGATTATATGCCTGACCACAGAGCAACAGCTCAGCTTGTTCAGGATGCATCATATCTTCTTACTGTACCGAATGAATGTCCTGATGTTCCTGCAATGCGTTATATGCCGGTAATAATGTGCAGTGAGGATAAATTTACAAATCCTGTATTCAGACCTGATTTGGTTGTTGATATTGACAGCGAGGTAGATGTAAAGCTTCAGATTGCCAATATAAATGTATCTCAGGTTTACGAATGGCTTCCATATACTTACGGACACGAAGTACCGGATGGAGATAAGGAACGCTTTGAATGGCTTAAGGGCATGGAAATAACATCTGATACTACAGATGAAGAAATATTAAATGCAGGCAGAGGCTATGCGATACGTTATGCACTTCCTGCAGCACGTCACAGACAGAGACTTATTGAACTGTACGGAGAAGAGAGAGGAAGCAAAATACGTTTCGCAGAATGCTATGAGGTAAGTGAATACGGTAGTCCTATGTCTGAGGATATGAAGCAGGAATTGCTTAAATAAAAGCATAGATACTGATTAGGTAGCGAGGAATAATATGGCAGAGAATAATAATGTAAACAATAAAAGCAACGCAAATAACGGTAGTGGTGGCATAAGCCGTAATAATGCAGGCAGAAGAAACAATCACGGCGGACGTCCGCACCACCGAAGCGGCAACAATTCAAACAATACTGATAATATAACAAAATTTACTTTAGGTAATTGTGAATCAGAAGGTAAGAAGTATGAGTTCCGTTACGACAACGGTACATATAAAATCGTACTTTTGAAAGAAGAGGAACAGTTTGATGTTGTTCTTACAACAAAGGATAAAGAAGAAGCTTATCCTGAGTGGAATAAGCTTAAGCGTCCTGATAAGAAATCTAAATAATAAAAAGTGTCTGTAAAAATCATTGATTTTTACAGACACTTTTTATACATAAGATTGTTCCACCTGAACAACTGCAAAATAATGAGTATTTCTTCTGTGAATTTCATATGAAACAAGTCTTTCGGTTTCTTCACCGCTCATTTTGTAGTTATGAGGGATTATAAGGTCAAAAATTAAATTAGTATGAGTATTTCCAATAACTGCACGGAAATCGTGAAGAGTAAGAATCGGGTCAATTTCTTTTATAACCGATTCGGCAAAGTCCTTTAATTCCTTTATCTGTTCATTATCGGTTTCAATAGGGTCCATATGAATTGTTGCCATACATCCCAGCTTTTCACCCAGTTCACGCTCGATATGGTCGATTTTGTCGTGCATAAGTAAAATATCACCCGACGCAGGAACCTCTGCGTGAAGAGTAATTATATAATTATCAGGGCCGTAGTTGTGGATAATCAAATCGTGAATTCCGCATATTTCGTCGTGGTCCATAACAATTTTTTCAATTTCATCAACCATTTCTTTTGTGGGTGGCTCACCAAGAAGGGGAGAAAGAGAGTCCTTTATGGTTGATATTCCCGTATACAGAATAAAAACAGAAACTGCCAGACCTAAAAATGCATCAATGTTAACGCTGAATATCCACGAAACCAGAATACCAAGAAGAACTGTTCCTGTGGAGATACAGTCGCTCAGCGAATCCTTTGACGCTGCGTGAAGGGAATCTGAATTAATTTTCAGTGCAATTTTTCTGTAAAAGAAAAACAAAAATGTTTTGGCAATGATTGCACCAATCAGAATGCAGAGAGAAAGAATATCGGTATGAACCTCTGAAGGTGTTATGATTTTGCCTATGGAAGATTTAAATAACTCAAATCCCATCAGAATTATAACAAGAGATACCAGTACAGCGCTGATATATTCAATACGTCCGTGACCGAAAGGGTGGTCTTTGCTTGCAGGCTTTTTTGCAAGATGAAATCCTGTTAAGGTTATTACCGATGAACCGGCATCGGATAAGTTGTTAACGGCGTCTGCTATAATACTTATTGAACCTGACAAAATACCTGCCGTAAGCTTAAATACAAAAAGAATAAAGTTTACAACAATCCCCATAATGCTTCCGAAGGTGCCGTAAGCAAAACGAACCTTCGGATTTTTCAGATTATCCTTGTCTTTTATAAAAATTTTAAAAATCAGTTCCATAAAAACTCCTTATTTGGTAAGAGGTAATGCTATTGTAACGGTAGTTAAAGACTCCGTTGAATGAATACGGCAACCATAATCGTTACCGAAAATAAGCTTAATTCGCTGGTTAACATTTGACAGACCTATATGGCGTGACTGAGAAATTTCTTTTGGATTTTCCAGTATGGAATTGAGCTGTAAAACCTTTTCAGGCTTGACAGGAACACCGTCATTTGAAACCTTGATTATGAATTTTTCGGATGTTACCATCGTTGAAAGAATAATTCTGCACTTCCTTTTTGTAGGAAGAATGCCGTGGTGAATTGCGTTCTCTATGACGGGCTGAAGCATAAGCTTGATAACTGTTAAATTAAGTGTTCCGTCAGCCAGGTCAAGGGTAAAGCTGAATTTATCACCGTACTTATATTGCTGAATTTTAAGATACTGTTTAACGTATTCAATTTCCGTTTCAAGAGAAACAAGATATCCTTTAGTGTCAAGTGCCGCGTGCAGAAGGTCAGAAAAAAGAACTATCATACGTGATGCGTCGTTATCACCCTTGCAAAGCTTAAGCGTTGTAAAGTTAATTGCCTGAAGTGTATTGTATAAAAAGTGAGGTGTTATCTGTGTCTGCAACGCTATAGTCTGGCTCTGACGAAGCAGAGAAACCTTTTCTGCAAGCTCACTTTCAAGCTCGTGGGAATTTAATGAGTTTGTTGCAATCTGCTCAATTACATCCCTTAGTACATCTTTTTCCTCGTTATTACCTGCCGCATCCATTGAAAGAACAATATTTGCAATGTAATTATAAAGCTTTGAAGAAAGAATATATGCAAGTATAAATGAAATCAGAAGTGCTATAAGAACAATACCGATTGTGAGCATTATCAGAGTAAAATACTCATTTCCTGCGAATATGCTTTCATTTTCAATAAACAGAGTAAAAATACCGCCGGTTGATTTTAAATAAGTACCTGCAGAATTGAAGTTCACATTGCTCTCGCTTTTGAGGGAGCTGTTTTCAAATAAATGTACAAAATCAGTTTCGTAATTTACAATAAAATCGTCAGCTCTTTTAAATACATTTTTCTCTATATCGGCAAGACATACCGTATGGTGTGTTTCCGAAACTGAAGAAGAAAAAACATCAATCAGATTGAAGTTTATAACTATAATACCGTTGTTTCCTGAATTTGTGTAGGTTTCAAAGCAGTACGTTACAATAAGATTATTGTCAAGAATTCGTGATTGTACAAAGCTTCCGTTGTTTTCCTTGTAGGTACTGTACCAGGAATTATCGGGGAAGTTTGCAATTTTACCCGGAGTTCTTGTGGTGAAAACGTAGTCTGCAGATTCGTTGTATATGTAAATTGAATCAAGTGAAGAGCTTAACACAGTGGTGGTTTTAATAACTCTCTCGAGCTCCCTGAAATAATAATCGTGAGCCTGTGAGATATCGTTGAAGTCAAAAAAATCACTTACAGTATCGTTCTGTGAAAGCTGAGAATATATAATTTCAGCATCATAAGCAGCCTTGTCAAGAACAGTCTGCTTCTGATAAAGCGTGGTAAGCTGATTTGAAATAGTCTGGTTAACCAGAATATGTCTGTAATAAATAAATACAAGTATATTTATAAGCAGGAAAGGAATTAAAAAGGTAACCGTAAGGGTTTTCCAATAACTTTGAAGTATCTTATTCCATCTGAGCTCTTTGTGTTTCTTGAAAAAATTAAAATTCACTGCCTTCTTCCTCGTTCCTGAAATGTATTGCTCTGTATTCATTAGGGGTCATATTTGTATATTGTTTAAACAAAGCAAGAAAGTAATGCATGCTTTTATAACAGCACTTAGTACACACTTCGTATATTTTCATATCGGTTTCCGATAAAAGTCTTTTTGCGTAACCTATACGCAATTCGTTTACATAATCTACCATCTTTTTGCCGGTATGTTTTTTGAAGAATCTGCTGAAATATTCAGGATTCATCTCAAGAAAATTTGCAATATGCTCACGGGTGATATCCTCTGTAAAATGTTCGTTTATATAGCTTATTGCCTTATCAATTGAATTTTTGCTTGCCTGATGCTCAGAATTTTGTGACTTTTTAAGTTCAATGTTGAAAATTTGTGAATCAAGCTCTTTCTTTGCATTGTTAAAAAGCTCAATTATATCGTCATAAGAAGTTGGTTTGGTGAGATAGGAAAAAACATGGCATTCAATTGCTTTTTTTGCATACTCGAATTCTTTGTAGGCACTTATTAAAACCACAAGAATTCTCGGGTACTCATTGTCAAGCTTTTCTGCCAGGTCAAGACCTGATTCTTCTCCTAAACGGATATCCGATAAAACCAGATCAACCTTGTTTTGTTCAATATATTTCATTGCTTCCGAGGCAGAGGAAAAAGACCCTGAAAATTCGAATCCCAGAGCGTTCCAGTCAGTCATATACGGAAGATTTTTACGAAGCAATTCTTCGTCGTCAACAAATATAAATTTATAAGTCATCATATCACCATTATATATTGTATAATTTTTTTTTATTAAAGTCAATATTAAGTACAAATTTTTCGAATATAATTCGTTTGTAAAAACGTTGACATTTATGCTTTTTTGAGGTAGAATTTAGAAAATATCAAAGGTATGTTTTGTTCAAAGGAGGAAAAAGAGTAATGTACGATTTTGATGGTAAATCTTATATTTTCAACGGTGAACGAGTTTGGTTGAATATCGCTGAAATCCATTATTTTCGTTTTGCAGCAAAGGAATGGAGAAGAACATTAAGCATTGCAAAGGCTTCGGGTATCAATACAGTAAGCACCTACTGTGCGTGGAATTATCACGAAATTTCCGAGGGAGTATGGGATTTTGAAGGGGATAAAAACATCGCCGAATTTATAGATACAGCAAAGGAGCTTGGAATGTACGTTATAGTTCGTCCGGGTCCGTATATCTGTGCCGAATGGGCAGGGGGAGGTATTCCTACATGGACTATGGGGAAGGAAGATATTGAAAATCGAGTATCTAACCCAACATTTCTTGAACTTACGGGAAAGTGGCTTGATAAGGTCTTAGCAATTGTTTTACCTCGTCAGATAACCAAAGGCGGTAATGTTATAAGTGTGCAGAACGACAACGAATATCCCGGCGGTTGGGATGAAAAGAGTGAATCGTACGTTCTTAACATATATAAAATGCTTAAAGAACGTGGTGTTGAGGTGGCAATAACCGCTTGTAACGCTCATTATAAAGAGGGAAAGCTTGCTATTAACTATGCCTGTGGTGCAAATGTCGAAAAGCTTTATAAGGATATAACAATTACATATAACACAGCAGGTGAGCCGGGTGTTATTATGCAGCTTAAGGAATTTCAGCCAAACAGACCTACCATTGTTACTGAATTGTGGACAGGTCCTCAGGTGTATTTCAACAGACCAATCGGTGCCGGTTACAATCATACAGAATCAAGAATACTCAATTTTACAGCTCTTCAGACAATGACAACACTTTATATGTTCCAGGGAGGAACAAACTTCGGATTCTACGGCTCCTGCGGTATTGCAACAAGCTACAGCTCCCATTATCCCGTTTACGAGGGTGGACTTCCTACAAATGATTATTACGGAATAAAGCTTGCGGGTGCGTATGTTTCAACCTTTGGCGATTTAATTGCAGATTGCGATTTTGAAACAGAAGATAAATTTTCTTCCGTTCAGCATACCAAGTGCGGAGATGTTGTTTACAAAATTTTCCCAAAGGAAAACTATGAATTCAATTACAACGGAAGAAACTATAAAGGCTTTAACGAATCCTGCTATATAGTAACTCCCGTAAACTTTAACTTTTTTGGCAATACTATTGATTATACCGACCTTTGCCTGCTTGCAAAGCACAAAAATGTGCTTTATATGTACGGTAATGCAGGAGAACGTTATAAATTATCTGTAAATGGAGAAGAAAAAGAAATAACCGTTAAAAGACACGATGTGGTAGTAGTTGAATTAACCGGCGCAAAAATACTTATTCTTGACCGCTACTTTGCCAAGCGTATGTGGATAATGAACGAAAATGAGGTTATTTTAGGAACATCTCTTGCGTACGAAGATAACGGAGTAAAGGTTATTACAGGCTGCCCGAAGGATTCAAAGGTTATATATGTAACAGATGGAAATATAACATATGGCGAAATAGAGTATCAGCCACCTTCAAAGGAATTACCAAAGCTTGAAAGCTGGCAGATTTACAACTCCTTTGAAACAATTAAGCCTGAAAAAATTGAAAAACCCCTTGCACTTCATATGCATGGTGTTAATTTCGGATATATGTGGTATACTGCCGAAATGGAAAGTGAATGCGATAAAACAACTGCACTTATGCTTTCCTGTTATTCGGGCAGGGTTTTAGTATATTTAAACGGCAGATTTGCAGGAATTTTCGGCGATAAGCGTGACGGAAGCCCGATGCGTTGGGATTATCAGAAGCCAACCGACAGCTTTAATGAAAGAGTTGTTCTTGATATTAAAAAGGGAATAAACAAATTTGTTTTCCTTGCAGAGGATACAGGCTACAGCTTTGATGATATCAAGCCTCTTGGTATTATGGGCGATGTTTATGCAGATACCCGTCTTGAACTTATAAATTTACCTGAATATGTGGGTGAAACAGCATTATCGGATGAGGCAAGAGAATACTTATATTCAAGATTTACATATCAGAGAGAAAAGTATCACACCATTGAATTTGATTTGGATATTAAAGAAGACGAAACCTTCTTCTTTATGATTCAGGGTCATCCCTGCTGGATAAGTGTTAACGGCGAGGATGCAAAGCCTGTTAAGCAGGCAAATAAAATGTGGCAGTTGTTTGCTCATACCGTTATCTGGACGTCATATAAGGTTGATAACGCAAAAACACATAACAGAGTGAGAATTCAGTATATCGGAAAAACAGAAGATATTATTGCCAAAACAAGAATATATGTGGCAAAGAAAAATTCGATTCTTACGAACTGGAGCAAAGCTGATTTTAAGCATAATGTTGAATATAAGGGCAGAGAAGACTTTAAGAATGTTGTTGCCGCAGCTTCAACACTTCTTGTTCCCAGTGGTGATTTAGGCGGCTTTGTTGCAGATTTTGAACCTAAATATTTTACAACAACCTTTGAAGGTAAAGATTACGGCCCGCTTTTCCTTAACATAGGCAAAATGAAAAAAGGACAGATTTACTTAAACGGGCATAATTTAGGCAGAATGCACGGAACACTTCCGCAGACAAAATATTATATTCCCGATGCATATCTGGAAGAACATAACGTTTTAACAATTTTTGAGGAATACGGAATAACACCTCAGGATGTTAAGCTTATGTATCCTTGTCCGCCGTATAAGCATCAATCCTTGAGTCAATATAAATAAGAAAAAAGGGAATGCAAAAAAAGTTCATAACCTTGACAGTAGGATACATCCAATCAAACTTCGCTTACAGCTCAGTTCGTCCGTTCTGCAACATTTTTTCCTATTTCCTAACAAGGACTGTAAAAAATCGATGATTTTTTACAGTCCTTTAAGTATAATTTTCAGTAAATTAAAACGCCTCAGGACAGTATGTCTCAGGACGTAAATAAGTTTATGGTACACAAAAAAGAGGCAGGCTTGTCTGCCTCTGTGCGAACCTTGTTAAAGATTAGGCAATTGAATTAAAGCTCTTAGCAAGCTGTGATTTCTTTCTTGCAGCAGTATTCTTCTTAAGAACACCCTTAGCAACAGCCTGATCAATCTTCTTAACTGTTGTGTTTAAAAGTTCCTGAGCTAAAGCCTTGTCACCTTTTCTTACAGCAGCTTCAAACTTCTTTATGAAAGTTTTTAAGTTTGTTTTAACAGCCTGGTTACGACCGTGTCTGATTTCAGCAACTAAAACTCTCTTCTTAGCTGATTTAATATTAGGCATAGTTTCACCTCCAAATATCATTTAACGCAAATCATTATAACATTTTTAATTAAAAAAAGCAATAGCAAAATGAAATTTTTTTAAAATAAGGGATAATATGTGTAAAAAAAGCATAAATTTTTACTGAAACACTTGATTTTTCTACAAAGATATGGTATACTTTATCATAGTTGGATAGTATTTGTCAGAAAGAGTGGACTTTGGTCCACTCTTTCGTCTGTATTACAGAGGAGGTTTGTGTATGGCAAACAAAACAGAACAGATTGTAGAACAGCTGGCATCACCTATTGCTGAAGCTCTCGGACTTTTTGTTTACGATGTGGAATATAAAAAGGAAGGTCCTGATTATTTCTTAAGAGTTTTCATCGATAAAGCCGAGGGAACTATTTCAATCGATGAGTGTGAGGCAGTGTCACGTCCTCTTTCTGATGCCCTTGACGAAGCGGATCCCATAAGTGAAAGCTATTATCTTGAGGTATCATCACCGGGGATTGAAAGAAAGCTGAAGAAACAGCAGGATTTTGACAGATTCAAGGACAGTCTTATAAACATCAAGTTTTTTGCACCTTTTAACGGCGAAAAAAATCTGGTATGTGTTTTAAAGGACAGAAATGAGAATTTAACAACTGTTGAAACCGAAAGCGGAGAAACAGTTGAAATTGATAATAAGCTTATAGCTGAAGTAAGATTATACGTTGAATTTTAAGGAGGAAAAAACGTGGATAATATGGAACTTATTGCTGCGGTTAATATGCTTGAAAAAGAAAAAGGCATAGACCGTGAGTATATGATGAATGCAATTGAAACAGCTCTTGCAATTGCATACAGAAAGAGCAGTCCTGAATTAAAGGATGCTGATGTAGTTGTAAAAATCAACAGAGAAAACGGTTTTTCAAAGGCTTACAAGCGTTTCACCGTTTGTGAAGAGCCTGAAAATCTCGGTGAATGCTCCGTAGAGGAAGCAAGAGAGATTAATCCTGAGTACGAAGCAGGGGATGTATTTATGGAAGAAATCGATCCAAAGCCGTTCTCAAGAATTGCTGCTCAGACAGCAAAGCAGGTTGTTCTTCAGAAGCTTCGTGAAGCAGAAAGCGGCAAGCTTTACAACGAATTCCGTAAAAAGGAAAATACTGTTACCACAGGTATTGTAAGAAGAATAGATAAAAATAATATAATAGTAGATGTAGGTGATTTTGAAGCAGTTATTCCTCCATCGGAACAGATTGAGGGCGAAAGCTTTAACCCCGGCGATAAAATCAAGCTCTACATTGCAAAGGTTAATAAAAGAAATTACGGTCCTGAAATTATTGTTTCAAGAAGCAATTCAGGTATTGTAGGCAAGCTTTTTGAGTCTGAAGTTCCTGAAATCACAGACGGAACAGTAGAAATAAAGGGTATCGCCAGAGAACCGGGTTCAAGAACTAAAATTGCAGTATATGCCGAAAATCCTAACATTGACCCTATCGGTTCATGCGTAGGTCAGAGAGGTACAAGAGTTCAGGCGGTAGTTGATGCCCTCGGCGGCGAAAAGGTTGATATAATCAAGTGGAGCGAAGATCCTGCAGAGTACATTTCAGCATCCTTAAGTCCTGCAAAGGTTGTTTCAATCGAGGTTAATGAAGAAGAACATATCTGCAACGTATTAGTACCTGCTTTTCAGCTTTCTCTTGCAATCGGAAAAGAAGGTCAGAATGCAAGACTTGCAGCAAAGCTTACAGGCTGGAAAATAGATATTAAGCCTGAAGAAAATGTAAGCCTTGAATTTTAGGAGAAACCTATGAATGATAAAGTGAATGTAAGAATGTGTTTTGTTTGCCGTAATTACCTTCCTAAGGAAAAAATGCTCCGTATAACCAAAAATAACGGAGAAGCGTTTTTGGACAAATCATTAAAAAGCGGAGGCAGAGGCTCGTACCTTTGTTCTGCGGAATGTCTGAAAAAGGCACGTAAAACAAAAAGAATCAATTCATTGCCCGGCTGCAGTGTAAGTGAAGAATTTTTAGATAAGCTTGAAAGTGAATTCGAAAATGGTTGAAAAAGCGCTGAGAATGCTCGGTCTTGCTACCAGAGCAGGGAAAGTAATAACGGGAGCCGAGCTGGTAACAAAGGCTCTTAAGAATAACAAAATCCATCTTATCATTCTTGCAAATGACGCAAAAGAGAGTACAGCAAAGCTTTTTGTCGGAGGTAATGTTCCCAAGGTCATATTAGGCGACAAGGAAACTCTCGGAAAAATGACGGGTAAGGAAATACGTTCGGTTGTGGGAATTACCGATAAAAACTTTGCGGAAGTAATTTTAAAGGAAGCGGGGAATAGTAATGTTACAGAAAATTAAAGTACATGAAATTGCAAAGAATCTTGAGCTTACAAGCAAAGATATTACTGCAATTCTTGAAAAATACGGAATTTCGGTTAAGTATACAACGGTTCTCGAGGAAAAACAGCTTGATATTATATTTGAAGCACTTACTCAGAAGTACGATAAGGGCGGTGAATTCAACATTCCGAATTCACAGCTTGGTTATGGTTATGTAGAACCTGTAAAGGAAGTAAAGAAGGAAGTAAAGGAAGAGGTTAAGCCCTCTGACGCTAAGGTAGAAAATAAAAATAATAAAAAGCCTGACAAGAAGGAGTTCAAAAGAGAACCCGGCAGAAAAGAAAAGGATAAGAAAAAGCCTGAATATATTGAAATCAAAGGCAGTGGCAAGGATGTTGACACACCTAAAAAAGAAAAAGAAGCAGTTGTGTATAACACAAGATCTGAAGCTATTGACGTAAGCCGTATCGAAAAGGTTGAAAAGCTCGAAGAGCTTGTGTCCGACAAGATGAAGGATAATGTTCAGACAAAGCAGAAAATCAAAAAGGGCAATAAGTTCCAGAAGCCAATGCAGAAGCAGATGCTTCAGCAGAAGCCTAAGAATATTCCAAAGCCCGTTCAGCTTGAAATAGACATTCCCGAAACCATTTCCGTTGGTGAATTGGCATCACGTCTTAAGAAAACGGCTGTTGATGTTATCAAAAAGCTTATGGGTCTCGGTCAGATGGCATCTGTAAGTGATGTTATTGATTTTGATACAGCAGCGATTATTGCAGAGGAATTCGGTGCAAAATATAAGAAAGAAGTTATCATTACTGCCGAAGATTCACTCTTACTTGATATTGAAGATAATGAAGAGGACTTAAAGGAAAGACCTCCTGTTGTAGTTGTAATGGGTCACGTTGACCACGGTAAAACAAGTCTTCTTGACGCCATCAGAAACACCCACGTAACAGATGGTGAAGCAGGTGGTATTACTCAGCATATCGGTGCTTATCAGGTTACTGTTAACGAAAGAAAGATAACATTTTTAGATACTCCCGGTCACGAAGCATTTACTGCAATGCGTGCCCGTGGTGCTCAGGTAACAGATATCGCCATTTTGGTTGTTGCGGCTGATGACGGTATTATGCCACAGACAATTGAATCAATTAACCACGCAAAAGCAGCAGGTATCAGCATTATCGTGGCAATCAATAAAATGGATAAGGAAACAGCAGATCCGGACAGAGTTAAACAGCAGCTTGCTGAACACGAAGTAATTCCTGAAGAATGGGGCGGTGATACAATCTGTGTTCCCGTTTCAGCTAAAAAGGGCGATGGCATAACAGAGCTTCTGGAAATGGTTAATCTTGTTGCAGATATGAAGGAATTAAAAGCTAATCCTGACAGAAAAGCAAGAGGTACAGTTATAGAATCAAAGCTTGATAAGGGCAGAGGTCCGGTTGCAACTATTCTCGTTCAGCACGGTACACTTAAAATCGGTGACGTTGTTGTTGCAGGTACAGCTTTTGGTAAGGTTCGTGCAATGATTGACGAAAAGGGAAGACGTGTTAAGGAGGCAGGTCCTTCTGTTCCTGTTGAAATCTTAGGTCTTTCATCAGTGCCCGATGGCGGTGATATGTTCTACGTTGTAGAAGATGAAAGAAAGGCTCGTGAGGTTGTAGACGAAAGAGTTGCAAACGTTAAGCTTGAAGCAGCTCAGAGTGTCCAGAAGGCGTCATTGGAATCACTCTTTGACCAGATTGAACAGGGTAAGATGAAACAGCTTAACATCATCATAAAGGCAGACGTTCAGGGTTCTGTTGAAGCTGTTAAGCAGTCACTTGAAAAAATAACAAACGAAGAAGTTAAGGTTTGTGTAATTCACGGTGCAGTAGGTGCCGTTAACGAATCCGACGTAATGCTTGCATCTGCATCCAATGCAATTATTGTAGGCTTTAACGTTCGTCCTGATTCAAATGCAATGGCATCAGCCGAAAGAGCAGGCGTTCAGATGAAATTGTACCGTGTTATTTACGATGCTATTGAAGAAATTACAGCAGCTATGAAGGGTATGCTTGATCCTAAATTCCAGGAGGTTGTTCAGGGTCACGCAGAAATCAGACAGACCTTCAAGGTTTCAAGCATCGGCACAATTGGTGGTTCATATGTCCTTGACGGTAAGATTTCAAGAAATTCACAGGTTCGTATCGTTCGTGACGGTATTGTAATTCACGAAGGTGTTCTTTCATCACTTAAGAGATTCAAAGATGACGTTAAGGAAGTTGCAAGCGGTTACGAATGCGGTATCGGTATCGAAAATTATAACGATATCAAGGATGGCGACATTGTAGAAAGCTTTATAATGGAAGAAATCAAACAGTAAGAAAACTATATATTTATTCTCAAAGGAGCGGGATAAAATCCTGCTTCTTTTGGGAATCTGAAAGGTAAAATAATTATGGCTAAATTCAGACAGCAAAAAATAGATGAGGAAATGAAAAGAGAGCTTTCTTTCATCATTCCTTCTTTAAAGGACCCACGACTTGACGGGTGTCTTATTTCTGTTGTTGCGGTTCACGTAACAAAGGATATGAAATTTGCAAAGGTGTATGTGTCTGTAATGGGAAAAACTGCCGATGAAGCAATTAAAGGTCTTAACAGCTCAGCCGGATTTGTGCGCCGTGAAATAGGTGCTAAAATGAAGCTGCGTTATACTCCCGAAATTACCTTTGTTGCAGATGATTCTATTGCTTACGGTGCATATATCAACGAAGTAATTAATGACTTGAACAGAGGGGATAAGTGATGAAGAATATCATCAAAGCGATAAGGGAAGCAAAAAAGGTTGCTCTTTTCACTCACATAACTCCCGACGGAGACGCGATTGGTTCAACCTTTGCAATGGGACAGCTTTTAAGGTCAGCTGGAATTGAGAACGATATCTATATAAACGAAAAGGTTCCCGAAAGACTTAAGGTTCTTGAAGCTTACGGTGAAAATCCGTACTATACGGAATTACAGGATAATGACTACGATTTAATGCTTGCACTTGATTGTGGCGATTTGCATCGTCTCGGTGACTTTGCAGATGCTTTTGGGAATTTTGAAAACACAGCAGTAATTGACCACCATGTGTCAAATCCCGGATATGCAAAAGTAAATTTTATCGAGGCACACGGAAGCTCAACGGGCGAAGCAGTATATAACTTCGCACTTCAGGGCTGCTTTGAAATAAGCAGTAATGTCGCGTCTCTTCTTTATGCGGCAATAACCTCCGATACAGGTTGCTTTAAGTATTCCTCCACAACACCGAGAACTCTTGTTGCAGCCGCAGATTTAATGGAAAAGGGCGCAGATTACGTAAAAATCTGCAAAAAGCTTTTCGATACCGAAGATATAAAAACCCTCAGATTAAAGGCTATGGCAACTGAAAATCTGCAGCTTTATCATAACGGTAAGGTTGCGGTGATTACCGTTACAACAAAGGATTTAGAATCTCACGGTGCAATTTACGAGGATGCTGAAGGCTTGACGGATATTCCGAGAAGTGTATCAGGTGTTGAGGTTGGTATAGTTATAAAAGAGTGGAAGGATAAAACCAAGGCAAGCATCAGAACCAATGAGTATGTTGATGCATCCGCATTAGCAGCAATTTACGGCGGCGGAGGTCATATAAGAGCCGCAGGTCTTGTTTCGGAAATGGATGTTCTTTCACTTCGTGATGATCTGGTAGCTAATTTAAAGGATTTAATATAGGATAAGGAAATGACAGGAATAGCAAATATTAATAAGCCAATAGGCAAAAGCTCAGCTTTTGTTGTGGCAGTTATAAGAAGAATAACGGGTATAAAAAAAGTAGGGCATACGGGTACGCTTGACCCGCTTGCCACAGGTGTTCTGCCTATTTGTATAGGCAGAGAATCAACCCGTCTTGCGGATAATATTATGCAGGGTACAAAGCAGTACCGTGCCGTAATTGAATTCGGAAAAACAACCGAAACCCAGGATTCTGAAGGAGCGGTACTTTCTGAAAAAAAGGTTGAAATTAACGAAAATCAGGCAAAAGAAATCATAAATTCATTTATAGGCGAAATCACTCAGATTCCGCCTATGTATTCTGCTATAAAAATAAACGGTAAAAAAATGTATGAGCTTGCCCGTCAGGGTATAGAGGTAGAAAGAAAATCAAGAATTGTTACAATTTACGATATTGAAATTGAGGATGTTTCACTGCCGTTTGCAACTGTTCTTGTTACCTGCTCAAAGGGCACATACATAAGAACGCTTTGTGCAGATATCGGCGAAAAGGCAGGCTGTGGAGCATATATGAAAAGTCTTGTCAGAACTAAAAACGGACGTTTTTCAATTGAGGACAGCCTAACACTTGAAGAATTTGAAGAAAAGTGGAAAGCAGGAGAATTTGATGAAATCCTTGTTTCTCCCGAAGAATTTAAATAGGAGGGGTTATGGAGGTTTTTAACGCATCAAGGCATTTTGATGAAAAAACAGTAGTTGCATTAGGCTTTTTCGACGGCGTCCATATAGCCCACCGTGCATTGATTGAAAAGGCAATTGCTATCGCAGAAGAAAACAACTGCAAATCTGTAGTTTATACCTTCGACAGAAGTGTAAAAAACATTAAACTGATAACCGATAATGAATGTAAAATAAAGTGTATGAACAAAATCGGTGTCGATTATCTTATTTTTGAGGAAGTAAGTGAAGACTTTTTAAAAACTTCTCCCGAAGATTTTGTTAAGAATATTTTAAAGGATAAGCTGAATGCTCATACTGTTGTAGTAGGAAAGCATTATACTTTCGGATATAAAGGTATGGCAGACAGTACAGAATTAACCCGTCTTTGTGCCGATGAGGGCATACAAACAGTTATAATGCCACTTATGGAGCTTGATGATTTTCTTGTTTCAAGTACTCATGTCAGATTTTTTATTGAGTATGGCGAAATGGAAAAGGTGAAAAAGTATCTTGGAAGAAATTTTTCTATTACAGGCGAGGTTGAACACGGAAATCATATAGGTCACAGGATTGGTTTTCCCACGGTAAATATTTATCCGAAAGAGCTTATGGTAATGCCCAGGTTCGGTGTTTATGCGGTTTGTGTGACTTTGAACGGAAATAAATACGAAGGCATCGCAAATGTTGGTGTTAAGCCTACTGTAGGCTCGGACAGACCGCTTGTTGAAGCTCATATGTTTGATATAGAGGATAAAGAACTTTACGGAGAGTGTATTAATGTGGAATTTTTATCCTTTATACGTCAGGAAATGACATTTGACAGTCTTGAAAGCCTTACTAATCAGATTGAAAAAGATAAGGAATATGCCAAAGAATACTTTAAAAAAAATAAAAATCAAGGAGAGGAAATATGAAAAGAATAGCTTGCTTTGTTCTTGTGTTAATGATTTTGTCAGGATTACTTGTTAATGTATCAGCACAATCGGATATAAAAATTTTCATAAACGGAGATGAAATTAAAACAGATGTTCCGCCTCAGCTTATAAATGACAGAACTATGGTACCCTTAAGATTTATATTTGAAGCTCTTGATTGTGTAGTTTTATGGGATGACGAAACTCATACCGCAACAGGCAAAAGAACGGGAACAGAGATTAATATTACAATCGGTGAAAATACATTTTTGCGTAACGGCAAGGTAATTCCTCTTGACAGTCCGGCTGTTGTAATAGACGGAAGAACATTAGTTCCTGTTCGTGCTATTGCAGAAAGCTTTAACTGCAGGGTTGAATGGGATGGAGAAAATTCTTATGTTCTTATAACAACCAAAGAGCTGAAATTTGCCGTTTGTCCTGATTTTCCACCCTTTGCGTACAAGGATGAAAAAGGAAACATTGTAGGTTACGATATGGATTTAGCATTAAAAATTGCAACCGAAATGGAATGTATGCCGGTGTTTAATGAATACAAAAACATTTCGCAGGCTCTGGATTCTGTTAAAAACGGCGAATCGGATATGGCTGTTTCGGGTCTGCCGTATCGGAGTGACTGGTTAGATGAGCTAAGTTCATCTACCCCGTATTATGTATCAAAACAGATTATTGTAACGAATCAGAATTCACAGACGGATGTTAACAATTTAAAGGGCAAAACAATAGGTGTGCTTGAAAACACCGTTTCTGAAACCTATATAAAAGAAGATTTTAATTCTAAAAGAATACGTACTTATAAAACCCTTGATGAAGCATTTGATGCTCTGTCAAAGGTTGAAATAGCGTGTATTATAGCAGACGAAAACCTTTTTTCAGGGAAGACGGATAATTTCCGGGTTTGTGAAGAGGCGTATATAACCGAGGAATACGTTATTTACTTATCTGAAGATAGTAATAAACTGTTACAGGAAGTTAATTCCATTATTGAAAATATGAAAAAATAAAGCTTTTGATAAGGCGGAAAAGAATGAGTTTATTTCAATTATGTATACCAACACTTTTAGGAACTGAATCAATAGTTGCCAATGAAGTGAGAAATTTAGGATATGAGACAACTGAAGTTATAGACGGAAGAGTTACCTTTACAGGTGATGAGGAAGCAATATGTGTTGCGAACATTAATTTAAGATGTGCCGGACGTGTTATGATAAAGCTTGGTGAATTTAAGGCATTGAGCTTTGAAATGCTATTTGAAGGTGTGAAAAATATTGAATGGGAACGTTTTATCGAAGAGGATGGAATATTTCCTGTAAAAGGTTATTCTTTAAAATCAAAGCTTCACAGCGTGCCCGACTGTCAGTCTATAATAAAAAAGGCTATCGTTTCACGTCTTTCGGAAAAGTACGGAGTAAAGTGGTTTAAAGAGGACGGGGCTGTTTATTCTGTCCATTTTTCGATTATGAAGGATGTTGTTTCGGTTTATATTGATACCACAGGGGATAATCTGTATAAACGAGGTTACCGTGCTCAGGCAACGGGTGCATCTATGCGTGAAACATTGGCATTTGCTATGATAGATATGAGCTTCTGGCGAGGGGACAGACCTTTTCTTGACCCGTTCTGCGGAAGCGGTACAATACCTATTGAAGCCGCTTTGTATGCACTTAATATAGCACCGGGTAAAAATCGTCATTTTGCGGCAGAAACATGGAAAAATCATATTGCTCCATCTTTGTGGAAAGATATAAGAGAAGAAGCTCTGGAAAATGAAAATAAAGAAGCTAAGCCTTTTATATTAGCGTCTGACATAGATTCCAAAGCCATAGAGATTGCAAAAAGTAACGCAAAAAAAGCCGGAGTTTACGATAAAATTAAATTTAAAGTAAGCGATATGCGTGATATAAAGCCATTTGTCGACAAAGGTGTAATAATAACAAACCCACCATATGGTGAAAGACTTATGGATGCTAAACGATGTGAAAAGCTTTATGAGGCTATGGGAAAGAAATTCTCGGAATTTGAACAGGCTAAAAAGCTTATACTTACTTCCCATCAGGGCTTCGAAAAATGTTATGGAAAAGAAGCTGACAAAAAGCGTAAGCTGTACAACGGAATGCTGAAATGCTATGTATATCAGTATTTTAAGTAGGAGGTAGTAAAATGGAATTAAGCATCATAGTTTTAAAGCAGGTAATTATAATAGTTCTTCTGATGCTTATTGGCTATATTGCAAGAAAAACAAATATCATAGGAAAAGAGGGCGTATCGCAGTTTACATCATTTCTGATGTATTTTGTAACGCCCTGTGTACTTGTTGAAGCCTATCAGAAGCCCTTTGACATAGAGGGAGCTAAGCTTTTGGCGATTGCCTTTGTAATGGCAGTGCTCATCCATTTTATAGTTATATTTTTTTCTGCTGTAATATTTCGCAAAAAAGATAATTATGATTACAGAGTAAACCGTTTTGCCGTTGTATATTCAAATTGCGGTTTTATGGCAATTCCGCTCTTAAGTGCCGCACTTGGCAGCGAGGGCGTGTTTTTCGGATCGGCTTATCTTGCTGTATTTTCGATTCTTCAATGGACGCACGGCATATACACCTATACCGAAGACAAAAAAATGCTTTCTCTTAAAAAGGCATTTTTAAATCCGGGAGTTCTCGGAACCCTTTTAAGTCTTGTTTTATTTGTCTGCAGTATAAAACTGCCTGATGTTCTGAGTCAGACAGTTGGCTTTGTTGCGGATATGAATACTCCGTTATCAATGATTATGTTAGGAACCTTTTTTGTAGGAATAAAACCTCTTGAAATACTTAAAAATATATCATTTTATACAGTTGTTATTATACGATTGCTTATTGTTCCTGTTATGGCGATATATCTTTTAAAGCTACTTGGAACAGAGCCTGCAGTTATAAAAGCACTTGCTATAAGCTCAGCCTGCCCTGTAGCAGGTGTTACGGCACTATGGGCAGGTAAGTTTAACCTGAATGCCGAATACGCATCACAGCTTGTGGCAATAACGACAGTTCTTTCAATAGTTACTATTCCTGCAGTTTTACTGTTAGTATAAAAAATTCCCGACATTTTGCATCGTGTTCCTAAGGACAGTTGATAGGAACACGAGCATTGCGAGGTAAGAAGAAGAGGAAAACTCAGTAAAATGGTTTTTCCTCTTTTCTTTTTGTCCGCACATTCGTCAAAGTAAATGCCTTCTGATAAAATGAA
>JAGAJK010000056.1 GCA_017626145.1 Clostridia bacterium
AAAGTCATTTTCCATCATATAATCAATCAAAGTTTTAAGTGCTTTTGACATCCATTTGTTTTTATGATAGATAAGCTGTTTCCAGATATCTACATCCATATCACAAACATCAAGATAGCACAATTCTCCCGATTCGATAAAGTCCTTTGTTACAAAGTCAGGCAAAAAGGAAAGCATATCACCCTGAGCGATGAGAGAGGTTATCATATCGGTTCTTCCGATTTCAAGGATTGGAGTTATCTCTAATGACTTTTTAGCAAGCTCTTTATCAAAAACTCGTCTGTAGCCCTGACCGTACTCGGTTAAAATAAACGGCTCGTTAATAATATCGTGAATGGATAAGTTCTTTTTGCCGGCGAACTTCGATTTGGTATTTGCAACAAAGTGCATTGAAACAGGCTCTTCTTTTGCAATAACATAGTCTTTATGATATGAGTGACTGTCAAGTGTTATTATGACATCTGCCTCATTATGATCAAGCATATCAAACATCACTGCTGTATCTGCAGTTGTGAATTTGACAGAAATATCAGGATATTTTGTATGAAAATCAATATAGTTCGGGGTAACCATAGCATCACACAAAGAATCGGGCGTTACAAGATGTATATGTCCGCTGCACTTCTTTTCTTCTTCGAGATTTTCTTTGAACTCATCGGTAAGAGTACGAACCTGATGGGCATAGGAAACAAGCTCATGACCTCTTTGTGTAAGTGTTATAGTATGATTTATTCTTTCAAACAAAAGACAGCCAAGTTCGTCTTCTAACTGTTTTATCTGAACTGATATAGTTGATTGAGAATAGCCAAGCTGTTCCCCGGCTTTTGTAAAGCTCCCAAGCTCTGCAACATGAATAAAAGTGATTAAATTACGTAATTCCATTGTATATCCTCCAACATTAAAAATCTTAATGGTAATCATTAAAACTATTCGTTTGACTAATGATAAAAAGTATTATATACTATGCTACAGAAAAAAGCAAGTACTTGGTAAAACCTAATTATTATCAAATTTTTATTTTATGTAAGGAGTTTTTGTTATGAAAAAGGTATTATCTCTTATGTTGGCACTTGTTATGTGCGTAGGTTGTTTGTCTCTCACCGGCTGTTCAGGTGACAGTTCAGAGAGCGCAAAGTATAAAATCGGTATTGTTCAGCTTGTTGAGCATGTGGCTCTTGATGCTGCAACAGAAGGCTTTAAGCAGGCAATTATTGACGAGCTTGGCGAAGATGCAGTTGAATTTGATTTCCAGAACGGTCAGAATGATCCGAATACATGTTCAACCATCGCAAATCAGTTTGTTTCCAATAATGTGGATTTAATTATGGCTAACGCTACTCCTGCTCTTCAGGCAGCGGCAGCAGCAACAGGCGATATTCCTATCCTTGGTACATCAGTTACAGAATACGGTGTGGCTCTTGAAATTAAAAACTTCAACGGAACAGTAGGCGGAAACATTTCAGGTACATCCGACCTTGCTCCTCTTAATAAACAGGCAGAAATGATTACAGAGTGGTGTCCGGATGCTAAAAATGTAGGTCTTCTTTACTGCTCAAAAGAAGCAAACAGCCAGTATCAGGTAGATGTTGTTAAAGCAGAGCTTGAAAAGAAAGGTCTTACAGCTACATTATATCCGTTCACAGATTCCAATGACCTTGCTCAGATTTGCACTACAGCAGCAGATAAGTCTGATGTAATCTATGTTCCTACAGATAACACAGTAGCAGAAAATACGGGTATTATTGATAATATCTGCGAACCTAAAAAAATCCCTGTAATCGCAGGTGAAGAAGGTATCTGCTCAGGATGCGGTATTGCAACACTTTCTATCAGCTACTATGACCTTGGATACACAACCGGTAAGATGGCTGTTAAGATTTTAAAAGACGGTGCTGACATTTCCACAATGCCTATCGAATACGCAGAAAAACAGACTCCTAAATTCAATAAGCAGAATTGCGAAGCTTTAGGAATTACACCTCTTGAGGGATATACAGCTATTGAAGAAAATTAATCAGTGAAATTTCAGCCGGAGGGAACATACTTCTCTCCGGCTAAATAAGTTTTAACAGAGGTGGAAAGAATGGAAATTATAACACAACTTTTGAATGCCTTGCCCGGTTCTTTTTCACAAGGACTTATATGGGGTATTATGGCAATCGGTGTTTATATCACATACAGAATATTAGATGTTGCAGATTTGACCGTTGATGGCTCCTTTGCAACAGGCGGCACGGTTGCTGTCATACTTATTTTAAACGGATGTAATTTGTGGCTTGCAATGATACTTGCATTTGTTGCAGGTCTTTTGGCAGGTGCAATAACAGGACTTTTGCATACCCTTATGGGAATTCCTGCAATTTTATCGGGAATACTTACACAGCTTGCGCTTTATTCTATAAACCTTAAAATTATGGGTAAAGCAAATCAATCTGTAAATGTTAATCAGACAGACCTTCTCGTTTCGCTTCGTTGGGTTAAGGAGTTTGCTTTCCATAATCCGCTTATAACGGTAGGTGTGGTTCTAGTTGTTTTGATTGCACTTTTATATTGGTTCTTTGGAACTGAAATGGGTTGCGGAATAAGAGCAACGGGAACAAATCTTAATATGAGCCGCGCGCAGGGTATTAACACAAACTTTAATAAGGTTCTTGGTATCATGCTTTCAAACGGACTTGTAGCGTTTTCGGGAGCGTTCCTCGCACAGTATCAGGGATTTGCTGATGTTAAAATGGGACAGGGTGCAATCGTTATCGGTCTTGCTGCAGTTATTATAGGCGAAGCATTGTTCGGTAAAATTTTCAAGAACTTTGCATTAAGACTTTTGTCAGTTGCATTCGGTTCGATTATCTATTATATTGTAATTCAAACGGTTATCACTTTAGGAATGGATGCAAACCTCTTGAAGCTCCTTTCGGCAGCAATTGTTGCAATCTTCCTTGCAGTTCCGTATTGGAAAGGACAATATACTCAGAAGCATATGAGAAAACATAAAGGGGGTAAAGTAAATGCTTAATATATCAGATGTTGAAAAAACTTTTAACCCCGGAACTATAAACGAGAAAAAAGCATTAAACGGCATTAACCTTCATCTTGCCGAGGGTGACTTCGTAACGGTTATCGGAGGCAACGGCGCAGGCAAATCTACAATGCTTAATATGGTTGCAGGTGTATATCCCGTAGATTGCGGAAATATTGTGATAGATGGTGTTGACATTACACACTTGCCTGAGTATAAACGTGCGAAATATTTAGGCAGAGTTTTTCAGGATCCGATGACGGGAACTGCTGCTGATATGCAGATTGAAGAAAACCTCGCTCTTGCTGCAAGACGTGGGAAAAGAAGAACGCTCAGGGTTGGTATCACATCAAAAGAAAGAGCAGAATACAAAGAACTGCTTAAAATTCTTGGTTTGGGACTTGAAAATAGACTGACTGCAAAGGTTGGGCTTTTGTCAGGCGGACAAAGACAGGCATTAACACTTCTTATGGCAACACTAAAAAAACCAAAGCTTTTGCTTCTTGACGAACATACTGCGGCACTTGATCCTAAAACTGCCAAGAAGGTTTTGGAAATCACCGATGAAATTGTTTCAAAGGATAATCTTACAACACTTATGATTACTCATAATATGCACGATGCAATCGAGTATGGTAATCGTCTAATTATGATGCACGAAGGCAGAATAATTGTTGATGTTTCCGGAGAGGAAAAGAAAAAACTTACCATTCCCGAACTTCTTGAATTGTTTGAAAAAGCAAGCGGAAGCGAATTTGCAAGCGACAAGGTTATGCTTTCAAAAAAACAGGAGTAGAAAATGTTAGGCGTAATTATAAATGTTATAACTGTAATACTTGGCTCGTGCATAGGATTATTGTTTAAAAAAGGAATCCCCGAAAGAGTAAGCTCGGCTGCTATGATAGGCTTGGGTGCCTGCACTTTGTATATAGGTATATCGGGAAGCTTATGCGGAGAAAATGTTCTCATTGTAATCGCATCGGTTGTATTAGGTGTAATTTCAGGGACACTCCTGAATATTGACGGTGCTATAAACAGACTTGCCAAAAGTGTAGAAACAAAATTCAGAAAAGACGGTCAGAATGTTTCTGTTGCTGAAGGATTGGTTACTGCAACACTTCTGTTCTGTGTCGGCTCAATGACCGTTACAGGTTCAATTCAGGCGGGACTCACCGGAGATAACTCGGTGCTTATTACAAAAGCTACTCTTGACTTTGTATCTTCAATGATGCTTGCTTCAAGTCTTGGCTTCGGGGTTATGCTTGCCTCTGTTTCGGTATTTGTTATTCAGGGCGGATTG
>JAGAJK010000004.1 GCA_017626145.1 Clostridia bacterium
GCCTGATTTACGATTTCGGGACCGATTCCGTCACCTCTGATTACTGCTATATTTTTATTCAATGAAAACACCTCATTCCTTTAATGATGCCAAAAGTCCGCCTTTTCTTATAATATTCTGAATAAATTCAGGAAAGGGCTGTGCTTTGTATGTTTTGCCTGTTGTATGATTTGTTATTACGCCTGTATCAAAGTCAACAGAAACCTCGTCATTTGCATTGATTTCTTCTGCTGCTTCTTCACATTCCAAAATAGGAAGTCCAATGTTAATAGCATTGCGGTAGAAAATTCGAGCAAAGCTTTTTGCAATAACACAACCTGTTCCGCAGGTCTTAATAACAAGTGGTGCATGTTCTCTTGAAGAGCCACAACCAAAGTTCCAACCTGCTACCATAACATCTCCTTTTGATACCTTTTCAACAAAGGTGGTATCAATATCTTCCATACAATGCTTTGCAAGTTCGTTTGCATCTGCTGTATTTAAGTATCTTGCAGGGATGATAACATCTGTATCTACATTATCGGGATATTTAAAAACTTTTCCTTTTGTGTTCATATCATTCTACCTCCGGATTTGTAATGTAACCTGTTAAAGCACTTGTCGCAGCAGTAAGAGGACTTGCAAGGTAAACTTCGCTTTCAACGTGTCCCATTCTGCCGACAAAGTTACGGTTAGTTGTTGCAATACATTTTTCACCTGCAGCGAGTATTCCCATATATCCGCCAAGGCAAGGACCGCAAGTTGGTGTTGATACAACTGCTCCGGCATCTATAAATGCTGTTACATAACCTTTTTCTACACACTCACGATAAATCTGCATTGTTGCAGGAATGATAATGCATCTTACGCCGTCTGCAACCTTTTTACCATTAAGTACCTTATACGCCGCTTCCATATCTTCCATACGACCATTGGTACAGCTACCGATAACAACCTGATCAACTTTGGTTTCCGAAAGCTCTTTTGCCGATTTTGTATTTTCAGGAAGATGCGGACAGCTTACAATGGGTACTAATTCAGAAAGATTTACTTCAATCACTTCATCATACTCTGCATCCTCATCTGCCTGATATACAACAGGAGGTCTTTCGCATCTGCCCTCTAAATAATCCATCGTTACTCTGTCAACAGGGAAAATACCGTTTTTTGCACCTGCTTCAATCGCCATATTACAAATGCAAAGTCTATCATCCATTGAAAGTGTAGCTACACCTTCGCCTGTGAATTCCATACTGCGATAGAGTGCTCCGTCAACACCGATTTTGCCGATGATATATAAAATTACATCCTTACCACTACAATTTACAGGAAGCTTTCCTGTAAGATTGAATTTAATAGCAGACGGAACCTTGAACCATGCTGTTCCTGTTGCCATACCTGCCGCCATATCTGTACTGCCCACGCCTGTCGAGAAAGCGCCAAGTGCTCCGTATGTACAAGTGTGGCTGTCTGCGCCGATAATGCAGTCACCTGCGGTTACTACACCTTGTTCGGGAAGAAGAGCATGTTCAATACCCATTTTACCAACATCATAAAAGTGGCTGATACAATGTGAGCAGGAAAATTCACGGCATTGCTTTGATTGTTCAGCCGCTTTAATATCCTTGTTCGGAACGAAGTGGTCAAGAACCACGGCAATTTTATCTTTGTTAAATACTTTTTCAAATCCTGCCTTTTTAAACTCGTTAATTGCAACGGGAGTTGTAATATCATTACCTAAAACAATATCAAGCTTTGCCGAGATCAGCTGACCTGTTACAACACTTTCAAGTCCTGCGTGATCTGCTAAAATCTTTTGTGTCATTGTCATTCCCATTATTTTGCATCTCCTTTTGTCATATTATAGAATGCACTGAAAAGTGCCTTTGTACTTGCATTAATAACGTCTGTATCCGTTCCTGCACCCCAGAAATAAGTTCCGTCTTCGTTCTGAAGTCCGATATAGGATGCCGCAACACTTCGAGAGCCGTCTCCCTGCATACTGTGCTGTGTAAATACCTGCAAGGTGTAATGCTCTCCTGTAAACTCTGAAAGCGCATGGTTTATAGCACTGAGCGAACCGTTGCCTTCGGCTTCCATTTCCGTTTCCTCTCCGTCTTTTTTGAAGGTGATATTGATTTTAACAGCCTCATTTTCTCGCATAAAATCAAAATCCGTAATTTCAATACCGCAGTCAAGGTTCAAATAGTTTTCTTCAAAGATATTGAGAACTTCATCCGGCTTTAACTCCTTATGTTCGTGGTCTGAAACGCCTTTGCACAGATAACTGAAATGCTCACGCATTTTTGCAGGGAGGTTATATCCGAAGCTCTGTTCAAGCAGATAT
The DNA here is from genome assembly GCA_017626145.1 of Clostridia bacterium. Taxonomy (GTDB): domain Bacteria; phylum Bacillota; class Clostridia; order RGIG6154; family RGIG6154; genus RGIG8497. The sequence continues at coordinate 2,327 of JAGAJK010000004.1, forward strand.
CCGATACCGCCTTTGCCTGATTGCGAATTAACTCTGATAACATCTGCATCATAGGTTCTTCCAATGTCTTTCGGATCAATCGGTATGTATGGAACTGACCACTCGTGAAGTTTGTTTTTGCTTCTGTATTTCATACCCTTTGCAATTGCATCCTGATGGGAACCTGAGAAAGCGGCAAAGACAAGTGCTCCGGCATAGGGTGCTCTCTCATACACATGCATACGAGTACAGTTTTCATACTTCTCAACAAGATAATTCATATTGGAAAGGTCAAGCTTCGGATCAACACCGTGAGAATACATATTCATAGCCAAAGTGATGATATCTACATTTCCTGTTCGCTCTCCATTGCCGAAAAGAGTTCCTTCAACTCTGTCTGCACCTGCTAAAAGCGCAAGCTCTGTATCGGCAACACCTGTGCCTCTGTCATTGTGAGGGTGAAGTGAAATTGTTACAAACTCACGGTATTTCAAATTTTCGTGCATATACTGTACCTGAGATGCGTACACATGAGGCATACTCATTTCAACTGTAACAGGAAGATTGATAATGACATTGTTATCTGCACTCGGCTCTAACACATCAAGAACTGCATTACAAACCTCCAAAGCATATTCAGGCTCGGTTCCGGTAAAAGATTCAGGCGAATATTCAAAACGGAAGTTACCTTCGTATTCTGATGCGAGTTTCTTTACAAGCTTTGCTCCATCAACCGCAATTTGTTTGATTTCTTCTTTTGACTTTTTGAACACCTGCTCACGTTGTGCTACACTTGTTGAATTGTAGAAGTGAATAATTGCACTCGGCGCACCCTTACAAGCATCAAAGGTTTTTCTGATGATATGCTCACGGCATTGTGTAAGCACCTGAACAGTTACATCATCGGGAATCATATTATTATCAATAAGAGTTCTTAAAAACTCGTATTCGGTTTCTGATGCCGCCGGGAAGCCTACCTCAATTTCCTTAAATCCAACTTCAAGCAAAACTTTGTAATATTCAAGCTTTTCATCCAAGCTCATTGGAATAACGAGTGCCTGATTTCCATCTCGCATATCTACGCTGCACCATACGGGTGCTTTTTCTACATGGTCTTTTTCAACCCATTTGTTATACTTTTTATCTACAGGGAAATATCCCACTTGGTATTTTGTTGCATCCATTTTCACACCTCCGCTACCGTATCTATCTCAACCAACACATTTTTTGGTAATTCTTTCACCGCCACACAGCTTCTCGCAGGTTTTGATACAAAGTATTTTTCATATACTGCATTAAAAGCTGCAAAGTCTTCCATATTTTTAAGGAAGCACGTTGTTTTTACAACTTTATCAATTCCGCTGCCCGATGCAGTAAGAAGTTCTTTGATGTTCTTACAAACCTGCTCGGTCTGTGTCTCTATTGTTTCTGCTTCCACATTTCCTGTTTCGGGATTTATTGCAATCTGTCCTGATGTATATACCACATTTCCGCAAACAACTGCCTGAGAATAAGGTCCGATTGCCTTTGGTGCCTTATCTGTTTCAATAATCTTACTCATTTTTTATTTCCTCCATCATTTAACTAATTTGAAACCTTCGTTTTTGAGGGCTTTTGTTATTTCCTGAACATGTTCATAGTTTCTTGTTTCCATATCAATTCGGAGGTAACAACCCGTAACTTCTGATGTCGCACCGTTCTTTTCATGATGAACACTTATTACATTACCACCGAGATCAGCAATAATTCTTGATACATCTTTAAGCTGTCCGGGTTTATCAATAAGTTCGATAAGAAGGCTTGTTACTCTGCCTGATTTCATAAGACCTCTTTCGATTACTCTTGACAGGATCGAAACATCAATGTTACCGCCTGAAACCAAGCTTACAACCTTTTTACCTTGAATTGGGAACTTATTAAACATTGCCGCCGCAACTGATACGGCACCAGCACCCTCGGCAATCATTTTCTGCTTTTCGATTAGAGTAAGAATTGCTGATGCAATTTCATCATCCGTAACCAATGCAATATCATCGACATATTCCTTAATCAGTTCGTATGTATGTTCACCGGGTTGTTTAACTGCGATACCGTCTGCAATGGTGGAAACTGATTTAAGACATTCGATATTTCCATGCTTTACCGAGTTATACATACTTGGTGCACCTTGCGCCTGAACACCATAAACTTTAATTGATGGCTTTAACGCTTTAATAGCATAGGCAACACCTGAAATCAGTCCACCACCGCCGATAGGAACGATAACCGCATCCACATCTGCAAATTCGTTTACGATTTCAAGACCAACTGTGCCTTGACCTGCGATAACATCTTCATCATCAAAGGGATGAACAAATGTATATCCCATTTCGTCTTTAAGCTCAAGTGCTCTTTTGTATGCATCATCATAGCAACCGTTAACTAAGCAAACTTCTGCGCCGTAGCCCTTTGTTGCTTCAACCTTTGAAATAGGTGCGCTATCCGGTAGGCAGATAAGGGATTTAATACCGCATTTTGATGCGGCAAGTGCAACGCCTTGGGCATGATTTCCGGCAGAGCAGGCAATAACACCTTTTGCCTTTTCTTCATCTGAGAGCATCGCAATTTTATATCCTGAACCTCTTAGCTTGAATGAACCTGTGTATTGTAGGTTTTCGGGTTTTAGAAAAAGCTCACAGTTATCAGTAATACCCGATGTGCTAACTATCGGTGTGCTTCTGACTATATCCTTTAGTACAACAGAAGCCTGAAAGATTTTGTCAAGTGTCAACATAATTTATTCTCCTAACTTTTTAATAATTTGATTATTCACAATAAAAAATCCTCGCCTGCATTTTTCTTGCAAGCGAGGAAGGAAAAGTGATATGAACAATTTTTATAGTATAAAACTATGATGAATTTGCTTCAATTTTCCCACTCGCCTGCAAAATGAGTATATACAAATAAGCATAACCAATAATAATTATGCTGATAATAATGTATATAATTAGTGCAAGAGAATTAAAAATTGCAGCCATTTTCATCTGTTTCCTTTCTACATATTTTTGCGAGTTCCCGAAAAAACAAAAAACTCGCCTCAAAGATAACTTTGAGACGAGTTATATAACCCGCGGTACCACTCAAATTGCAGATACAAAAAATCTGCCACTCTTCGAAGTCTATCAACTTCTATGCACTAACGTAGCATTCACGGGAAACATCTACTGGGTGTTTAAACCTTTCGGGCTTCCGGCTCAGAAGTGATAAGAAGTCTACAGTCCTTTACCGGGATCACACCATCCCCGGCTCTCTCATAAATTCGTTGTAGGTTCCGTCTTCATCAACGCCTTTGTTCGGTTCGAAGTCAATCAACCTCTATGCACTAACGTAGCATTCACGGGGCGCCCTACACACTTTCGCTTCAGGTTTCCGGCTCAGAAGGGAGAGGATTTGGATATATAACATACTGATTCGCACCACCCATCAGCTCTCTCAAATGCTTTTCTCCAGTCCATTCTTCGTCACAGCTTTTAATTTGAA
>JAGAJK010000057.1 GCA_017626145.1 Clostridia bacterium
AAGTTTATCAGGATTCTTTTCGGCGATAGCATCCACACAGTCAAATGCAAAGTTGAATTTATCTGCGTTCTTGAATTTGATACCATTGAAAACGCCATTTTCATCATAAGATGATTCAACAAATTTATCTGCAACTGTTTCAGGCTTTTTCTTTTTAGCAGCCACCTTTGCCGCAATCATAGGCGCTTCGGGATATTCCTCGGAAACTGTTCCGTCATGCGGATTTAATACAACAGCATGGAATTCACAACCGCCCTCCGATACTGCAACCATTCCGTGAGGGATAAGGCTGTTATAGAAAATAGAGTCGCCTTCGTGGAGCACATCCACATGATTTCCAACCTGAACTTTGAGCGAACCTTTGACGATAACATCAAATTCCTGACCATTATGTGAGTTTAACTGCATCGGAGCATTCTGTTCTTCTTCAAGATACGGGAATTTAACGAGGAAGGGTTCCGCAAGCTTTTCCCTGAATTTAGGAGCAAGGTTATTGTATTCTACACCGTGCTTCTTTACGATTTTAAGTCCTTCACCTTTTCTTGTGATGGCAAAGGAGGTAAGGGTTGTGCTTGTTCCTTCAAGCAAATCTACAACCTCGACATCGCAAGCCTTTGCACATTTGTAGATAAATGTGAAGCTGAAGTCTGTTTCGCCCGTCTCTAAAACCTTGTAATCTTCTACTGATACACCGCAAAGCTTTGCAAGCTCTTCCTGTGTGTATCCTTTTGCTTCTCGCAGGTCTTTGATTCTTCCTGCTACTTCTTTCAAACTGTAATCCATTGTTTTTGTCTCCTTTCATTTCTGACAAATTTGATATTTGGTTACAAATCTGAATAAAACAAAAAACTCGCCTCAAAGATAACTTTGAGACGAGTTATAATAACCCGCGGTACCACTCAAATTACGGAAATATAAATATTCCGTCACTTACCGAGCTCTAACAAGCCCTTTGCCTTTACGCAGCATTACGGAAGGAGTCTACTAAGCTAAGCTTTTCGGTCCTTCGACTCAGAGGTGATAAGTCATTGGAAAGTCTCACCATTGCCTCGCACCAACCGGCAACTCTCTCCAGGCTCCACAATCCGACCGTCCTCGTCACAGTCGTTTTTTGTGATATTCAAATTTTAAAATGTATTATACTCTGCAATTTTTAATTTGTCAATAGTTTTTTTTGAAAAAAAGTTTTATTTTTTTAAATCAAAATTAAGAGGGCGATAAATTTATACTCTGTTAATTCAACACATTTATAATTTCTTTTTTCTTCCTTACGGCATAGTCATAGGCAACGGCAGTTCCGCTTTAATGTAAAAATCTTGAAATTCAACGTGATTTAATTGAATCAATATATACTGCATAAAGATAAAATAGTAATAGAGTTTAATGTAACCGATACATATACAATCACAGAAGAAATAGAGAGATAATAGCCGTAAAGTAAAGAACACAGTGAAATTTGCTGTGTTCTTTATATCACATTACAGGAATAAAATCAATAAATTTCAAATATTTTTTCGCTGTTTTGTGCCGATAATGGTTTGTTTATTATAAAAAGAAAAAGCACAGTGAAAAAATCACTGTGCTTTTGTTCCGTATGATTGTGCATACGGTTGACGGAGAAAGAGCGAAAAGAGTCATATCCACAATAGCTTTGAATGTGCATAAATGGAGAAATGAACTTCTTCGTATATTACATCTGTTTATACTGTTGCCTGAATGTTGTGGGGGATACTCCGTATTTATCCTTAAATATTCTATAAAAATTACTCAGACTTTGAAATCCGCATTCGTAGCACATATCTATTATATTTATATTTGTATGAATAAGCAGGTTTGAAATATAGTTAATTCTCAGCTCATTTATAAATTCCGACAAAGTAATACCTAAGTAACTTTTTATACATCTCGCAAGATGCTCTCTTGTTTTACCGCTCAGCTTTATCATTTTTTCTGTACCAGCAACAAAGTTTTCCGTTTTTTTCATTTCAATAATTAATTCTGACAACCATTCAGGAATTTTGTTATCTTTATTTTCTGAAAGTTTAAAAAAGAATTTTACAAAAATATCAGCAAGTATTGCTCTCATTTTCAGCTTGAGAGCTTTTTTGTCCTGCCAGTTTACGATATTTAGCTGACTTATCTGTTCTAAAACCTGATTTTTCTCTCTGTTGCTTAATAAAACGATTGGAGGCATATCACTAAAAAGTAAATTATTAACTATCTGTTCATCAGAAAAATAATCAAATAACTTTTCCGCAGTTTCCTTTGTGAATGTTAAATTTATATATGTTGTTTCATTGCTTTCGGGTGTGTCATATATGTACCCGTGAACATCATCGGGACGTATAAAAATAAGACTTCCTTCGGGGAGATTTAATATTTTTCCGTTGGTTTCCTGAATAACAGTGCCTGATATTGTTATCACAATTTCGTAAAACTCATGGCAGTGGGGGTTGTATCTGTCATTTATACCATACACATACTGATAAAGGCACTCAGCTTCGGCATCTACGCAATCTTTAGCTGTTAAACGTTTATAATTTTCCATATTTCTACCTCTTTAAATATCACTATACAGGAATATTATATCACAATATATGTAGATGTACAAAGGTTTTTATAATAAAATTATAAAAAACATATACAGAGGAGGCTGTAAATTTGAGAAAATTACATTTACTGTGCAACGCACATCTTGACCCTGTGTGGCTGTGGAGACGTAATGAAGGCATGGCAGAAGCAATTTCGACATTCAGAGTGGCTGCAGACTTTTGTGAAAATTATGATGGATTTATTTTCAATCATAATGAAGCTGTTTTATATGAATGGGTTGAAGAATATGAGCCTGAGCTTTTCGAGCGTATAAAAAAGCTTGTTAAGGCAGGTAAATGGGTTATTATGGGCGGTTGGTATATTCAGCCTGACTGCGTTATGACTTCGGGAGAAAGTCTTATGAACCAGATTGCCTTAGGTAACGAATACTTTATGAAAAAATTCGGCGTTAAACCTACAACTGCTATAAATTTTGACCCCTTTGGACATTCAAGAGGTTTGGTTCAGATTTTAGCAAAGAATGGCTATAACGGTTATTTGTATTTGCGTCCTGCAGAATTCCAGGGAGACTATATATGGGAAGGCTATGACGGAAGCCGGATTTACGCTCATGGTTTTTATGAAACATACCGTACTTTCAAAGGCGATGCTCTTAACAAATTAAAAGGTTACTTAGAAAAATTCAAAGACAAAGATACAGGTTTGTTTTTGTGGGGGATTGGTAATCATGGCGGAGGTCCGTCAAAAATTGATTTAGAAGAAATCAATGAATTTATAAAATCATCGGATACAGAAATTGTTCATTCAACTGCAGAAGAATTTATTGCAGATATAGAAAAAAATAATCCAACTGTGCTTAAACAGTCATTGGTTCCGTGTATGGTTGGTTGCTACACAACCATGGCTCGTATAAAACAGGCAAACAGGCACCTGGAAAACAAAATTGCAATTACAGAGAAAATAATGAGCTATGCTGATATGCTTACAGATTTTTCTTTTGATAGTGAAGAACTTAATAAGGCGAAAAAAGCACTTGCCTTTTGTCAGTTTCACGATATTCTGCCGGGAACAGCCATAAAACCTGCCGAAGATGATGCTTTAATGCAGTTTGGTTATGGTGAAGAAACTGCGGACCTTTTGTATAACAAAGCATTTTTCAAGCTTTGCGAGGGACAGAAAAAGGCTAAAGAAAACGAAATTCCCATTATGATTTTTAACCCACATCCTTTTGAAATAGAGGGTGAATTTGAAGCAGGATTTCTGCTTCAGAATCAGAACTGGAATGATGGTGAGGAAACAATTGGTTTTGTTTATGATGAAAACGGAAATCCTCTTCCTGCACAGAACGAAAAGCCTGACTGCACAATAAATCTTGATTGGGTTAAAAAAATAAGCTTTACCGGAAAGCTTGCACCTTCATCTGTAACAAGATTTGATGTAAAGCTTGAGGTTGTAAAAAAGGAAGAAAAGAGTGATACATCTGAGGGCGACTTTATTATTGTATCCGGTGGAAATAATACCGTCCGCATAAGCAAAAAAACAGGACTTATTGACCTTTACGAAGTAAGCGGAAAATCAATGCTTAAAAACACAGGTTTACTTGAGGTATATAATGACAATGAAGACCCATGGGGAATGACGGTTAACTCATTTACCCAATTTAAGGATACATTTACACTTATGAGTGATGAGAAAGCAAATGAGTTTATCGGTTACCCTGATGAAAAAATCTCAAATGTGCGTGTCGTAGAAGATGGTGATGTACGCACAAAAATTCAGGCATTTTTCTCATATAAGCGTTCTGTAGCTGTGGTTGAATATACAATTCCAAAGACAGGGAAATATATTGATGTTAATGTTACCATGTACTCAAATGAGCCTAATGTAATGATAAAATACCGTATAGATACCACTCTTTCAGGCAAACCATACGGAGATACTGCTTTCGGCTGTGAGGAGCTTTTTGAGGATGAAAGAGAAGCGGTCTACCATAAGTGGTGCGGTATAAAGGCAGAAAATGAAGGGGTGTATGTTTTAAATGACGGAATTTACGGCGGAAGCTTTACCAACAGCACCATCAGGCTTTCACTTCTTCGTACACCAATTTATTCGGCGCATCCTATAGGCAAAAGACCTATTGCACCTCATAACAGATTTACAAATCATATTGATATGGGCGAAAGACATTTTTCTTTCAGAATTATATCAGATGATAATATACCAAGACAGGCACAGGTGTACAATCAGAAGCCGCAGGTGCTCTCATTCTTCCCATCAGGAGACGGAAATAAAACAGAAAGCGCTGTAATTATAAACAATCCTGATATATTATTATCATCTTTTAAAAAGGTTGAAAATGGATATAAGATAACTCTTTATAACAGTGCTGATTTTGATAATGATGCAGAACTTACCATTCCTGCATTAGATAAGAAATTAAGTTTGCATTTCACAAAACACGAATTAAAAATATTTGATTTGAATGTGGGTGAATAACGTGAAAAATCACGTTATCAATATTTAATAAGCCCGTGCGATATTTTGCCAAAGGCAAAACGCACATGGGCAAAATATCCATTTAACACCTTATCTGCCTACGATATGGTGTTAAGATTTTTCAGTACCATCTGTAGGCAGAAAGGCTATGGATATTAATATGAAGCTTTATCCAATGTTGCTGAACTCCGCTCTTAAATTGATAGCACCCCAAAAGCATATAACTTTTGGGGTGCATATTATGTTAAATTATTTTTCTATGTATATTACATACCCATTAAGAGTTCCATTACATATAATTCGAGCTTTTCGTAATCTCTTTCTTCGATGCACTTTTTCTGATAATCGTAATCGAATTTTTCAGCTTTCTTTTCAAGCGCCTTGAAAATCTTAAGGCTGTTTTCAAGATGCTGATATGAATTTTCCAGGCTCTGTGTTCTCATAACCTTAACGTCAAGACCAACGTATTCACCGTTTTCGCCAAAGCCGTTTTCCATAAGCAATTTAACCTGATTAAATGCGGCACGAAGGTTTTCAACACCAAAGCTCTTATCCTGGTCGAACTTAAGTCCGTTCTGGTCGTTTAAGTGTACGCCCCAGAGTTTGCCCATTGCCATAGCAAAACCGATTTCGTTTGCAGGGTCAAGAGCGGCAAGCATAGCGTGAGCTGACTCTAAAAGTCCGCCAACACGTGAGGGGTCTTTTGTTGCTGCAGAAATTGCCATACAGTGACCAAGTGTGGGGCAAACGCTTCTGTCGATTGGTTCGTTAGGCTTTGTTTCAATCATAACCTTGATTGTCTTGTCATAATCGAGCATTTTGTTGATAGCGTCGATTAATTTCTTTGTTGATTCAACAGGTGATTTGCTTTCGTAGCAAAGTGTACCTTCACGTGCAAGCCAGAGAACGATTTTATCACAACCGAGTGCTCTTGCAATATCGATTGAACGGTATGCTCTCCACATTGCATATTCTCTGTCTTCTTCATAATTTGATGTGAAACCGCCATCAACTGTGTGTGGGTCAAACCAAAGTCTTGGTGCAACAAATTCAGCCTTAAGGTCATATTTGTCTAAAAGTGCTTTAACTTTTTTTGCTTCTTCGATAATTTCAGCTTCTGTAAAGTCGTTGATGTTTGGAACAGCATCGTCATCGTGGAACTGAATTGCATCAAAACCCATTTCTTTGAACTTCTTAATTTTTTCCTCAAAAGGAATTTCATCTCTTACTGCAGGGCCGTATGTATCTGCACCTGAATGTACATTCCATGGTCCTACTGAAAACTTAAATCTACTCATTTTTATTTCCTCCTTATATTTCATCTACATTAATCCATTTCTTTTCCTTACTGCTTTTTACAACTGCTTCGGTAAGCTTAACGGTGTATGCCGCCTGTTCAAGTGTGGCGAAAACAACCTCGCCCTTCATACCGTCAAAGATATATTTATAAAAGGCATAAATATTACCCTTAAAAGCATCGTTCCAGCCTTCGGGGTGTCCCATAGCAAGGGAAGTATAGCCTTTTGCGTTTGGTGACATATTGTTAGGGTCACGGATAATAAAACGGTTATCGTTATCACGGTAGCCCATCCACAGTCTGTCATTTTCTTCCTGATTCCACTTAATTGATGCTTTTGAGCCGTTTATTTCAAAGTTGAAGTAACAGCCGTGTCCTGCCGCAATTTCCGAAACGTGGTAAACACCTGTTGCACCTTTGTCGGTGTGGAACAAAACAGCACCGTACTCTTCGTTTTTAACTTCAACCTCATCAAATTCTGTTGGTACGTTGCTTGTGAAAGTTTCTGTCTGCTTTTTAGGTTTCTTTCTTACGGGAATAACTGTTTTTAAATCAGCCATAACTTCTGTTATTCTGTGTCCCGTAACGTGCTGAACGGCATCCATCCAATGAGAGCCGATATCTGCAATAGCGCAGGAAATACCTGCAACTTCAGGCTCCAATCTCCAGCTGTAGTCGGTGTCATATAAAAGCCAGTCCTGCTGATATGAGCCCGTCATAACTCTTACATCACCGATTTTTCCGTCAGCGATTCTGTTTTTGGTTTCCTGAACCATTGGGTTTAAGCGGTAGTTAAAGTTAACAGCCGCCGCACTTGACGGGTACTGCTTTTTAAGTTCAACCAATTCCTTTGCCTGCTCATAGTTCATACAAAGGGGTTTTTCACTTAATAAGTGTTTCCCTGACTTTATAATCTTTTTATTTATATCAAGATGCAGAAAATTTGGTGTGCAATTGTGAACCGCATCAATTTCAGGGTCTGCCAGAAGCTCGTCAACGCTTGAGTAGCATTTTTCTATACCGTAGTACTCGGCTTTCGCTTTTGCAAGCTCTGCATTTGTATCGGCAACTGCATATAATTCACAAAAACCGATTCGGCGAACAGCTTCAATATGGCTTTCGCCGATATACCCCATTCCGATAATACCAACTTTAATTTTTTTCATAGCTATCACCTTAATATCAGTCTTCAAGTAACTTACTTATGTAATCAAAGCTCTTTTTTGCACTGTCTGCGTTTGATACAGGCGGCTTGTCAAGCTCTATACATAAAGGTCCTGTATAATTTACGGAATCTAAAATTTTGAAAATTTCGGGGAAGTTGGTGTTTCCGTCTCCAAGACCGTGGAAGCAGGACATAATGGGAACATCTGAATCAACCCAGCCTTCATCGGTGATGCTGTCACCTAATCTGTAATCCTTAAGGTGAGTGAAGTTTATACGGTCAGCATACTGACGTATAATTTCAACAGGATTTCCGCCTGCCGCCGAAATATGAGCTGTGTCCGGAGCAAAATAGATTAAATCAGGGTCAGAGTTCTGCATAACGTAGTGGATATCTTCTTCATACATAAAATAACTCCACACGTGAGGATGCACATTGGTTTGTAATCCGAATTTTTTTGCGATTTTAGCAAACTTTACCATGTTGTTCAGGTTGTATGCGTGCTCTTTTTCTCCAAACACATCAGGTCTTATATATGTTCCCTGAAGGGTTACTCTTGTTACATCCATAGCTGCAACAAACTCAAGCTCTTTTTCAAGAGTATCAAATAAAGTATGCTCCTGACCTGCCTGCGGAATGTGAAAATAAAAGCTTATAGGTGTTAAATCATATTTATCAAGCATTGCCTTGTATTCTTTTACGTTCATATCGAAAGCATACATAGCATTTTTAACACTTTCAAAATTTTTATAGCCTATTTCTGTAATTTCCTTTGCTGCAAGCTCTGCCTGCTCCTTTGTTCCGGTTCCCCAGGGCCAGATTGCGTATGCTATTTGTGACTTTTTCATAGTTATTTACCTCTCTGTAAAAAATTTCTACAATTCTATTGTATTGAAAAATCACAAGGATATCAAGGGAATATATGCTCAAAAATTTCGCAAAAATTCACCCTGTCGAGAATCGACAGGGTGAAATAAAATTAATTATGTTTTTTATTTTTTCGATATGTTCCCGGTGTTACGCCTTTTATTTCTTTAAAGATACGGCAGAAGCTTTTGGCATCGGAAAAGCCTACTTTTGTTGAAATTTCTTCAATCGAAAAGGTAGAATTTTTGAGAAGTACGGTTGCAACCTTTACCCGATGAGTATTTAAGACATTATGAAAAGTCTTATCTGTGATGCTTTTGAAAATCTTGCAGAAGTTACTTTTACTGTACCCGCAAATTGAAGCAACATCTTCAACGGTAAGTTTTTCGTTGTAGTGCGTGTAAATATAATCAAGACAGTTTTCAATATTCATAATTGCTGTAACTTTTTTTGTGGCATTTGAATTACTGTTTGATTTAACAAAGTTTTCAAATATGTATGCACATATTTTGTATACGTTTCCTTTTTGTGCAAGAGAAGAAAACTGGGATTTACTTTCGCGAAGCATATTTGCTTCCGCCAAAAGCTCACCGAGTTGTTTATGTTCCGGCAGGTTAAGGTTGAAAATAGGATCGGGAAAAGCTTCGTTTTCAAGGTGTGAAAAATGCTCTCCCAGCATTGTAGGCCCAACCTCTATGACAAGGCACGTTGAATCGTATTTGAAATTTGTTTCGGGAAGCTCGTGAGGTATCATTGACCCTATTATAGCCAGCTCGCCTTCGTTTAATATGTATTCTTCGTGGTTTATTATGATATCATATTTTCCCTCAACACAGTAGAAAAGTTCAATTTCATAGTGCTTGTGTACAGGAAAAGGGGCATTCTCTCTGTAGCCTATATAGTAGGGTGGTTCCCCCAACTGAAGTGGTTGATATATCATTTTTCATCTCCCTTTCCATTGATGATTTAATACTGTCTTTAGTTGTAATATACAATAACATTTGTGGTTTGTCAATACAAAAAGAGTAAATTTTTGAGAGTTGAAATTTGGGAATTCATCACAAATGCCTGATATAAAAGAATTTAACGGAAGAAAAATTAAGACAAAATAAGAGATAATTAAAAAGTAAATTTAAGAGAATTTTTTGACATTTTTTGAGGTTGTATTATAATTTAATTCATAGTATAATGAACAAAACCCATTAAAAGGAGTGAAAAACGTGAAAGAAATCAAAGAATTGAAATTTGAAGAACTGACGATAGAACAAAAGCTTGGTATGGTGTCGATAGCTACTATAAACACCAGACAGAATCCCGAGTATGAAGAATATGTGTTTGATTTAATAAGAAATCATTCGCTTGGATGTCTCTGGATTCAGCAGGGATATGCTGACAAGGACGATATGCCCGGACTTGTTAAAAAAGCAAAGGAAATTGCAGATTATCCTCTTATTATAGTTCAGGATGCTGAAAGCGGCGTAATGGAATTTATGGTAGGAAAGCATAACGCAATTGGTGTTGCAGGATCTGAGAAACACGCATATGCATTTGGTAAATGTATCGGTGTTACTGCAAGAAATATGGGTTATAATATGCTCTGCGACCCTGTTGTTGATATGAAAAACGGTTCTGCCCGTTCCATGGGACTTGATAAGGAAAAGGTTGCGTCCTTGGCAGTTGCTATGGCAAAAGGTATGCACGATGCAGGAATACTTACAGTTGCAAAGCACTATCCGGGTGGTTCGGATGCCAAGGCAATTGACTCACATATGGCTGAAGGTATTTCGGAAGATACTGTTGAGGATTTGAAAAATTATTATCTTTACCCGTATCAGAGACTTCTCGAAGAAGGCTTACTTGACGGTATTATGACACAGCATAAGCGTTATGTGAATATAGATGATACACGTCCTGCAACTCTTTCAAAAAAGATGATTGATATTATCCGTGATATGGGATTTAACGGAGTTGTTTTGACGGATGCTCTTTGCATGATGGGTATCAAAGCAAAATACGGTCTTGTGGAAGCAAAGGGACTTGCAGTAAATGCAGGCGTTGATTTGATGCTTCATTGGCGGCAGGATAACAAGACAGATTTTGATGCAGTTACCGAAAGCTTCAATAACGGTGAAATTGATATGGAAGCGCTCGATGCGGCAGTAAAAAGAGTTCTTGCCACACAGAAAAAGACAATGGCTCAGCCGAAATACAATTCTCTCACCGAAGAAGATATCAAAACCTTTGAAAGCATTAACAAAGACTGCATCTATGCAAAAACAGATGAAAATATTCCTCTTTCAATTTCACGCGAAGGAAAGCATTTGTTTATAGTTCTTGTAAGAAATGGTATGAAATTAAGTGAAGGCGGAAAAATGGAGGTTGATACATATACAACCGACTGGCACAAGCCTCTTGAGCTTGAAAAGAAAATTCTGGAGCTTTTCCCGAATTCAACTGTGAGAATGCTTGATCAGTTCCCCGGACCAATGCAGTGTGCAGGAGCACTTACCGCTGCTACGAAGCACGATGATGTTGTGTTTATAACATTCTCAGAGCAGATGGCATATACAGGTCCCGAACACATTACACGCCGTATTGAAAATGTCATTACCGCTATGCAGCACAGCGGACAGATTTGCGCAATAGTTCATTTTGGCAATCCGAATGTTCTCGGAAATATAGACCACACACCGCGGTATATTATAGGTGCACAGTCGCAAAAATGTGAGCTTGCGGCAATGGAAATTTTAGCAGGACTTTACCCTGCAAATGGAAAGCCTACATACAAAGTTGACCTTAAATAAAATTTAATACAAAAAGAACTGTGAAACTAACTTTCACAGTTCTTTTTGTATCATTGTTGAAATACGTGTGTAAGCTACAGATTAAAACGTAAATTTTAGCGAATTTTTTGATACTTTTAAAGGGTGTCAAATTGAAAAAGTTATGTTACACTTATAATAAGGTAAAATATCATAGAAAACTATACGTAAAAGGCGGTGCTGAGCTATGAAATTGAATTTAGGTGTAGCAAGAGGAATTATTACGCCAAAAGTCGGATGTATGCTGTACGGTTATTCAAGTCAGCCTCACTCAACAGGTGTACACGATGATTTAACTGTAACTGTTTATGCATTTTCTTACGGTGAGAAAAAGCTCTTGTATATAAACGCAACTCTCTGTGTGTTCCGTAATGATATAGCAAAAGAATTACGAGAAATGATATCCGAAAAATTCGGCTACGATTTTGAAAATATTGTTCTCGGAACAACTCACACCCATTCGGGTCCTTCGGTTGCAGGTATGAGTGCGGCATGGGGCGGATTTGATTTCGAGTATTATGAGGAAATTTTAAAGCCTGTTTTGTTTTCGACAGTAGGTGAGGCTTTAGAAAATATTGAGCCTGTTACAATGGCGACAGCTTTCGGCAACAGCGACATTGGTGTTAATCGCAGAATGTGGAAAGACGGTACAAACAAAATGTGGCTTGGTGAATGTCCATGGGGAATACTCAATACCAAAATGACTATTCTTTCTTTCAAAGCTGAAGACGGAACAGTAAAGGGAAATTTGGTATGCTACGGTGCCCACGGAACAAGTGCCGGAGCCTCAACATTAATTACCCGTGACTGGTCAGGTTATATGGTTGATGCATTGGAAGAAAAGACAGGCGGTTTAACAGCTTTTGTTTTAGGTCCTGAGGGTGATGTGGGACCAAGAAAGCTTATAGGCGGTGACAGCCGTATGGAAGAAACAGAAGCACTTGGAGAATATTCAGCAAAAGAAGTTATAAGAATTTTTGAAAGCCTTGGCGAATATAAGGATGTTTCTTTAGATACTAAGAATTGCAAAATAAAGATTAAATTATTGCCGAGAATGAGCAGAGAAGATGCAATCGCAAAAATGGAAGAGCTGAAAAAGGGCGTTATGTACAACATGGAAACCGTTCAGTATGAGCATTGCGAAGCTACCGTTAAAAGCTATGACGAAGGATACATTGAAAGAGAATATGATGAATTTGAACAGGTAGTATTTCGTATCGGCGATGTGGCATTTTCGACCTTTGCTTTTGAAATTTTTGGTGAAATCGGTTTAAGAATAGAATATGAGATAAAGGATTTAAATGTTGTAAATATGGTTTGCACCAACGGGCAGATGGGATATTTCCCCACCCAAAGCCAGATAGCTCTGGGAGGCTATGAAATAACAATGTTTAAAAATCATGGTATTCAGGTTTATTCTGATGATGCAGATTATTCTGCAATTGTTTCAACAGTTGAAAATATTAATTCTTTAGAAAGATAAAATAAGGAGGATTTTATAATGTATAGAATAGGACAGGAAGAAATTGACGCGGTTGCAAGAGTAATTAACCGTGGAGAATTATTTAAAACTACAGAAAACGGAGAAACCTTTTACTTTGAACAGGAAATGCGTGACTTCTTTGATGTTACAAGAGTTATTCCTATGACAAGCGGTATGGCAGCACTTGAGTCAGCATTGGTTGCTATGGGTGTAGGCCCCGGAGATGAAGTTATTGTTTCTGCTTATACATATATTGCAAATGCTGTAGCAGTAATTAAAGCAGGTGCAATTCCCGTTGTTGCCGAGGTTGATGAATCTTTAAGTATTGACGCGAAAGATGTTGAAAAGAAAATCACACCAAGAACAAAGGTAATTGTTCCTACACATATGCTTGGTTATCCATCAAATATGGATGCAATTATGGAAGTTGCTAAAAAGCACAACCTTATGGTTTTGGAAGATTCATGTCAGGCAGTTGGCGGTTCATACAAGGGCAAAAGACTTGGCACTGTAGGTGATGTTGGCGCCTTAAGCTTTAACTTCTGGAAAAACATTTCAGCAGGTGAGGGTGGTGCACTTTTAACAAACAATAAAGATATTTACGAAAAAGCACTTATTTATCACGATTGCTGTGCAGTTGCATATTTCGGTAAGCAGTTGGAAGGACTTTCAACACCTCTTTTCTGCGGTGACGAATTCAGAACCAACGAAATCACATCTGCAATTATGAGAGTTCAGCTTACACGTCTTGACGGAATTTTAGCTGACTTAAGAAAGAATAAAAAATTACTTGCACAGGCACTTTCGGGACACTTTGAATTTGCTCCCCAGAACGACCCCGAGGGCGAATGCTCAAATGTAATCACATTGAAATTCGATTCACCTGAAAGAGCTCACGATTATTTTGATAAGAACGGACTTATTATGATTCCTGCAATGATGGGTAAGCACATTTATTCAGCTTGGGATATGCTTATTGAAAAACGTGGCGCACTCCATCCGAGAATGAATCCCTTCTTCTTTGAAGAAAATAAGAATGCTCCCGAATACAAAGCAGGCTCATGCCCTGAAAGTGACAGAATCTTAAACTCTGTTGGTCACGTAAACATCGGTATCAATTGGTCAGAAGCTGATATCGAAGCAAAGGCTAAAGAGCTTATCGACGGTTTAAAGAAATAAAGGTAATTATTTACATAGAACTTATGTCTTGTTTAATTTATAATAAAAAGAAAAGGAGAGATGGTATGAAGCACGCAATAACAAAAATTTTAGCATTAATTCTTTGCGTTTCTATGGTGCTGTCGTTGGCGGGCATTTCTGTAAGTGCTGCAAATGAAATAACATTACCTGATTTAATATCGGATAATATGTTAATTCAGCGTGATGCTCCCATTAAATTATGGGGCTTCGGCGGAGCAGAGGGCGACACGGTTACAGCGGTAATTGAAGATGCAAAAGGCAACAAGGTAAATGAAGGTGAGGGCAAAGTCGCAGGTGACGGGTTCGAAATGGAGCTTGATGCTATGCAGGCAGGCGGACCTTATACAATTTACTTCAAAGGAAATGACGGCAAAAACTTTGCAACCGTTAAGAATGTTTTAATCGGTGATTTGTTCCTTCAGGGCGGACAGAGTAATATGCAGTATCGCATCTATTCCGTTCCGAACTTTGTTGAAGAAAAGGTAACTCCAAACCCACCCGATGATAAAATCAGACTTTTCTATAACGGAGACCATATTTCTTCTGAAACACCTGCAAAGGATTTAAAGGGAGAATGGATTATTGCAGATAAAAACACTCTGGAATATTCTGCAGTTGGTTATCAGGCTTTGGAAGATATTTACAAAGAAATTAAAATCCCTGTTGGCGGTATTTGTTCACCCTATGGTGGAACAAGTGTAAGCAACTTCTTGGAGGGTGACGGAATATATAATGCGAAAATCGCACCTCTTACCAATATTAACTTTAAAGGTATAATGTGGTATCAGGGCGGTACAGATTCCGGCTACACAACAAGCGATGTTATTACCGAAAGATATAATAAGCTTATCCGTTCTTACAGAGAAATCTGGAAAGATATCCCATTTATTATAGTTCAGCTTCATCAGAGTCCTATGAAAGGTCTTAAATACGGAAGCAGCGATGAATACACCATCAAGGACTATTCAAATGCAAGAGAAGCACAGCTTAATGCGTATTTAACTAACGATAATGTAGGTATGGTTGTTGCAATGGACTTATCCTTGCAGAAATACAAGGAAGACGGAGAAGATCCCTCGCATCCATGGCAGAAGAAGCCTATAGGACAGAGAATGGCAAATGTTGCCCTTTCTATGATTTACGGCAAAGATATTCAGGCAAACAGTCCTGCATATGTATCACATACAATAGAAGGAAATGCTGTTAAAATAACAGTTAAAGATGCTTATGACGGACTTAAAACCTCCGACGGTGAAAGACCCTGGGGCTTTATGATAGCAGGTGAGGATGGTAAATATCACGAAGCAAGAGCAAAGCTCGAAGGAAACACGATTACACTTACAAGCTCAAGTGTACCAAATCCTGTTTCAGCTTCCTATGGTATTGAAAAGCATATCTGGCCTTATGCAAGTAGAACAGATGAAGCAGCACTTGCTGAAATAGAAGAATCCCCTGATTTTCCCGTTAATGTTGTAAACAGTGCAAATCTTCCGTTGGCTGCATTTAATACAGAAGCTCTTATTCTTGATAATAATATAGTAGAAACTCCCTCGGAAGAACAGAGCGATGCCGAAGAAAATAAAGCTCCGGTAAGTATTGACGGTGTTGAAACTTCGGGAGATAAAACAATTCTCTATGTTGCACTTGACGGTAACGATTCCAATGCAGGTACAATTAATGCGCCACTTGCCTCAATTGCAGGAGCAAGAGATAAAATCCGTGCATTAAAAGCAAGTAACGCTTTAGGAAAAGGCGGAGCGGTTGTTTATGTCAGAGAAGGTAACTATACAATGAACGAAGGCGTTACCTTCAGAGCAGAGGATTCGGGTACAAAGGACGCTCCTATTGTTTACAGAAACTATCCCGATGAAGAAGTAAACTTCATTGGTGGTGCGTATCTCAACTGGGAGGATTTCAAGCCTGTTAAGGATGAAAAAGTGCTTTCGCGTATTGTTGATGAAGATGCTCGTGAGCATATAGTTTCAATTGACCTTCATGCACTTGGCTATAAAAATCTTCCTGAACCAAAGCTGCCGGGTACATATTCCTACTGGGCAGAGCTTGGAACACTTCTTAAGGAAAAATACGGAGTAGAAAAGCCTGCAACCAACAGCTCTGAATTAATTATTGACGGCGTTGGTGCAGTACTTGCAAGATACCCCAACGACGGAGATTTATTAATCGGTGAAGTTATTAAAAAAGGTGACTTTAAGCAATCGGATGACCCCATGGAATTTGTTGTAGACGATCCCCGTGTTAAAAACTGGACTAAAGCAGAAAATGCCATTATCTCCGGTACTTTCACTCATTCCTGGGCAGGTCAGGCAACATTTTTAGATTCAGTAAACACATCTAAAAATTCTATCCGTTCAAAATATCCCGTATGGTACGGTGCAGTAAAAGACCAGCATTTCTATGTGTTTAACCTTATTGAAGAAATTGATATGCCGGGCGAATATTATATAGATATAAAGGATGGTATTCTTTATCTGTATGCTCCCGATGGCGGTGCAGAGGAGATTGTATATACTCTTCACACAGGAACAATGTTCCATGTAAGCGATGCTTCTTACATTGAAATTAAAGGCTTCGGTATGAAGTATACACGAGGAAACTTTGTAAGCTTTAGTGGTAAAAGCAGTAACAACAAGCTTATAGGTTGTGAATTTACATATAACACAACAAGCGGTGCTGTTGCCGTAAACGGTAAGGAAAATTCTGTTTACGACTGCTATTTCCATGATTGTGCAATGGCTATCATTTCAGATTCAGGCGACAGACCTACACTTACAAGGTCAAATAACTTAATTGAAAACAATAAGTTTGAAAATAGTGAAAGAACATCAAAAACATATTCACCATCCCTTTACATTCAGGGTGTAGGAACTAAAGCTTACCACAATGAAATTTCCGAAGCTGAGCATTGCGTAATTCAGCTTGGCGGTAACTTCCACGAAGTAAACTTTAACGAAATTTACAATGCTTGTATGAATACCGACGATATGGGTGCGATTTATACAGGACGTAACCTTACTATGAGAGGTAACGTATTTAAGAATAATTACATCCACGATATCGGCGGTGCAAACAGAGGTACAAATGGTACACACGGTATCTTCTTCGATGACTTCTGGGAAAGTGCCGATGTAGTAGGTAACGTATTTGCCAATATAACAGGCGGCGGTGTAATGTTTGCGGGAAGCTATAATGTTGTTGATAACAATATTTTTGCAAATACAGGTACGGTTAACGGAACATCAATGATACTTACCCGTTCATATTTGTACGGCGGCTCCTTTGATGATACTCCTTATGTTAATTCGGTTAAAGAAATGCCGATACACAGCGAGGTATGGACGACCGCTTTCCCTGAAATTGTTAATGTAATAGATGAAAAAGGCAAGCTTGATATTAACAACCATATCGTTGTAACCAATAACGTTTTATATAATTCGGGCGAACCGAGAATTTCCGATGAAATCAAGAAAACTCTTGTTTCGGGAAACAACATTACATATCAGAAAGACCCCGGCTTCTACGATTTGGCAAATGAAAATTATCTTTTAAAAGAAGATTCCGAGGTTTATGAAGATATTCCCGGTTTCAAGCCTATTCCGTTCACAAGAATGGGCAGATATAATGACAGAGCACTTTCCCGTGCTAAGGAAGGTTATGTCTTCTGCCTTGACAGCCCTTACATCTTTAAGGAAGGTGAAAGAGTAAAGACGGACAAAAATCAGGCATTTGTTGAAAATGAAACCATTTACGTTCCTTTAAGAACAGCATCCGATGCAGTTGGTGCAAACCTTACATACGATGAAGCAACCGACAGCATTTCTATTGCAGGTTCAGGTAAATTACTTGAATTTGTTGACGGTGCTTACGATAAGGTATCGGTAAACGGAACAGAATACGTTCTTTCAAAGCCGCTTATTAATATAGAAGGTTCAAATTATATTTCAGTTGCAGATATTGTAAATATATTTGAAAAATATCTTGTAAGATATGAAAACCTTACAATTATTACAGGCTATGACGGTTTATTCAATATGGACGCAGATACAAATCTTCTGCGTTGGCTTGAAGAACAGATAACTGTTTATTAATGCTTTCCCCCTCGTGCATTAAATGCACGTTACTCTAAATATGCCCTGCTTGGTTTTCCCCAAACAAGCATCTCTTTCCAAATCTTTTGAAGCTTTAAATGCTGAGCAGGGCACCCCTTTTATGAATCTATTCCCGTTTGGGATTGATATATAAAAAGAAAGGAATAAAATTATGAAAATGAAAAAGTTATTAAGCGTACTTCTTACAATTTGTATGATGGTACAAATCCTTCCGATTATATCGGCAGGCGCAACTGAAGTAACTACAGAATCAGCAAGTAATATTAATTACATTATTAACGACACATTTGATGATGGCTTTGACGGCTGGCAAAGTGCGTCAATAACTCATGGCGGTGCAAGCTATAACGATAGGCTTACTCTGGATTCAGCTGCACCCCAAAGCGACCCTGAAGTAACTGTTATGCACTTTGCATCAACAGGTACAGCTTTTTCAAACACATCAAGACCAAATCTTTACTACAACTTTGAAAATCCTGTTGAATTCAGTGAGAATAAGACGGTTGTTGTAAAAGCAAGAGTTATGTATGAAGGTGGAACTGAAAACTATACAACTGCATACTTAAAGGTGAACAGACCTGTAAGTACAGCAAGCTATTCAGTATCAGAAATATCGTACAGACCTTATAATGTATTAACAATTACATCATCAGGAGTAGCATCTCCTAAAACAGAGGATAAGTCATTTAATTATAATCAACTTATAACAGATACAATAAGTGGCAAGTGGTTAGATATCGAAATGGTATTTGACGGTACCCCTGAAACAAGAAGTATAACTGTTGACGGTACAACAAAAACATATACATCACGAGAAGGCTACACACTTTCTGTTAAAACAGATGATATGAGTGAATATGCAACTATGAAAGGCACTCTTGCCAATGGAGCAGAAGCTTATACTTTGGCAGGACTTGACCCGACTGCTGATGATTTCGCAGGCTTTACATCACTTAACAGCTTAAATTTCGTATTTGATGTTAATGCATCAGACCTTTATGTTGATTATGTTCAGGTTTATGAAATCAATGTGATTTCAGCAACAGCTTCACTTGAAAATACAAAGGTGTTAAATACAGATGATATTAACCTTGTGTTTGAAGCAGAAGGCGAAATTGCAGAAATTCCTGAAGGTGCAGTTGAATTAAAGGATAATGAAGGTGCGGTTGTTGCTGCAACAACAAGCTATGATTCAGCAACAAAAACACTTTCAATTAATCCCGAATCAGACCTTAAGGTTGGCGGTAGCTACAAAGTAACTGTAGATGCAGCGGCATTTGAAGACCTTTATATTAATTACACAGGCGAAGCAGAATTTGCATTCACAGCAATCGGCGAAGGCGGACTTGTATTAAGAAATACATTTGATGACGGTGACCTTGGTGACTGGGCTCTTAACCTGGGAACAAACTCGGCAGATAATATTTCATTAACTGCTGATACCACAACAGACGGTTTAGAGGTTATGAAATTAACAAAGGTAGCAAAAAACGGATATCATCATAATCAGGTAGGTTACGCATATCTTAAGCTTCCTCAGAGACTTGAATTTGAAGAAGGAAAATCAGTTGTTATTAAAGCAAGAGTAATGCAGTCACTTCCCGAAGGTATTACAAGCAACGATGTAGCAATCCTTGCAAATGCTCCTGCGAAAATTACAAATGTAGGTGCCAGAGGTTCAAATGCGTATGTTCTTGCATCTGTTACAGCGAGCAGTGTTAACGTTCCTAAGTCAGAAAGCACCCGTGAAGAAACAACAAAAATTATAAAAGAAGTAGATACAAATAACCAATGGGTTGATTTTGAGATTGTTTTTGACGGCAGTGAATTAACATCAACAATAACAGGTGATGACGGATTTACAATTACACACAGAGACGGTTACAAAGTAACAGCTAAGATGGGTGAACAGAGTGCAACATCGCCCGTAGCCTCACTTTTCCATAACATAGGTATAACTTCAGAATATCCGGGTGCGGGTATAACCAGAGGTCAGGGCTATAAGAATGCATATACCGAAGCAGGTTACACTGATTTCACAGCTGAAAATTTCCACAGCTTTGAAGGACTTGACTCACTTGCATTCCTGTTAAACAGAAATGCAGATAACGTTTACGTTGACTATGTTGAAATCTATGAAAAAGAAATAATTTCTGCAACGGCAGAACTTGAAAAAGCAAAGATATTAAATACAGAAGATGTTAAATTAACATTTACAAGTGAAGCTGATATTGATTCAATTCCTGCAGGTGCAGTTACATTAAAGGACAAAGCAGGTAACACAGTTTCAGCAGCACAGACATTTGATGCAACAACAAAAACACTTACAATTAATCCTGATACTGACCTTAGAGTTGGTGGTATCTATAAAGTAAATGTGGATGCAGCTGCATTTGATTCAATTTTTGTTACATATACAGGTGAAACAGAATTTACGGTTACTGCAATCGGTGAAAACGGACTTATAATTAACGATACCTTCGATGACGGTAGCCTCGGCGGATGGTTCGAAGGTGCTTCAACACTTAAGAATAACGGTCAGACAACATTTGGCATTGTTGACGGTGCGATGACGCTTACAACAAGTGCAAAATCAAATACCAATGGTACATCTCACGCAAATATGCGTTATGAATTTGCAGAGCCATTGGAATTCAAAGATGATTCAAAGATTGTTATTGAAACAAGAGTTAAATTCAATGATCCCGGTGCAGACAACAAGTGGTTGAGTTACGATATGGCGTCAATGCAGATTAACAGACCTGCTGACTATTCAATTTTTGGCTCAACTTATACGGACTGGTATTACTTTAACGCATTCAGAATTAACGGTGGTAAATTGTTAGCTCCTTACTGCACAAGACTTGATTACGATTCAATCAATCTTCAGCCTGAAGGTTTAGATTCAGCTTACGATAAGTGGATTGATATAAAAATAGTATTCGACGGAACAAAGAGCACACCTGCGGGTTTACATCCTAATGATGTTTCAACTCGTGAAGGTTACACAATTATAGCTAAGATTGAAGGACAGGAAGAGTCAGTTTCAAGTTGGGCATCACTTTTCCAGAATGGCAAACAGGAAATCTATGATGCGTATAACACTACTACCAAAGATGGTTTTAAATCAATCGAAAGTATTACATTCCCGGTTCTTTTCGCAATCGGCACATATGCGGTTGACTATGTAAGAGTTTATGAAATTGAATCAGCAGATGCTTACGCAACAATGCCTGCAGGTAACACAGTTAAATATGACGAAGCAATTAAGCTCAATTTCTATGGTGTACATCCTGCAGTAATATTCCCGACAAATGCAGTTACATTAAAAACAGCATCAGGTGCAACTGTTGAAACAGTAAACACATATGATGCCGCAACAGGTATTCTTTCAGTTAAACCTGTGGCAAACCTTACAAAGGGCGAATATTACAGCGTAAATGTAAATAAGGGTGCCCTTTCTAAAGCTGCTATGAATTATGTAGGCACAACATACTTTACAGTAACAGCACGTGACGATTTTGAAACAGCGAAAGTAGTATTAAACGATGACTTTAACGATAACACAACTCAGGGTTGGGTTGCCGGTAACGCATTAGATACCTATGGTGCAACAGTTACAGCAGAAGATGGTATGCTTCATGTAACAACAGTTGGTATGGGTTATTCTAAAGGTAGTGAAAGCTCAGTTACAAAATTACTTGGCGACGGTATCGAACTTACAGAAGGCAAGAAAGTTGTAATTAAAACAAAGGTTAAAAATGTAACAGAAGGTGCAACATGGGTTCTTAACCTTAACAGACCTGAAGACATTAGTAACTTACCTTCAAACGCAAACCTCTGGAGTGTTTATCAGCTCGTAAGAAATTCAACTACAGATATTACAGTTCCTGCAAACAAGAGAGAATCACTTCAGGGACCATACAATAACTTTGTATGGAGCCACAGCCTCGGTGAAAAGAGATACAACGAAGAAACCGGCAAGATTGAAAACCTCGAAACAATTGATACACTTAATAAGTGGGTTGAATACACAATCACAATTACAGACGAAGAAATTAACAACCTCCACGTTAAGGCTGACATTTTAGACGATAACGGTAATATTGTTGCAACCCATGAATCAGACGAACTTAATGATGCAACAATTAAAACTTCATTTGATGCAGGCGAAAGAGTATTCGGTAAGGTTCCCGGTTACTCAACAGTTGAAGATGCTGCTGACCCTGAAAAGAAAGCTGTTATGGATAATATGTTTAACAAGTGGTTATCTGCTGACAGACTTACATTCTCAACAGGTAAATATAATACTCCAATGGAATATTATATCGACTATATTACAGTAGAACAGCTTGATGCAAGAGAAGTTGAAACAACTGCAACAGCTTCACTTACAGTAGGTGGTGTTGCAACACAGAACATAGCAGCAGGCGACAGCGTAATCCCGGCATACACACTTCAGGGTAACACAGGAACAGCATTTACAGTAATTAGTGCAATGTATGTTGACGGTAAGCTTTCAGGTGCACCACACATCAACACAGTTACTGCAGAAAATTCAGACGAATTTACTTATACAGAAACAGAAGGCTTTACAGTTCCTTCCGCAGGAAAAGTAGAAATTAAAGCATTCGTTTGGAATGCGCTTGACGGACTTAAGCCAATCGGCGGTGTAGCAAAAGCAGCAAACGATTGACTTACTGTGTATGTTCAGGCATACGGCGGCAGTGATGTCGTAGGTACAGGGGAGAAAGACTCCCCTGTAGCTACCCTTTCAAAAGCACTTACGGTAGCAAAAGAAAAATACAATGCATCACCGGATTCTTACTCCAAAACACAGATTATTGTAGGTGACGGTATTTACGATGCAAAAGGAACAGTTTATGTTAGTGCATCTAACACCGCATTTGGTGAAGACGGCCTTACAATAAAGGCTGAAAAAGGTACAAATCCAACCTTTGTAGGCGGTACTACTTATAATATAAGCCAGGCGACAAAGGTAACAGATGAAGCGATTCTTTCAAGACTTCATTCCGATAATGCAAAGCAAAACCTTTATGAACTGGATTTAACAACAAAAATAGCTTTAAGCAAAATTCCGGCAGTAAACTATCCGGGGGCATACAATTTAAACTCAATGCTTAGTCAGGTTGGACTTGAAAATCCACCCACAAGAACCTGTGAAGCAATTTTCGATAACAACCTTATGACTGTAGCAAGATACCCCAACAGCGGTTATGCTTACGCAGGTGAGGTTATTGACGAGGGTATTGAAGCATGCTATATGCTTGACAGTTATGACGGAACTGAAAATGATCTGGAAGTAACTACAGAAAACCTTTTAAAGGGCTTTGAAATCAAATCAGATTACGAAAACCTTTCAAAATGGGCAACAGCAGACCAGGCTTTAATTTTCGGTTACTTTATGTACGACTGGGCAACCCAGACAGTTCCTTTAAAGGAAATTAATGCAGAAAACGGTAGCTTACGTTCAAAATACCCAAGCTATTATGGTATCAAAGAAGGTAAACGGTATTACGTTTATAACCTTCTTGAAGAAATCGACCTTCCGGGTGAATATTTTATAGACAGAAAAACAGGCAAAATGTATTTCTATATGCCATCTAATGCAACAGAAACAAGCACAATCAGCATTACAAACAATTCAGGTCCCTTAATGAGTATAAGTGCGGAAAATGTTACGGTTGACGGTCTTACCTTTACAGGTTCAAAAACAACAGGTGTTTATCTGGGCGGAAATAATAATGTAGTTCAGAATTGTGAAATGTCAAATACTGCAAGCTGCGGTGTTGACCTGCAGGGTACAAATAACACGGTTGATAACTGTTATATTCACGACACTAATGTTGGTGTTCTGCTTTCGGGCGGTAACACAAATTCACTTACACCGGGTAATAATAAGGTACAAAACTGCGAAATCACAAGATTTTCAAGAATTCAAAAAACATATTGTGCGGCAGTTGAAATATATGGCGTAGGAAACATTGTAACACACAACGAAATTCACGATGGCGAACATATTGCACTTCGTTATCAGGGATTAAATCATACATTAAGCTATAACGAAATTTACGATGTATGTAAAGAGGTTGACGATGCTGGTGCAATCTACGTAGGCAGAAAGTGGACAGACAGAGGAAATAAAATTATTTCTAACTATTTCCACGATATTAATCCCAACATCGATACAACATCAGCAGGACAAAACCCTGTTGCAGGTATATTTTTAGATGACCACTACGCAGGTGCATACATCGAAGGAAACGTGTTTGCAAATATCTTCGGTGACGGTATCCGTGGTAATGGTGGACGTGAACATACAATTACAAACAACGTATTTATAAACTGTACTTTAAGAGGAACATATATGAGAGACTCAAATCCTGACAATGCGTACGAAACACAGGTGAAAGGATTAAGCAAAGTTCCTTACCAAAGTGATGTATGGAAAGAGGCATTTCCCGCTCTTTACAATATCTTAAATAACAAGCCGACATACCCTGTTGACCATATTTGCACAAACAACTTAGCAGTAAATTGCGGTCAGGCAGGTTATATCTACGGCACCCTTGCAACAGAGTATGCAACAGATATTTCGAATAATATTACAACAAATGAGGATCCGGGCTTCAAGGATATGGCAAACGGTAACTACACCATTACCGCAGAAGCCTTGGCAGGCAAGATTACAAACTTTAAAACAATAGAGTTTGAAAAAATGGGAAGACAGTAATATAATGATTTCATCGAAGATGAAATCAATGAATTGCCTTCGGCATGAGTTGAAATCAAAGATTCCATGAATTGAGCCTTACGGCTCATGAATTGCACTAAAGTGCATTAAAAGGCAATTCAATTCATGGAGCGAAGCGCCCTGAGCGAAGCGAGGAAGTACTCTTGGGGTGCGCCCTGAGCGAAGCGAGGAAGTGCCCTTGGGGTACGAGAAATCATGGCGGAACGCCAATTCATGACAACGAAGTTGTCAATTCATTTGAAATGTTTGGCATCTGAATTGTTTATCAATAAAAAACAGGGATGTAAAAATTTAATATTTTTACATCCCCACACACAAAGCAAATAAAGGAGGAATACTATGCATAAAAAACTCACAGCACTTTTTTGTGTGTTAACTTTGCTTTTGTCTGTTTTGGTTATGCCTGTGTCAGCAGAGTCTGCTGTAATCGACTTGGCAGTACAACAAACAGCAAGTGGTATAAATTATATTATAAATGACCAGTTTAATGATGGTGATCTGGGAGACTGGGAGCTTAATTTAGGAAGTAACTCAGCCGACAAAGTTTCTTTAACTGCCGATACCACAGCAGATGGTTCAAAGGTTATGAAATTAACAAAATTGGCAGCAAACGGATATCATCATCAGCAGGTAGGTTATGCGTATCTACCGCTTCCTCAGAGAATTGAATTTGAAGCAGGAAAATATATTGTTATAAAAGCAAGAGTAATGCAGTCACTTCCAAGTGGCGTTACAAGTAACGATGTAGCAATCCTTGCAAATGCTCCTGCGAAAATTAAAAATGTAGGTGCCAGAGGTACAAATGCGTATGTTCTTGCATCTGTTACAGCAAGCGATATCAGAGTTCCTAAGTCAGGAAGCCGTGAAAATGCTAATAGAATTATAGAAGCAGATACAAACAACCAATGGGTTGATTTTGAGATTGTTTTTGACGGCAGTGAATTAACATCAACAATAACAGGTGATAATGAATTTACAATTACAAACAGAGATGGTTACAAAGTAAATGCAAAGGTTGGTGAAACCACCGGAACATCACCTGTAACATCACTCTTCCATAATATCGGTATAACTTCAACATATCCGGGTGTGGATATAACCAGAGGTCAGAGCTATAAGAATGCATATACCGAAGCGGGTTACACTGATTTCACAGCTGAAAATTTCCACAGCTTTGAAGGACTTGATTCCCTTGCATTTCTGTTAAACAATAAGGCAGACAACGTTTACGTTGACTATGTTCAAATTTTTGAGGTTGACCCTGAGGTTACGGCGACTGTACCTGTAAATACCGATTACGGTATAATATACAGACCCGATGAGCTTTCTTTAGCTTTTAATTTACCAATTGATTATACAGACGGTGGAATTGTTATTTTGGATGAAGCCGGTAATACAATAGATCATATTGGTTCATATGACGAAACCACATATACCTATACGGCATCTTTTGATTCAGAGTTGCCAAAAGGAAGCTATAAATTTGTAATTAATGATTTAATAAACCCTCTGCCTGTCGGAAGTATAGATGGTATGTACTTTGAGAAAAGAGCTATTGATTTTAAAGTGTACGATACTCTGCCACCCAGACTCGAATATTTAACAATCGATGGATTGGTGGCAACCGGATGCGTTGTTACAGCTGATTATAACGTTGTTTCGAACTCAGGCACAGATTATAGCTTGGTTTATAAATGGTTGGCTTCCGAAAGCGGAGAAGAAGGTACCTTTGAAGTGCTTGAAGGCTTTGACGGAGATAGTCTTGATATAACAGAGGCAAATGCTGCCGAAAAATATATAATGTTATCGGTAATCCCGCAGGCGAGCGGAGTTGAAGGCTTGGAATACTTCAGTAATGTTTTAATACCTGAAACTGCTCCTGTTATAAGCAACTTAAAATTAAGTGCTTCAAACCTTTACCCGAATACTTATTTAGCACCTTTGTATGATTTCAGCGATATAAATGATGATCTGGAAAAGGGAACAAAAGTTGAATGGTTCACATCTGGCGACGGTGCTTCAAATTGGCAGAAGGTATCGGAAGATACAAAATATCATATTACAGAAGCAGATTTAGGTCTTTACCTGAAATGCAAGGTAACACCAAAGAGTGATTCTTTATACAAATCAACAGGTGCTCCTGTTGAAAGCGAGGTTGCAGGACCTGTTTCAGACATACTTGCAACAACTAATATGTACGTTGACCCAAGCTTTGAAACAACAAAGATAGGTGAATATTGGCGCTCAAATGCAAAAGACGGTGTATGGAAAGGGGCTTCTATTACTAAAAACGATGCTCGTACAGGACAGTATTCACTTCGTGTGCCGCCCCGTGCTTCCGTTCATGATACGTGGGGTCAGCCGAAAAATGTAACTGAAGGAAATGTTTACCTTACCGGATGTTATGCTAAAAAGGCAAGTGATAAGCTTACCGATACAGGCGGATTGTGGGCATATTGCTCAACAGATACCGGAATAACGCGTTATGATAAGGTTGTGGATGACTATACCGTAACAAAAAGATGGCAGCTTTGCGCAGGTACATTCCTGGCGACTGCATCAAGAGACGCCAACTTTGATTTTGTGTCTTTTGAAACTATAGGTACTCTCGATGCCCTTTTTGATGATATGTATTTAGGCGAGTTATTGGTTGCCGATATCGAAACCTTTGATGTTGGAGATGTTTTAATCCCTCAGTTTGGTGAAACTGCCGTAACAATAACAAGCGGTAAAATTTTAAATCAGCTTGGAACAACTCACGGTCTTGTTGATGAAATTATACAGTACGAGCTTCCCGAAAGCGACGGAGTTTATATTGATAACGGCAAATTAGTTGTAACAGACAAGGCAAAAGCAGGCAGAGTTAATGTAAGACTTTTTGTTGAACCTCAGTACCCCGGTGCAGACCAGAGCATTTTTGAAAAATATGTTACGGTAAATTTAGTTCCAAATAACGATACAACACCAAAGGCATACGATGTAACAGCTGTGGGTGAAGTTGCAGAGGGTAATACACTTACAGGTTCATATAAATTCTATCAGATAGAAGATAAAGCTGATGCATCAACAGTTATGTGGACATACTGTGACACCGAAGACGGAACATACAATCCAATTCCCGGTGCAAATGCTTTAACTTACACAGTTGAAAGTGCGTATGCAGATAAATACATTAAGTTTGCAGTAGTACCAAAAACGGACGATGGAATGGTTGGAAATACTGCTTATTCAAACTTCTTAACAATTCCACGAGTTCCTGTTGGAAGCGACGTAAAAATTGACGGTGATTTCAACGTTGGCGGAACAGTTACTGCAACATACACATACTACGACCCTAACGGTGACGAAGAGGGCAATTCTGTATACAGATGGATGATTGCTGACAGTATTGATACTAACTTCAGACCGATATCGGGACAGACAACCAATACACTTACTTTAACTAATGATATGATT
The DNA here is from genome assembly GCA_017626145.1 of Clostridia bacterium. Lineage (GTDB taxonomy): Bacteria > Bacillota > Clostridia > RGIG6154 > RGIG6154 > RGIG8497. The sequence goes on from JAGAJK010000057.1 coordinate 28,242, forward strand.
GGTAAATATATTAAGGTGGGTGTAACTCCAATTTCGCAGAATACCCCAAATAACAGCGTTGAGGTATGGAGCAGTGTTGTTGAAGGTCCTGCAAAGCCTGCTGCTATGCACGTTGCAATTGATAGCAGCAATGGCAGACTTACAGGTCAGTATATCTATTCTCACCCACACAATATACCTGAAAAGGGTACAACCTTTAAGTGGACTGTTGACGGAGTTACGGTTTCAGATAAAATTGACTACGTTCCCAATTTTGACGGAATGAAAACAGTTACATTTACAGTTACACCAAAATCTTCAGGCAACCCTTCAACAGGTAACAGTGTATCAACATCGGTTGTAATAGGTAATGCAGAAAGCTCCGTTCCCGGTGGCTTCGGCGGTGGCAATTCATCGTCAGGCGGTACCGGTGGCGGCGGTGGTGGCGGCGGTGCTGCCTCAGGTTCGGGCACAGGTATAACAAATATCAATGATATGAACCGTGTTGACCCAACAAAAGAACCTGAAAAACAGCCTGAAACAACCAAATCAGACATTGACAGCCATTGGGGTAAGACCTACATTGAAGAAATGGAAAAACGTGGTGTTATGAGTGCCGATGAAAACGGTAACTTCAACCCCGATGTAAATGTAACAAGAGAAGCAATGGTAACATTCTTATTTGATGCATTAGGTCTTGAAGAAACAGAATATTCAAATCAGTTCGGTGACGTTGCAGACGGCGACTTTGCTAAAAAGCTGCAGACAATGGTTGATAACGGCACAATCGCAAAAGACGTAAACTTCAGACCGGATGACACAATTTCTCGTGAAGAAATGTGCAAAATCCTTTATGTATCCCTTAAAAATGCAGGCAAGCTTGCAGAAGTGGAAGATGGTTTGATTAATACTTTTGCAGACTTTGACAACATTTCCGAATGGGCAAGAGTATATGTAAATGCAATTTACGGAAATAAAATTATGGTTGGTGTGTCCGATACTGAATTTGATGCTAAAGGAACAGTAACCAAAGCACAGGCAGCTACAATGCTTGTAAGAATTCTTAATTTAACGGAGGTGGAATAACATGAAAAAGATTATATGCTTAATTCTTTCGATTATTCTTGTTATGTCCTCGGTATCCGTTTTTGCAAGAGAATACTATTCCGGCTACGACTACATGGATGATATATTTGAGTTCGATGTAGGGGATTTCGTTGCAGGTGAAGAAACAGTTGATGGCGGAATTGATGAGGATACAAAGCTTATGATGTTTCTTGAAACATTAGGGCTTTGGGACGACTCTTCAATTTCCAAGAACGAGCTTGTTTCAATGCAGGAATTTTCAAAAATTCTTTCAAAGGTAAGACTGGGAACAGATAACGCATTTGCTCCTGTCTACGACCTTAACCCCACAGAGGAATACGCAACGTATAACCACGCCTATACATACCTTGTTGAAGCTTTGGGTTATTCATATAAGTGCGGTCAGTACCCAAATGCCGAGGATGCGAACATTATAGTTGCCGCAGAAATCGGTCTTCTTTCGGAAAGACCCGAAAGTGTTGATGCATACATTACCCGTGGCGAACTTGCTAAGCTTATATACAAGGCGATGAACATAGATTTATGTGTTGTTGAGTATCCCGATGAGGGCGGTTACAGATATTCTGTAATTGACGGAAAAACTCTTCTTAATTCCGTTCACGGTATATATGTTATAGAGGGCTTTGTTAACGGTATCCCCGGACTTAACGTTTACGGTTCTGACAAGGTTCGTGACGGATATATTGAAATTGACAGACGAGAAATCAAAAACGGCGGAATTGATACAGCAAAGTATTTCGCATCCCGTGTTCAGGCATACACAAAGTATGACGAAACCTTAGACCAATATACTTTAATTGCTATTGATTTTGATGATGATATCGAAAACTTTGAAGTTAATTTCAGGGACTTATCTTATGTAAATAACAACGAGATTGGATATCTTGATGAAACAGGAAACGAAGAAATTTACAACATTTCAAATCTTCGCTATGTAATTGAAAACGGTGAAGCACTTGAATCTATTACCGATATTTGTGATTTTAACAAATATGAAGGCTCTGTTCGTTTCACTTCATCAACCAATTCAGGTGAAATCGACACAGCTGTTATTTACAAATACAATTACTATGTTGTAAATAACGTTGATACACGTCTTCACAGAATTGTACTTCGTTACAACAGAAAGTATGAAGGAAGCTCCTTTATCCAGCTTGACGATAAAGCAACTATGGATATTTATATTGACGGTGTTAAATCGGATTATTCACAGCTTGTTTCAGGCAGCATCATTAAATTCTTTATGTGCCCTGCAACCGGTTATGTGTATATTGATGCCAAAAGCATGAATCAGGTTAACGGACAGCCGGAAATGCTTTATGACGATGTTGTTGCTTTTGGTGACAATGAATATATAATTGCCCGTGACTGGTCAACCTTTGTTCAGGAAAATAAGGACAACACTTCAATTATATCTTCACAAAGACCAAAAGAGCTTGAAATAGGAGCTAACACAACATTTTATATAATTGACAATGTTATTGCGGCATACACATCAAGTCAGTCATATAAGTACGGCTATATCAAGAGTGTGGCAAAGTCAAGAACAAGTCTTGACCCTGTGCTTACTTTCAGAATGTTCACCCAGGATGGAGAATGGGTCGATTTCACAATGGATAAGAATGTGGAATTTGAGGGTGAAGCGAATGTAAGTAAGGAAACTGTTATGGAAGCAATTAACAGCGGTGAAGAAAGATTGGCTCATTTCTTTGACCATCCTGTAAGATTCCGTGCAAATGCCGATAACGAGCTTCTGGCACTTGACACCATTTATGAATCTCGGTATGAAGTTAATACAGATGATGATATTGTATTTACTCAGTACTGCGGTATGGCACGAGACTGGACATATGAAGGTGTAGGAAGAGACAACCCATTCTTTATGTCAGAAAGCACAGTTATCTTTGTTGCTCCTGACGGAAGCGATGATGAAAGTGAGTTTAAGATAATTACCAATACTCAGATGCCATCTGCAAGCGGTTCAATTCTTGTACCTACTAAAATATATAACTTAAATGATTATTGCCAGATTTCACTTATGGTTATGACAAGAAGCTTGAATTCTTCTTCAAGTGCTGGAAAGGGTTACTACTATGTAGAAAAAATTTCTAAGGCTGTTATAAATGCTGAAGATCAGATTTATGGTTACAAGGTATCCGGCAAGCAGTTTGTAGGTGTTTCAAGAGGTAACGGTGTATTAAAAGACTTCTACTTCTACGCCGACGAAAAAATGATGAACAAAAACGAAATTGAGCCGGGAGAAGAAGGATATGACGAAGTAACATATAAAAATAATGTCTTAGAAGTGGGAGACTTTATAAGTGCAGTAGTTTCAGGTACTGACGTAGCTTCATGGGATATGCAGTTAAAGGGCGGAGTTGTTCCCGAACCTACACCTGCCGATGATGGTGTATCGGACAAAAACAACACAAGCACAGATTCATACATTGCAACAGGTAAATTTGTTCGTGCAGATGCAGCAACAGGCGTATGGGTTGCTAACGTAGACGGAGTTAATATGCCTGTTATTCCTACAGTTAAAGTTATTATTAATCCAAATACAAAAGAGCTTATTTCAGCTACTGTTTCAGACTTTATCGAAGGCGATAATGTATATTATAACTGGCAGTACGGACGAGGCTCATTCTTCATAAAGAACGAATATTAAATTTATTACAGGGCGTATTTTACGCCCTGTAAAATTCATATACACAAAGGAGATTGGCTAAATGAAAATAATTGCAAATCATGCACATATATTTCAAAAGGAAGTCAGGGAAGACGGAACGGTTGATGCACTTAAAAATTTTTTGGATGAATGTGAAATTGACAAAGCAGTTTGCTTTGCACCTTTTTCAAATTATTTTAATTCAAATGGCGAAAGTCCTTCAAGATGGATGTATGAACAGATTAAAAATGACGACCGTTTGCTCGCTTTTGGCACAATAGATTTTACAAAAGATAATGTTGCAGAACAGACGGAAGAGATATATCAGATGGGACTTTCGGGCATAAAGATGCATGCAGCTTTTCAAAAGTTTAAGCTTGATGAAGAAAAAGCCTGCAAGGTTTATGAGGTAGCTGAAAAAAGAGGTATGCCCATATCCTTTCATACAGGTATTCATTGGCACAGAATTTCAAGCTATAACACTCTTTTATACGATGAAATTGCATATAAATTTCCAAATCTTAAAATCTGTATGGAGCATGTAGGTGGATATCACTTTTTCAACGAAGCTATGGCAGTAATGAGCAATAACGGAAAACGTATTTATGCAGGGCTTACAAGTGTTCTTCATAAAGATACACATAAATACTGGTATTTAGGAAAAGACAAGATTAAGGATTTGATATGGATGAATGGTATAGATCAGTGTGTTTTCGGACTTGATTTTCCTTACACAAAACCAAGTCAAATAAAAGATGCGATAGTACAGCTCAATGAATGTGTAGAAGAAATGGACCTTGGTGAAGAAGCAAAAACGAAGGTTTTTGGTAAAAATCTGTTAAGAATGATTGAAACGAAATGAAAGTGATGCAAATGCTTAATAAAAAATATATTAGTTGTGATTTGTGTGTGATTTGTGTGTGATTGGCAGGACTTACTTCTGCTATTTCTGCAGCAAGGGAAGGACTTAATGTTGTTCTTATGCACGAAAGACCCGTTTTGGGTGGAAATGCCTCCTCTGAAATCCGTATGTGGGTATGTGGTGCTCAGGGCAGAGATAACCGCGAAACAGGAATAATAGAGGAAATCGCTCTTGAAAATCTTTATCGCAACCCTACAAAAAGCTATGCTATATGGGATACGGTATTATATGATTTTGTACGCAGGGAGAAAAATATTACGTTGAAAAAATTACAAGAGCGGTTATAAACGCCGGGGATCAGATTTATGGTTACAAGGTATCCGGCAAGCAGTTTGTAGGTGTTTCAAGAGGTAACGGTGTATTAAAAGACTTCTACTTCTATGCCGATGAAAAGATGATGGACAAAAATGAAGTAGTACCCGGTAAGGAAGGCTATACCATGAACAACGTTTTGGAAGCCGGTGACTTTATAAGTGCAACAGTTTCAGGTACGGATGTTGCTTCGTGGGATATGCAGTTAAAGGGCGTATTCTACGCCCTTTATTATTGTATATGAAAAACTACGCGATAGTTGAAGTAGTAAAGTAAAAATCCACCGACATTGAAGTGAACCCCAAAGTTTAGACTAAATTTAATATTAACTTGTTTGTGAATGAGTTGGTATTGTACCGGACTCATTCCTTTTAGTTTAATAGAAATTCTTTCGTTGTTGTAGTAATCAATATATCTTTTTAATTCATCAATGAAAGCGTTAACGCTTTCAAATTTTTCACAATTAAACATTTCTACCTTTAACCTACCAAAAAAATTTTCCATAGCTTCGTTATCCATGCAGTTGCCTTTTTTGGACATACTTTGTATAATGTTATGTTCCAATAGTGACCGTTGATACTCTGCATGTTGATATTGCCATCCCTGATCCGAATGAAATAGTGGTCTTGCATTAGCAGGAAGTTTGCTAAATAATCCATCAAGCATTTCTCTGATTTGCCATAAATTTGGGCTTAATGAAATTGAGTATGAAACTATTTCTCTGTTGTATAAATCTATTACTGGGGATAAATACACTTTATCATCATATACTTTAAATTCGGTTACATCGGTTGTTAATTTTTCAAATGGTTTTGTTGCTGTGAAATCTCTTTTTAGCAGATTATCTGCAACTTTGCCTACTTCACCTTTATATGAATGATATTTTCCGTTTTTACGCTGTTTTCTATTTATCATATTTTAAAATGAAATCAATGATAGGGGAGTTATCGGTTAAACTGTGTGGGTGATGGTCTCCGCCTTTTTTAATTATAGTTTTTATTATGCAGTTGTTTTCTGTGTAAATATCATTTATATATTTTCCGTTTTCGTCATAAGGCACTATTTTGTCGCTGTCACCACTTACTAAAATTATGGGGATATTTGATTCGGCAAGCTTGGGCAGATGATCAAGGGGATGATTTCTGTAGCCTAACAGAGTAATTAAATCCATACCTGTGTGAGCCTGAAATTCATCAAATACGCTTTCTTTTCCTTTACCAAGCCCTGCAGGGCAGGATAAAAGGTTCACTACCGGTGCATCAAGATACATACATGAAACAAACTGAGGATATTTTGATGCAAAATAAATTCCCTGCAGCCCACCGCAACTCATACCTATAATTACGCATTTTTTGCTTACACCGAATCTTTCGGACATATATTGTGCAAGATTGAATCTCGCTTCAGTATCCGACGGATGATGCCAGCGGGTTTTGTTCTTTATATGAGCTATATAATAACCCATATCAAGAAGTGTATTTTGCACTTCGGGAAAAGCGTTGAAGTATTCTGTTTTTAATGCCCATTTTCCGTTGGGCTTTTCGGGATGGCAGATTATTACCTCTCTGTCGTTTAATACAATATTTTCTATCATTATAAAAGACCTGCTTTCTTCTGATTTTTTGTGAATATTTCAGCAACCTCTTTCCAGTCATCATCGGTAAAGAAAGCATCGTAAAGACGTGTTCCGTAAAGAGAAAGTGTACCAATTTCGGCACCTCGTCTGAAATAGAGAAGTGCGTCTCTCTTTTTACTGCCTCCTGCGGCATCTATATCAATAAGTAAGTTGGGAAGAGTTGCTTTTAGTATAGCTGTTCTTGTGTTCAGGTTGTAAAGGGGGCGGTTACTTTTACACCAGTAGTCGCCGATTCTCATCATATCCATACATTCATCAAAATAAGGATGAACGTGCTGGCTTGTTATAAGCGCATCTTTCTTAGCTTTTTTTGCCATATTGTACATAAGGGATATATTTCTTTTTACAAGCTCAATACCAAATACGCCCTTTTCATATATTTCGAGGTTTTCTTCAGAGGGAATTGTAACAAAATCCACTTTGAAGCCGTCAGCGTTGCAGCATCCCTCTTTGTCACTTAAAAGATATTCCATTGTTTTTTCAATGTGGCTTATGTATTTGGGGTTTGTAGGGTCAACGTAAAGCGGTTTGCCGTTTAATGTAATACATTCATCCTCACCGAGACCTTCAACACTCCAAAAATTATACCATAAAAGAACCCTTCTGCCTTTTTTATGCTGTGTGTCAATAAATTGTCGCATATCAGGCCACTTGTCTTTGTCTACTTCCATTGTGCCGAACTGCTTGTGCCACTTACAGTCAATAATAACAGTTGAAAACGGTATGTTTTTATTTTCTGCATCAGAAATTATTTTTTCATAGTTTTTTTGTGTAGCCGCACCGATGGCAAGGTCAAAAGTGCTCATAACGGGTGCTTTATCTGCATTTTCCTTAACTGCCTCATCATCCCAGGAAGCCTTTTGAGAGCCTGCAATTTCTGCTCCGATTGCCCATTGGTCACCCCAACCGCAAAGAATGTTTCCGCTCCACCATTTTTCGTAGTGATGCTTTTGTTGTTTTACATAACCTTTTTCAAAGTGAAATTTTGCATTGTTTTCCAAAAGATGGTATCTGTCTTTGCCGATTTCAATTAAAATATGAGGAAGCTCAAAACATCCGTCAATTTCTGTATATAGTCCATAGTCTGTACCAAAAGAACAACTGTTGCCGCAAGGTATGTAAGAAAACTCCGAAAAATTGTATTCCTTTTCTTTTGCAACTAAACCTACAGCAATAAGATTTTCGTTACCCTCCATATCAAAAATATAGCACTGCGGTGGAGGAATAAAATATTCTTCTCTTTTGTCTTTGACGGTTAACATATCCTTGTAGGTTGCTACATCTCCGCCTGACAATACAGCAGGTGAAAAATACCCTGAAGTGTTAAATGTTGTATTGTTAAAATACTTAACCTGACCTAATTTGCCTTTGCCCGTTAAATTAACTTTGTAAAGCAAATAATTTTCATCACATTCAAGTGTGTAAATTTTTTCGAAAACACCGTCAAAGGCTGTCCATATAAAAGTATTATCCTTTTTGTCAAAGCTTAGTATTTCATCTTCTCTGTCATTTATAATTGTTGAAACACCGAAATCAAAAAACATTTCTGAAGCATTTGTATCGTTAACTTCAAATGAATTCTTTTTTGCTACAACAGAATAGTTTGTGTTTATGTTCATTATAAGTCTCCTTTACTGTTTTTTCGTATTTGAGAGGGGAGATGCCCTGTTTCCTTTTTAAATACTTTGGTAAAATAGGAAACATCTTCAAAACCGCATCCGGTTGCAATGTCGGATACGGACCAGTCGGAGGTTTTAAGAAGAGATTCTGCTTCATTGCAACGCACCTGACGGATATAGTCGTTTACCGTGATGTTTGTGTAAGTTTTAAAACGCCTTGCAAAGTGGAATTTGCTGAAGCCAACCGCATCAGAAACCTGTTCAAGGGTAATCTTTTCCTTATAGTGCTTTCGTATGTATTTCATTGCTTTTTTTACAGTATCGTCAAATTTATCGCTTTGAGCGCACCTTTTATAGTTTCTGAATAAATAAGTCATAAGAGAAAGCACCTGGGCACGAAGTGCAATTTCATACCCGCTTTCTTTATTAAAATACTCTCTGTTTATATCATCAAAATAAGAGGCAACATTTTCGTCATTAATAATTTCACAGAATTCATACTTTTCTAAATCAAGCCCTGATTCCTTAAGAAAATCGTAATTTATAATAAGGCAGTAATAATTAACACGACTACTTGTAACAAAATGATGAAGCCGTCCTGAATTAACAACTGTAAGTACCCCTTTTTTCATAGCAGATTTCTGGGAATCCACAATGGAAGTTCCTTCTCCGTCAATACAGTAAATCAGTTCAATGTTTTCGTGCCAGTGCAAATATTCATAATCATTTTTCAGGATAATATTATGAAATATTACGGGCAGATTTTTAGTAATTTTGGAATGATTTTCGTAAAAACTCAAAAACAACACCTCAAAAGCAAGATTTTACCAAAAAAAAGCAATAATACACTTGTAATATTTATTATAAAGCATTATAATGCAGTTGTCAATAAAAATGAAATTATCTTTTAAAGGAGGATAAATTATGTATAACTTTCCGATAGGCGTAATGATGGAATCGTTCAGAACCGATGTTCGTACAGCACTTGAAACTGCTGCGAAATTAGGTGCAAAGGGTGTTCAGATTTACGCAAGAAATGATTATGAAATGGACACAATCACGCAGGAAAAAACAAACGAATTAAAATCAATTTTAGCTGATAACGGTCTTGTTGTTTCAGCAATCTGCGGTGACCTCGGCAAAGGCTTCGGTCATGAGGATTTAAACCCACAGCTTATTGAAACCTCTAAAAAGATTATGTACTGGGCAAAGGAGCTTGGAACAGACATCGTAACAACACATATAGGCGTTGTTCCCGAGGACTCAAATCATCCAAGATTTGCAGTAATGCAGAAAGCCTGCCGTGAGCTTTGTCAGTTTGCTGATGGAATGGGTTCACATTTTGCCATTGAAACAGGTCCTGAAACTTCGGCAGTTTTAAAGGGGTTTCTTGATACATTGGGCGGAAAAGGTGTTGCTGTTAACCTTGACCCCGCAAATTTAGTTATGGTAACAGGTGATGACCCTGTACAGGCTGTATATAACTTAAAGGATTATATCGTACATACTCACGCTAAAGACGGAAGAATGCTTACAAAAAAATCTCCTGAAGTTATTTACGGTCTTGAAGAAGATAAAATGCTTAACTGCAAGGCTTTTGAAGAAGTTCCTCTGGGAACAGGTGAGGTTGATTTCCCTGCATATTTGAAAGCTCTTGAAGATATAGGATATAGAGGCTATCTTACAATCGAAAGAGAAGTGGGAGACAATCCTGCAAAGGATATTGAAACAGCAGTAAACTTTCTTAGAGGCATTATCGGTTAGGAGGAAATAAAATGTTAAAAATAGGTATAATCGGTGTAGGAAGCATATCGGGTGCTCATATAGATGCATATTTAAATAACCCCGAATGTAAGCTTTGTGCTTTTTGTGATATTGATGAAAAGGTTCTTAAGGAAAAAGCAGAAAAATATAACGTAAAAGAAATTTATACAGACTATAATGAAATGCTTGCAAAAGCAGATATTGATGCTGTAAGCGTATGCGTATGGAACAGCGAGCACGCACCTGCAACAATTGCGGCTTTAAATGCTAAAAAGCACGTTTTATGCGAAAAGCCTATGTCTGTAAACGCAGAAGATGCTATCAAAATGCAGAAAGCTGCCGAAGCTAACGGTAAATTATTACAGATTGGTTTTGTTCGCCGTCACGGAAACGATATGAATATCTTCAAAGAATTCAGGGATGCAGGATACTTCGGTGAAATTTACTACGGTAAAGCTACATACATCAGAAGAAACGGTAACCCCGGCGGTTGGTTTGGCGACAAATCACGTTCAGGCGGAGGCCCTTTAATTGACCTCGGTGTTCACGTAATTGACTTTATGAGATATGCCGCAGGCAATCCAAAGGCTGTAAGTGTTTACGGAGCAACTTTCCATAAGCTTGGTGACAGACGCAACCTTAAAACTCCTAAGGGATATGTATCTGCATCACATACCGAAAATGATATATGCGATGTTGAAGATTTGGCATCTGCAATGATAAGATTTGACAACGGCTTTGTTTTAAGCGTTGAAGCAAGCTTTAGCTTAAACACTAAAGAAGATCAGGGCAGACTTGAAATTTTCGGTACTAAGGGCGGTGCTAAACTCGAACCTGAAATCGAGCTTTACAGCGAAGAAAACGGCTATATGACAAACACCACTCTCTGTGCTAAAACCTCTCTTGATTTCAGCATAATCTTCCAGAACGAAATAAATCATTTTGTAGACTGTATTGTAAACGGTAAAGAATGTATTGCACCTGCAGAAGACGGTGTTGAAATGATGAAAATTTTGGACGCAATTTATGAATCCGCAAGAACAGGGCACGAGGTGATTTTATGATCTTAGGTGTAAGCTCATATTCTTTTCAGCAGGCAATTTCAAATGGTAAAATTACCCAGAAGGATGCTATTGACGAAGCTTATAAATTGGGCTTTTCGGCTATTGAGTTTACAACACTTGAACCCTGTGAAAGTCCCACCTTTGAACAAATGATTGAATATGCTAAGGAAATAAAGTCGAGAGCAGACGAGCTTGGTATGACAATCTGCAACTATGCAATCGGAGCAAATCTTTATAACGATGATAAAGATGAACTTGCAAAAACATTAAAAACTGTAAAAGAACAGGTTCTTGTGGCAAAGGAGCTTGGTGTTCCCGTTATGCGTCACGACATCTGTTACACAGTTTCTCCTGTTAAGCGTTCCTTTGATCTGATGCTTCCCCAAATCGTAGAAAATGTTCGTGAAATTACACAGTTTGCTATGGAGCACGGCATAAAAACCTGTAGTGAAAATCATGGCTATGTTGCTCAGGACAGCGACAGAATGGAAAGACTTTTTAATGCGGTTAATCACTCTAATTATGGTCTTTTGGTTGATATCGGTAACTTTATGTGCGCCGATGAAAATCCACTTCTTGCCGTATCACGTGTTGCACCTTATGCAATACACGTACACGCTAAAGATTTTCACCTTTACGAAGGCGACTGTGAAAAAATGGAAGGAACATTTTCCACAAGAGGCGGTAACTTTCTTAAAGGCGCAGTAGTAGGTGAGGGCGATGTTCCTGTAATACAGTGCCTGCGTTCACTTAAAAGAACGGGCTATGACGGTTTTCTATCAATAGAATACGAAGGAGCCGAGGACTGTTTCGAAGGAATAAGAAGGGGCAAAGAAAACTTAGAGAAATTTCTTGAAATTTTATAATTTTAGGGACTGTAAAAAATCATCGATTTTTTACAGTCCTTGTTAGGGAATAGGAAAAAATGTTGCAGAACGGACGAACTGAGCTGTAAATGCCTGTTCAAAGGCATTTACAGGTACCCGAAGGCGTATGTGATACGCCGAGTTA
>JAGAJK010000058.1 GCA_017626145.1 Clostridia bacterium
ATGAAAATAAATTACTACGAGATAAATGATGTTCGACAGACCTTACCCGATACGGACAAATAAAGGTATCTTTGAAAAATGTCAAAAACCGCATAAATTGTATTGGAAAAATGTCACGGCAATAAAAAACACTTACAAAGTTTTAATACAATGTAAGTGTTTTTCTGCATTATTTGTACTTCTTTATCATTGCAATACTGTCACGGAGCATGTTAAGCTGAGTCGCATCCATACCTCTTATTTCATCCATCAAGAGCTTTAAGGTGCTTTCATCCGTGCTATCATTAAAGTCAGCAATAAGAATGTCAACGGATATATGAAGTGTTCTTGCTATAGCAACTATCGTATCAAGGTTTGACCTGTGCATACCACTTTCGATTCGGGAGATATGCTTTTGATTCGTGCCAATGCTTTCAGCAAGTTCTTCCTGTGTCATTTTTCTCTCTATTCTGTATTGTTGGATACGATTTCCTATTGTTTTAAAATTCAATTCCGTGTTCATATGTTCACATTCCTTTTACTCACTTTTAATACTATTACCAACTCCTTGCGGACTATAATATAATTATATTACAGATACAAAATCTTATAAACACTGCTCGTTGTGTAATAATTTTCAGAATACACATTTGTATGTGTATTTCCTCTTTATTTTATTCCATTGATATGGTATAATAGATATAAAATACACAACGCAGTGAGTAAAGGAGCAATTATGAAACACTTAAAACAACTTATACTCTTATTACTTATTATCTTCTCTTTGACAGGATGCTATTCTTCTGTTTCGGAAAATCCTATGAATGATGTAATTCCTGATGATACGGTAAGTCAAGAGGTTCAACCTACTGAAGACACTGAAGAAATTTCTTCATCAGAACCGGAAGTTCCAAATGGTTCAAGTTTTGAAATTCATTATATTGATGTAGGTCAAGCCGATGCGGCTTTAGTTGTATGCGATGGCAACTATATGTTAATTGACGGTGGTAATCCCGAAGACAGTAGTTTAATATATTCATATTTAACCAAACAGAATGTCGAAAAACTACATACCATTGTGTGTTCACACGCACACGATGACCACGTTGGTGGACTTCCGGCAGCAGTGTATAATTTTAAGTTTGAAAATGTTTATGCACCTGAACGAGAAAATGATATTGATGCCTATAATTCCTTCAAAAATAAAGTGATTGAAAAAGGAATTACAATAAAAAATCCAAAGCCCGGCGACAGTTTTGACTTTGGAAGTAGTACGGTAGAGTTTTATGGGCCTGTTTATGATACGACAGATTTAAACAATACATCTATCGTGCTAAAAATTACTTACGGTGAAACATCATTTATGTTTACAGGTGATGCCGAGCGTGAGGAAGAACAGGATATTTTAAATAAAAACTTTGATTTATCTGCAACTGTTCTGAAGGTAGGACATCACGGCGGAGCAACTTCTACAACCTATCCTTTTTTGCATGAAGTAATGCCTAAGTATGCAGTCATATCCGTTGGAAAAAATAATCAATATCATCATCCGACAGAAGATGTATTAAGCAGACTTAGGGATGCTGATGTTACTGTATATCGGACTGATTTGAACGGTGACATTATTGCAAAAAGTGACGGAAAGAATGTCACTTTCACAACTAAAAAAAATGAGCAACCAACTGTGGTTACTCCAACACCAAACAACTATAATAGCCAAGGTTCATACATTGGAAATAAAAAGTCCAAGAAATTTCATTACCCAACTTGTCATTCTCTTCCGGCAGAACATAATCAAGTAATTTTTAGTTCACGAGAGGAAGCTATTAGCCAAGGCTTTAGTTCCTGTGGAAATTGTCATCCTTGATGGCTTTTATATTGAAAATACAAGGAATTTACCGTATAATTATATAAAATTGAATATGGAGTTGAAAATATGGGAAATAAACTTGCAGAAATAAATGCAACTGTTGTATCAAAAACAAAAGAAACTTTAGAAGCACTTGCAAGTGCTTCGGGATTAAGTGTTGGTGAAGTTATTGACCGGATGCTTTTGGCGGTTTCTCCGTCTGATGTAAATGATGCTTATTTAATTATACTCGACCAACTTTTGATTGCAACTCAACGATTAGAAGCCGACCAATTTAATGAAGTTGTTCTTATGGTTCTCAAAGCTCTTGAGGATGCTTTTGCTAAAGACGAGCCTGAAGAAATAGTTTCAACATTAAAAAACATTGTTGAAAAACTTACTGTAAAGAAAATCAAAAATAATACCGAACCAAAAATCCATCTTCATAAAGTAAAAAGTGTATTGCCTTTGGATGATTTTGTATTAGAGGTTACTTTCGTTGAAGGTGGCTCAAAAAGATATGATGTTAAGCCTTTATTTGGAGAAATACCATATTTCACTGACTTAAAGGAAAATGACCTTTTTTCTAAGGTGGTAGTTAGTCCGGGTGGTTATGGTGTTATTTGGAACGATGATGTGGACTTATCGTGTGATGAACTTTGGGAAAATGGTACAATGTGCTGATTTTTAATAGAATTTATTGAAAAGAAACCTATTTGGTAGTATAATTGAGTTGATGAATTTTTATGTGAGGTGTTTAAAAATGGATTTCAATAAAGATACACTGCTTGAAGTTATTGAGGATATATGCAAAATTATTATTGAAAGTGAAAATCCCGATGGCAGTCTTAAAATAGATGCAAAGATGGCAATGGTAGCCCTTGATTTTGCAAGAACACAAATCAAAAAGTCAATTTCTAAATAAAAGAAGGTGAAAATATGCCTTTACAAATTATTAGGCAAGATATAACAAAAATGAATGTTGATGTAATAGTCAATGCGGCGAACTCTTCTCTATTAGGTGGCGGTGGTGTTGATGGTTGTATTCATCGTGCAGCAGGTATAGAACTTTTGGAAGAATGTAAAACTTTGGGTGGTTGCATCACAGGTGATGCAAAAATAACCGGAGCCTACAATTTACCCTGTAAATATGTAATTCACGCAGTTGGGCCAAGATACATAGATGGCAAGCATGACGAAGAAGCTCTTCTTCGTTCTTGCTATGAAAAATCGCTTCAACTTGCAAAAAAGAATAAATGTGAATCAGTGGCCTTTCCGTTAATTTCATCCGGGATTTATGGATACCCAAAAGCAGAAGCTCTAAAGGTTGCGATTGATACTATAAGCGGTTTTCTTCTTGAGAATGATATGACTGTTTACATAGTTATCTTTGATAAAAATGCTTATAAAATAAGCGAAAAACTCTTTTCGGACATTGAAGAATTTATTGATGATAATTATGTCGATGAACATTTCTGTATGTACCCCGAAAGTCGGAGAATGAACGAGTCCTATTATGCTGAAGAAAAATGTATGAGCATAGATATGGGTGTTGGAAGTACTTTGTTCGATGACCTTGAGGAAGATTTATCTCTTGATGAAGTTATAGACCAAATTGATGAAAGTTTTTCTGAAATGCTTCTTCGCAAGATTGATGAAAAAGGTATTAAGGACAGTGAATGTTATAAAAAGGCGAACATTGACCGTAAACTCTTTTCAAAGATAAGAAGTGATGTTCATTATAAACCGAGCAAACCTACAGTAATTGCTTTTGCTATTGCATTAGAACTATCACTTGATGAAACAAGGGATATGTTAATGAAAGCCGGTTTTGCTCTGTCCCACAGTAGCAAATTCGATTTGATAATAGAATATTTTATCAGAAAAGGCAATTACAATATTTTTGAAATCAATGAAGCACTTTTCGCTTTCGACCAAAATCTATTAGGTGCATAATTTTGTCGCATACCAAGCGACCAAACCTCTCTTCAAAGATGTTAAACTTTAGATAACAAATTTGAAAGAGAGGTTTTTTCAATGAAAAACAACATTACAGAATTAGTATTTATTTTAGACCGAAGCGGTTCTATGGCAGGTCTTGAGTCTGACACTATCGGTGGCTTTAATGCAATGATAGAAAAGCAGAAAAAAGAAGACGGAAAGTGTTTCGTATCCACTCTGCTTTTTGACAATGTAACCGATGTAATTCACGACAGAGTTGACCTTACAGAAATCAAACCAATGACTGATAAGGATTACACAGTTCGTGGAAGTACTGCTCTCTTGGATGCGATGGGCGATGCGATTAAACACATCGGAAATATCCATAAGTATGCTCGACCTGAAGATGTACCGGAGAATACCATTTTTGTTATCACCACAGACGGTATGGAAAATGCAAGTCACAAGTACAGTAGTGATGAAATTAAAAAGATGGTTGAAAGGCAAAAAAATAAGTACAGATGGGAATTTATGTTCTTGGCAGCAAACATTGATGCTGTGGAAACTGCAAGAGGTTTCGGCATATCTGAAGACCGAGCAGTTAATTATCATCCAGACTCAGTTGGTACAGCTTGTCTTTATGATACTGTTGCAGATGCAGTCTGCAATGTAAGACAAGGCAAGAAAATGGCTGATAATTGGAGTGAAAAACTCAACCGTGACTATGAAAATCGCAAAAAATAAAAGAAGCCTTGCTACTGCGGAAAATGAATATCCTTTTCCTCACGTCCGAAACGACCAGTAGTACAGCTTCAATGATATTGTATTAAAATTATAGGCAGTTGTCAAGATTTCCTCGGCAACTGCCTTGTTATTATTCTTCCGGTGGAAGTTCCACAAAAACCCTTCCGTTAGCCTTTTTCTTGGCAAGCTCTTCATCGTGTCTTTTAATGTAGTCAAAAGTGTCGATAAATGACAGAAAAATCCTTGGTTGCTTGTGGTAAGTATTAGAGTTAGGGTTCTTTGCCAAATTGATATGTTCGACCTTTACAGGGGAAGTTCCGATGTTAATTCGCCACTTTCCAACAGAGGTTTCAATATATAGGTATGCACCTTCCATATGACAAGGAAAGCCTGCTTCTTTACACATTATTTCGACATCTTCTATTTTTTCATCAATACGGATACGATTTCCGATTGGGATAGACACATTTACATCGTGCTTTGCAGTAGGTTTACATTTTCTGCAAGGTGTAAATCCGGCACGAACTGCTTGACTGTATGTTTTAAATCCCTTCAGATTGGATAATTCTTTCAACTTGCTACAGGAACGCAGATGGAAAGTCTGATAACCTTTTCCTGCCCAAAATGCGAACTCAGGTTGGGTCAGTGTGTAAATATCTTTGATTTCTGCATTGGTAAGGCCTTCTTGTTCAAGTTTTGCTTTTCTTTCAGCAGCAATTCCACGTTGTTTTTTTACAGCTTTAGCATCCTCGCTTGATAGTAAATGTCGGATTTTTTTCTTTTCTAATCTTTTTTCTTTATATTGAGGTGGTAAGGGTCTGTAAACATCTGTTGGTGTTGGGTTACATACTTTGCACGGCTTTTTGCCTGTTTTTAATATTGCATTATATGTTCTTGTACCCATAATTGTTTTAGCGGACAAAATCAATCCGCAAGTGTATCTATGATATACTTCAGAATCGGGACTGTACACATATGTATATGCTGTTCTATCAATTATGTCAATATTACGTTCTCTGAACTCTTTTTTATACTCTTCCTTACAACATTCACAAGGTATAAAGCCTTTGCGAAATGCTGTTTTCAATAGTGAATATCCTTTTGTAAGGTTGGAATTTTCAAGATGTTTGCATCCCTTAATGTGTATTTTATTCGTTTCTTCATCGTACTGATAAGGAAGGTCTTCTCCCTGTGAGCGTAGTTCGGATGATGCTTCAGGTTTAGCAAGAGGTTTTAATAATAATTCCTGTGGATAGTGAATGACGGACATAAGTTCTCGCATAACTTTAACATCATTTGCGGAATTATGCTTTAGTGCTTCATCTACAGTAATACCTTGACCTTCAGCAACCCTATAAACATTTCCTCTTGAATTGAGTTGCCCTGCAAGATATTCA
>JAGAJK010000059.1 GCA_017626145.1 Clostridia bacterium
AACTGTTTTTGATCCCGAAGGTTCTGCCCTCCGTGAAGAAGGTGCAGCGATGATGATGCGTATGTATAACAAATACTATTCATCACTTGATGAACTGCACGGCTTTTATGCAATATCCTCCTGGGGACAGAAAGAAATTGCAGCACAGATGGACTCAGTTTCCTTTGGCTGGAGCAGATTGCAATATACCGATGATGGCAAGGTGCATCTGAATCAGACAACCGAAGGCGGAAACGATTGGTATATTCCATCAGGCTATGAGGATGCACTGGACTATGTGATGAACGGTGGCGCTTCGGTAAATCTTGCAGTAACAATGACAGATATTGAGGACTGCAAAGAAATTCTTTTAAACGCAGATAATCGCACTGAAGCAGTTAATGAACTTGTTGCTGCATCGGAGAACTTCAATGGAGTAACTATTGATTTTGAGGGTATGAAAGGTGCAGAACTCAAAGAAGGTCTGAATCAGTTTGTAAAGGAACTTAAAAGCGCCCTTGGTAATAAGAAACTCTATGTTGCAGTTCATCCTGTACTGAAAAACAGTGCCGAATACTTTGACGCTTACGATTACAAAACACTTGGAGAATATGCAGATAAGATTATCTTAATGGCACATGACTACGCAGCATATACTCTGCCGGATAATCTGTTGAATACAGATTTCATAGCAACACCGGTAACACCGTTTGATGAAGTATACACTGCATTAAAGGCAATTACCAATCCTATAACAGGTGTTCAGGATAAAGAAAAGATAGTATTCGCAGTAAGTACAGCAAACACAACTGCATGGAACACAACAGATAAAAAAATCACAGATGGAAAATCCATTCATCCTGCATTGGAAACAGTTGAAAAGAGACTTGCTCAACCGGATACGGAAATTACATATTCCGAAAAGTATAAGAATCCTTATGCCTTCTATAATACCGAAGACGGTCAGCAGATTCTTCTTTGGTATGAGGACAGCAGAAGTATCAAGGACAAAATCAAGCTTGCAAAGATGTTTGGCATCAATTCGCTCTCCGTATGGAGAATCGGCGCGATACCTGAAGGAGCATCCGAACAGTATATGGATGTTTGGGAAACTATAATTACAGAATAAACTCGAAAAGGAGGATTTTTATGAAGAAAATATTTGCAGGTGTTGCAGCAGGAATTACACTACTTGCTGTTATTATTGCCTTATGTATTCATCTTGCACCGGTAAGTTATGATGCAGGTGCTTGCGGCGGCGGATTTGACACTTGGATATTTGACAAATATAAAGATGACCTCCTTCAGAAATACATAACAGAATATAAAGCTGATTTGAATGGCATTGAAATTATAGAAGAATCCAAAGAAATTGACTATAAAGGTCGCTATATTTCAATACGATTTGATATAAAAGATAGCGACAAAGAACAAACTTTATATTTTGTCGGCAAAAGAGTTTGGATAGAAACTTACAAATGGGATTTGTGTCAATTCTTATATGACGGTGAAGTGAAAAATCTGAGTGAATACATTGCAAGCGCCAACACCATCATACAAACCAATTTTACAGTTTGGATTCTGCCTCTGTTAATTGGTATGCTTATCAGATGGTTGTTTGTCAAATGGAAGAAAGGATATGTTTTGTCTTGCGTATTTGCTTTGATTTCCGTTGTTGTATGGATATGGACTGAAAATGCTGTTAATGATGGAGTTGACGGAACTATAATGCTTTTGGCTTGGATGTCAACCATTTTTACGGTTGGTTCGTTAATCGTTGGAGGAATATCACTTTTGATTAAAAAGTTAAAGGCTTAGAATAAAAGGAGGTCTGGCTTTGAAAACAAAATGGAATGAAAAATCCAATGCTGATAAAATAATGCTTGTATTAAGAATAGTAATATCTATTGTGGTTTTAATTGGTGCAGTATTGCAGATAACAAGTGTATGGGATAAAGCTCTTAATGTGGCTATTCCTCTTTTGAGTGGGCTGATTCTCATACAATCTGTTCAGGAACATAGAGAGCAGAAAAAAGTTTCAGCAATCGTTGGTTATGCTTGCTTTGTGGCTATGGTTGTAATGATTATTGGTGCATTATTATAATTTAAACGCAACTTTTTTGACATTTAAAATGTATTATAAGTAAAGGAAACTTTTGGACGGATCTTTTCGTCTATATAATATAACGGAGGTATGTTATGGAGAGCTTATATAAAACCAAAACAATCAATACTTTTGAGGAATACAAAAGATTTTCAAGAGTTTTAATGTATAAGAAACGCAGTATCATAATTTATGCACTATTGGCAGCATTCCTGATATTGGATGGCATCGTTCTTGATAATATGATTTTCATTGTATTTGCCGTTGTGTATCCCTTTGTAATATGGCTGCTTCATAATATGCAGGTAAAAAAGGTATTTAAGACAAATAAGGCACTGCAAAATGCAGAAGTAAACTTTGAATTCTATAATGATTATTTCACGGAAACTAATGAGTACGGAAATACAAAACTTGAATACAATAAGCTTCATAAAATAATCGAAACAAAAACGAATTTCTATTTGATGATTGCTAAGAATCAGGGATTCATTCTTGTAAAGGAGAACTTCCCGGAAGGTCTTGAGGAGTTTCTCAGAAACATAAAAATCTCTTAATCGGAGGTGTTATAATGGCAAAGTTAGAGAAAACAATTGCAGGCGATTTTAACAGTATATTACATAGAATTGAAGACGGTATCATAAATGGCAGTGTATCAGCAAGTCTTGAAGATAGCAGTGATTTTTGCATCGGTGACACCCGTTGTAGTGTCAGAGTTTTTGAAAGATACAGTTATATGGGCGGAAACCGTGTAAGCCTTAATATAACATTGTTTGGTAACGGAGATACTATTCAACTGTCGGCAATTACATCAGGCGGAAGTCAGGCTATGTTCTTCAAAATAAACACTTTTGGCGAAGAAGCTTTTTTAGATAAGCTTCGTGAAATTCTGTAAACCGAGGTATTTATGATGAAGACAAAGAAAAAG
>JAGAJK010000060.1 GCA_017626145.1 Clostridia bacterium
AAAAAAACGAGTTTATTGTTAGTTGTAATTTTGTTGCTCAACATTTTGAGTTTTAATGTATTTGCGGGTGATATAGAACACCTGAAATGGTTTTATTCTATTGATGATGTTGTTTATGAACCAAAGGGTTCAGGTGTTGTAAAAATTAACGATTCAATAATGGTTTCTATAAACGAATTTTGCGGACTTTTAGGATATGTTATTTCGGAGGGAAACGGAAAAGTTACTATAACTGAAGGTAAACCATGTATAAACAATGAAGGAAAAATAAAACAAATTGACTTTGAAGTTGGCAAAAATATAATCAAATTAACCGAGAAATCAGGAAAGATTCAACATTTGGAAAGTCTAACAGATGTATCTATCACATACGGTTACGAGAACGAAATATATGTATCGGCAGATGATTTACAGAGAATATTTGATTTAAAGTTTGACAGAAGTTCTTATGATAAAAACGAAATTATAGTATATACACAAAATTACTTGTCAGGCATTGCAAATAACATCAAAACATTTGATGAATTAACAAATTTATCTCAAAAAAACATTGCGGAGATTAGTATTAGAAAACAAGCTGATGAGGTTATAATAACTTCTCCGTTAATTATATCTGATATTGCTGATACAGTTAAAAATTTGCAGCTCCGTCAAAACTATGACTCAGGAGCAGGCGGATGGTTATATTGGGTTAAATTCAAAACTGATACAGGGGAAATTATTGAATATACCGTTTCTACCGGAGAAAGAATTGATGGTATTCAATATCGTGCAATAGATGATACAGAAGTTAGAAATTGCCTTGAACACTATTATAATCTTTACAAAAGTATTAACAGTAGTGAATGGGCAACGGATATTATTGCAGAAGCCGTAAACCTCGGAATTATAAACGAGAATAACAGTTGGAACTTCCCTTCGTCAATCTGTCGTGAGGATTTTTGCAACATATCAGTTAGAATGATAGAATCTGCCGGAATTATACTTCCCACAGAAAATCCACAAAGACCTCTCGGTATAAAAGATACAAACAATATAAATGTGCTTAAACTATATAAGGCAGGAGTTATTTTAGGCAAAGAACAACACAAAACAGGTGTTACATTTGCACCGGGAGATTTTATTACTCGTGAGGAAGCTGCTACGATTCTTGGAAGGATAGCAACATATTTCAAAATTTCTTCAAAGGAAAATATTCCTTATGCAAATTATAGCGATAGCTCAAGTATTTCTGATTGGGCAAGAGTTGCTGTTAGCACAATGTATCAATTAGGCGTTATGACAGGTGTCAGCGAAACAGAGTTTTCGCCCAAAGGACTTTATACTGTTGAACAAACAGTTGCAACTATGGTAAGACTTTATAATGTCATAGATAAATCAAAAGCTTTAGATATAATGCAACCATTGGGATGTGATGATTATAATGGTCAGGTGTTTATAGACTCATATCCTAAAGCATGGCAAGGCTTTGATTCAAAACCCATTGCATCTTCAAATGGATATTTTAATATTCTCCCTGGCAAGTTATTGTACTCTTATGATAGAGAAAATTGGAATTTGCTCTATGAAGATGTTGACGGCGAAAGAGTTTATCACAACTTGCCTGATGATGTTGATATTGGCGGAGCAAGGTATGCTTGGGAATATAACTGTTTTGTAAATGCCCCGTTTGATGTGAATAAGAGCTATTATTCTTATGACAATAAAGAATGGATTAAGGGAAAACCCGAAAGCAAAGAAACTGTAAGTTCAGTTGATTCCATAATAGCAGATATTTTACCGTATGGCATCCCAAAAGAGTCGGTAATTTATGATTCTGAAAGCGGATTATATCTTGCTTGGCAACCTTATGAAGAAAATGATTATTTTTCAGAACGATATCAAACAACATTAACAGAAGTTAAGTGTGACACTATTTGGGCATCAGTAGATGCGAAAGAATGGGCAAAAATTACAATTCCTGAGGAAGTTCTGTTTTTCACAAGTGCCGGAATAAACACACAAGCCAAAGCACTTATCATTGATGCTGCGATTAAATTTACAGATGAAGAAAAAGCATTCCTTGATGAAGAAGAAATAAAGGCTAAAAAGTTAAAGCAAGGCTATGACAAACCGAAATATAAGATTGAAAAATATATCGTTATGCTTTCAAACTTGAGAGATATATTATGTGCTGAATCGAGTGTTGAACAATGTTTCTTCGCTGAACATATGAGCTTGAGTGATGTTCAGGAACTTCAGAATTTAGTTAATGAAGGTCACATGAGTTGGAGAACTGATGTGGATTTAGTAGTAAAAGCCTTTATTACAAACAAGACAAGAAAGGATGCAGAAAACGGGAAAATAGTTGAACTTGCAGGCGGTTCTGAAAGGTGTAGTGTGAAATTTGAATTAGACGGAACTACATACAGCTTGGAATTGGTAAGACCAATAGATAAAACCGATAACGGTGTTTGGGTTGTAGAAACCTTTGTAAACGAAGCGAATAAAGAAATATTCTTTTATGAGCCAAGCATCGAAAAGACACCCGTAGAAAAACAAGATGATGGTTGGTATAAGTTTCCTGAAAAGGTTGTAGCATTATTCCCGTTCCCAAGTTTTGATTATGAAAAGCCAATATCTGTAACTGCTATTTTCACTCCAACGGGAACAGAAACGGATATAATGGCAAAAGAAATTGCTAAAATTGAACCACCTTATGTGTATGAAACTATGGCAGAAGTTCTTAATATGGAAATTTCATTGCCATCAGATGCAACACGAGGACATCTGTTCTTCAGATTTGAATTTGAAGATGGCTCAGTTATGGACTCCCAATATTTCAATGTTTATCAGGAATAAAATTTGAACATAAGTGGTAATTTAATGGGAACAACAGAATGGTTCGTATTGATTGATGGCACTAATTTACCCGTATGAGTTCACTTGTGAAAGGAGAAATAATTATATGAAAAAGTTATTATGTTTTATATTGATAATGGTCTTTGGAATGTCATCAGCGGCTTTTGCCGCTAATGAAGAAAAAACAACAATAAGTTTAAATGAGGGTGAATCAACACAAATTGAAATGCTATATGTCCCTGAATATAGTGGACATTGGGAATTTACAGTTGATAATCAATGTGATGATACAATAAAATTAAAAATTATAAAAGATTCGCCTACCGGAGAGGCTGTATCCGACAGTATGATAACATTCGCAGGAGAAAGTAAAACTTTTTCCTGTAAGCCCGGACAAGAGTTAACAGATAAAGTTTATTACATAACAATAACCACAAGCGGAAATTACAATCTTAAAGGAAAAATTCACTACCGTTTTGTAAATACAGAAAATAGCGATGTAAAACTGTCCGTTGAAGGAAAAGTTAAAAACCTGATTGAACTTGGGATAGTTGAAGGCGATCTTGATGGTAATTTACGATTGGATGAAAACATAACAAGAGCAGAATTTACAAAGGTTATTTGTAAGGCATTAAATGCAGCTCCAGCTCCAACAAGTGTTGCACCGTATTTTTCTGATGTTGATGCAAATTTTTGGGCATTCGGTTATATAGAAACTGCAAGAAGATATGGACTTATTAAGGGATATGGTGATGATCCATATCATCCAACTTTCAAACCATATAATAACATCACATATTCAGAAAGCTTTAAAATGATTGTTGAAATGTTGGGTTATGGGTTCTTCGCAGTAGATTCAGGCGGATTTCCTGATGGTTATAAAACAATAGCATTGCGGGATTTACAATTGTTCAATACTGTTGTATCTGATTATTCATCTCCGATTACAAGAGGCGAACTTTTTGAAATCGTATATAATGCACTTGATGTACCGATAGTTGAGGTTTATGACAGAGCAAACAGAAACTTCAAAATAATGAATGGTGCTTATGATGATTGTCCGCTTCTGACACTAAGAATGAAATTATCAGATGTATCTGATGTTTATATTTCTGTTCCTGAGAAGATGACATTGGCACAGGCAGAGAGTTTACAAAGATTAGTGAATTACGGTTATGAACAATGGCGTAAAAATCCTGAATTGGTAGCAAAAAATTTCGTTAGCGATTATTTTTCATCTAATTGGAATAATCCCGAAATAATATCGTTGCATGATGATGGAGAAAAGTTTACTTACATGTTACAATCGGGAAAAATGATATGTACCATAGAACTGTTTAAGCCTGTTGATAAAACGGAAAACGGAATATGGGTTGTGGAAAGTATTGTTAACATATTTGAAGAAATGAATTAAGCATATAGAAGGAATTTAAGTAGATTAAATGATTGGAGGATGAGATTATGAAAAAAATAATATCATTAGTGTTAGTAGGAATTATGATGCTTTCGAGCATAAGTGTATTTGCGGAAGATATATCTTCCGGTGTATTTGGAACAGAATATTTAGAAGGTGCAAAGGAACTTGAATTCACTTGGAATATAACAGAAAGCAGTTATTGGGAACTCTATGCTTACAATCATAGTGAAGAAAGCATGAAAATTATAATTAACATAGGAACAAGAGATATACATAAACTTGAAGTTGCACCGAAACAGACTGCTGAAATATATGCCGAAGAAAAATTTAACAAAGGTACATATACAATTAAAGCAGTTTCATTAGGTGAAGAAAATCTCTGCGGAAAACTCTCATATCAAATTACAAATAACAAAGATAACCTTCAGAGAAAAGCACCTGAAAGTTTAACGGATATGAGTGGCGTAACAGGTAATTTTAATAATACACCAATTGTTGTTTATAGAGAGAACGAAATTGCAAAAATAAATACCGAAAAAGTTCTTCCTGATAGAATTATTGAATTAAAGCCTGCTCCTGCAACTGCTGCAGTAAATGAACTTTTTGAATATGGAATAATGAAGGGCGATCCTGATGGAAACCCAAGACCTACCGATGAAATTACAAGAGCTGAAGCAGTTGCTTTACTCGTAAGAACAAATGCAAACTACAACGATATTTTGAAAGATTATCTATATAGACCTGTTTTCGATGATGTTGGAAATCATTGGGCAGCAAGAGAAATTTCATTTGCATACGATAATGGATTAGTAGAAGGCACAAGCGAAACTACATTTGAGCCTGAAAGAAAAGTTACCATTCAGGAATTTGTCAAAATGATTGTTACTCTTTTGGGATATAAAGAAAGAGCAGAACAACAAGGCGGCTTCCCTCACGGTTATATTATGACAGCAACTTCTCTTGGCTTAATGGATAATCTTAATAAGGAAACTACAAAAAATGCTTTTCGTGAAGATGTTGCATTGATGATTGCAAATTCTCTTGATGTACCTCTTATGAAACAATCAGGTTTTGGTGCTAATACTGAATATATCGTAATGGATGGTAAAAATGGTGTTGCACTCGAAACCTTCAGGACAATTTTAGAAGCAAAATAATTTTACGGAGTATGATGATTAAAAATGGAACAAGCTTGGTCCGTATGGATAAACGAGAATAAAAAAGTTATAACAATTAAGGAATCACCAAATGCAAAACAAATATTCTTTGAAAACAAAGAAATCGGTATGCAGAAAGTTACCGAGTTTGTTTCTAAAGGATATAAAATAGGATGATTTTAAGGAGGAAATATTATGAGCAAATTAAGAAAAATTATGGCAATGGTATTAAGTTGTATGATGCTTTTATCTGTTATTAGCATTACGGCTATGGCTGATGACGGTCAATGGACAACAGTAGAACTTGATGGAACAAAAAAAGTAGTTGAAATTGAATGGAATTTGGAACAAGATATGTGGCATTGGTTTGAGATAATCAACAAAGGCGAAGATGAAATTAAGTTCGCAGTTATAGGAACCAAAGACCAAGTTTTACCTGAAGGTGTTGCATCACCGGGAATTGGAATGGGGATTGGCAGTAAAGGCGGTTCTAAACCATTATCTGCAGGAAAATATACCGTAAAAATAGAATCACTCGGTAAAAATAATCTAAAAGGTATTTTCAAGTATAAATTGTCAGCAATTGCACCAACAGATAGTGATAAAATAATAATTGTTGAACCGGCTAAACCGATGTTAGTTTACGATAATACCTCACTTGAAAAGGCACCGGTTGAACACATATTGACATTTGCTGCAAATCCCGATACCGAAATTAT
Organism: Clostridia bacterium; assembly: GCA_017626145.1. GTDB lineage: Bacteria > Bacillota > Clostridia > RGIG6154 > RGIG6154 > RGIG8497. The sequence goes on from JAGAJK010000060.1 coordinate 6,135, forward strand.
GTATGAGTTGCAAAAATATGGTATTATCGAAGGCGATCCTAACGGAGATTTCAGACCTTATACAACAATCACAAGAGCAGAAATGGCAAAAGTGCTTTGCAAAGTATTAGGACTTCCTAAAATGGATAATGGTAAATCTGCTTTTTCAGATATGACTTCAGCACATTGGGCATATGGTTATATTGAAGCTGCTTATGCTTCAGGACTTATTGACGGAAATGAAGATGGCACATTTGCTCCTGATAACGATGTGAAATTTAGTGAAGCAGTAAAAATGATTGTAACTGCACTCGGATATAAACCTATGGCTGAACAAAGAGGTGGATTCCCTCATGGTTATGCACAGATAGCTTCTCAAAATGGAATTACAAAAGATATTGACCATGCTTTAGATGTTCCTTGCAATAGAAATATTGTATTTAAGATGTTACATAATGCTCTTGATGTGCCAAGAATGATTCAAACAGGCTTTGGTGCAAATGCAGAATATGCAATAGCAGATGGTAAAAATAATACACCATACCAAACCCTTCGTTCTTTGATTACCGGCACGGAAATAATTCCGGGGCAAAATTATGACAAAGAATACTTAGATGAACTCAATAAGTTTATGGAAGGTGGCGAATACTACGATGAAATTGCTGCCGAGCTTGAGGAATTTTGGAAGCCTGAAGGATTCAACGGAACATATACTTTTGAAATTGTTTATGCGGAACTAAATAGTGATGCAACAAATATTTCGCTGAAAGTAAAAATTATCCCTGATAATGGCGAAGTTTGTTATGTGCATCTTGGATACGCAAAAGTTGACGGTAAATGGAAATTCTAATTTGTTGCCAAGTTCATTTCTAAAGGGTACAAAATAGGATAAATATAAAATTGGCACCCTTTAATTTTTGAAGGGTGTCAATTTGCATATAATGGTATTTATTCAAGTAGCAACAATTACGATAGGTATTTTCATTTGCTATGCCGATTGAAAGAAAAGCCATTATCTGATATAATATTTTATAAGGAAAATCACCGGAGGTATTTGCCGATGAAAAAGAAAATATTTAAAACAACTGCTATTATTCTATTTGTTGTTTTAATATGTATGCAACTTGGTTCAATCTATAAAACTAATGAGCAACAACATAGAATCAACTATGAGTTTATGAATAATTACACAAATTTAATACTAACCTTACTCAATAAGACAGAAGCTCTTGATGCAAAAGATATGCATAAATGGGATATAGACAATACAAAGTACGGATATACTTTGACAAAATTGTATCCTCATATATCATATTACAAGGACGGAAATGTTAGTGCCATTATAGATACAATAGATTATGTTTCAGGGTGTGATGCGGTGTATGAAATAAACTTTTCAAAAGAATTATATGACACGCTAAAAGAATTTGGACAACATCTTTTTGAGGATACTTGTACGGAAGAAATTGCTAAAACAACTTGGAAAGCGTTAGAAAAATCAGTTGATTTTAAAAAGGTAAAACAAACAAAGAGTTATATTACCGAAGATTAAGGAGGTAGCACAATGAAAAAGTTAATATGTTTATTGGGTGTTTTTGTGATTACACTTACAATGTCTATATCAGTTTTTGCGGGGGATGTTCCTGAAGGATTGTTATATGAAGATAATGCAAAAGTTTTTCTTGGTACTGTCGCAAACTATACAACAAAAGATATTCCATCAGCTCCATATACCATAATTGATACAGTTGAAGTTATTCCTACTGAGAAAATTAAGGGTGATGTTGAAATTGGAGTTAAAGAAACTTATTCAAGATGTCATAGTTCATTAGAACTCAAGTCAGACACGGAATATTTGTTTGGATATTTTGATGAGAACAATTTCTACATATATGAAATAGAGTCAAGAAACGACGGGCGATTTAAGTTGGTCGGTTCGGACGATTATGATATGACAATGAGATTTGAGGAATATCTTAATGACGGTTTATATGCTGATGCAGAAAAGGAACGCAGCACGATTGGTCTTGAAGTAACACTTTCTGAATATATGGAAGCTGAAATTGATATAGCTGAAAAGGTTACTTTTAATATCGGCGGCAATAGGTATGAGATTGACAAGGATGCGTTTTTTAAGTTGGCAGATGAAATTAAGGTTGAAAATGTAAAGAATGATGCTTTAAAGCAACCGGATACCGGAGATAATTCTTGGCAGGAAAATATGATTTTTATAACAGTTGATCTCAAGGAAGGACATACAGTTTATAAAGGTGAATTTCCCTTTGCTATGGCAGCTATTTCAAAATACGGAGAAGTGAGCCATAATGCGTTGGAAATGAGCTTGCTTCCGTCAAAAGACTATCAAATGGAAATTGAAGATGTTGCAAAATTATATAAGCTTCTCCCTCTTGAAGTAAGTGAAAAATATGTAGAACCTACTGTTGAAGAAAAAACTGAACTCAATAATAGAAATAATGTAATTGTCGGAGTTTCAGTTTCTATACTTGTTATTGGCTTAATTGGATATTTTGTATTCAAGAAAAAAACAAGGAGGTAATGATATGAAACGGATATTATCTATTATTTTATCGGTTATTATAATCCTTTCAACGGCAGTAGTTGTGTTTGCTGAAGAACCGAAGGGTGACGGAACTCCACCAAGATATTATACTTTTGAAGAACTTACCGGACTATCAAGAGAGGATGTTGACCACATAGTTATCAGAAGCGGTGTTGATGGTGTTGGATATTCAACTGCTTATGATAAAATTATAACCGACATATATAATTTCATAAATACAAAATCTTTTTTAACCTATCCTCTTGAGGATGTCAGAGATGGTTGGAAATATGCAATTATGTTCTTTGACAAAAACAATAATACATCAACCTATACAATTTCATCAGGTATAATAGTTCCCGGTAAAGATGGATTTATGTTTAAAACCGTAAATGAGGGAGCTTTAGAAATTGCCGTAGAAAAAGCTTATAAGCAGATGGCTTTAAACTGCACAAATTGGGCATCCGATTATATAATCGAAGCAAATGATTTGGGTATTACGGAAGATTTAGCTGATTTAGAATATAAAAAGCCTATTACCCGTGAGAAGTTCTGTGAAATGATTTATAATATGCTTGATAAATCAATGACAGTTGAGTGGAAAAAAGTTTCTCCTAACCCATTCAGAGATACGGTTAATGAAAGAGTTTTTTCACTTTGTTTAGAAGGAATAATTGAAGGGAAAGGCGAAAATACATTCGCTCCTGATGACTTTCTTACTCGTGAAGAAGCTGCAACAATTCTAATACGCACGGCACAGTTTATGGGTATTGGTATGCCTGAAAATGCTTATGATAGCAAAGTTTATGATGATGAAAACAAAATTTCCGATTGGGCATTTGCATCTGTGCATTATTGCCGCAAATTGGGTGTAATGATAGGAACAAGCGAAACAGAGTTTTCTCCCCAAGATGAATATACCGCAGAGCAAGCAATAGCAACGATATTGAGATTGTATGAAAAGTCGAAGTGTAAAATCGAAAAGGCTGTTCTGAAACTTGTCGATAAGGATTGCAATATTATCTTGACCGAAAAGGATGTTATCGAGTGCAGAAGATATGAATTTAGTCCACAAAGTAGTGGTCCGGCGGTTATGGTTCAGGCGATAGATGTTTATATTACAGATGAAGGTAGAGAAAATCTAAAAATGGCAACCAAAAAGATTGCTAAATATTCTACCGATGAAAATTACATTTCTGTTTTGATTGATGACGAAGAAATATATAAAATGAGTGTATATGATGAGCTTGATTCAAATGTATTTAGAATTGGAAGTCTTGGTATAATGCAGATGAATTATGTTGCACAAAAAATTAACTATTCACTTAAAGAAGAGCAAAGGAACGTGCAAACAAAAGCTTTCTTTAGCGGTAAAGAGAATACATTTGAGATAGGATTTATTGTTGAGAATGAAAATAACCTTCCTATTTCTTTTAAAAGCAATACAAGTGATTTTATAGACATAGAGATATATAACTCAAATGGAGAAAAGATTAGTTTGGAACAAAATTCTCTTTCAGTATTAAGCGAAGAAATAATTGAGAAAAGAGGAATGATTTTTGAGGAATATCCAAAGGATAAATTGCTTAAAGGTTCATACAAGGCGGTTATAAAATGGAATTGTCAAGCTGCCATTGACAAAGGAAACGGAGAGTTTGAGAGAATCCATCTTATTGACCGTGAAATTCAATTTGAAATCAAATAAAGAGGTGCTTGTATGAAGAAATATATATACTTAATAATCTCTTTGCTTATCGTTGTTGTTGTGTCAGGAATTATATATTTTCAAAATCATAAAGAGGATAACACGATTATTTCTTCAGGTTCGGTAATGTGTTCTGCTCAACAATTTATAAACTCAAGAAAAGATGGTGTGTGGTTAGAAATAACACTTGACAATGAAAAGCACACGAAGAAAAAACTTGCCATAAAAGATGAAAATGTAATCAAAAAGTTAAACGATAATCCTATTGAATATGTTATTGGGGTTAATCTTAAAGCAGCAATTCCTGACAAAGCACTTGAAGGAAAAGCTGATTATTACATAAAAGATTCCATACAACTTTTAATTGATTATGATGATTATGACAAGTATTTTGAGATAGTAGATGTTTCGTTTGGTGAAGCACCTGATGTTGTTAAAACATACGATGCAACTCCCGAAGATAAAATAACTGAATATATCAAAAACGGAGAACTTTGTTATTCTTCTACTCACTATGAAATGAGTGATGGAACATGGAAAGTTAAAGAACTTCCATATACTTACAAATACAGATTAGAACTTACGGGAAGATTGCATAATGCCGTAAAAGATTCTACTTACATTATTTTGAGCAACAGAAACGATATTACTTTTGAACAAGCTTGGAAAGCAAGCGGACTTAGTAGTAATACAGAAGATTACTTTGATGCAAAAGATGCTATTATAGTCGGACAAAAATAAATATACTAAGCCTATCATTTTTTGGAGTGATAGGCTTTTTTCATTAAAATAATGCTTTAGTTATGCAGATAAAGTCAATTTTATTACAAAAATCGTTCGACAAGATACTTTTCCATTATACAGAATACCTTATTGCATTCTGTATTTTTTTGTATCTATTTGTATTATTCTTTATTTTTATAAGATAATTGCTCAAAATCAGACGATAAAAACTTCAAATCACATTCCAATTTTCGACAGACTTCTTTATCGAAAAATGGTACAATTCAGCTATATAAGAAGATAACGGTCAATATTATTGTAATGCTGATAAAAAGAGAAGAACGGAGTGGGTTTTATGATTTATCTGTTACATTATAAGTTAATACATAGAATGTTAAAGAAAACCGCTTGGGGTTGTTAAGGACCTCAAGCGGTTTCTTTTTATGCGAAATTTAACGATAATTATTTTTTTTAATCGACTATTGTCAAAATTTGGAAATGAGGTGAAAGAAATGTTCATTGATGCTGAAGAATGTTACGGACAATCATCACAAATAAATACTAAAGTTTTTGGCGTGGCAATTTCGCCCGCATTTTAGGTTCAATTCGCTCCTTTCAACGGCGGATTGCCGTGCGGTAGGAGTGAAATATGCTTTATTTAGTCATCCCAATTTTTACAAATCAAAGAATCATTGCTCATAATAGGACAAGCCATAAGAAGTCATCTGATGACGATTATGGAGGTCACTCATACCGTGCAGCCAAAACATCACTCTCTTATAGGGTGTGTTTTGGCTGTTTTGTTTCCTATGCAGTAATTGAATATCATTGCCGAGAGCCTCCGTACTCCAATTAAATTTAACAAAAATTTGATTGGAGGATGTTCGAATGAAAAAAACTTTAATTATTTTTTCTAATGTAAAGGTTTCCTTGACATTAGACGTGTATTATAAAAGCCGAGAAAGGGGGTGTCGGCTGTGAAAGAAAAACTAACTACATATGAAAGACGAGAAAATATCAAGTTGTTCTTAATTAAAGAAAAGGCTACAACTGCTCTTAGATTGTCTTTTATGTTCGATGTTTCAAGACAAACAATTATGAATGATATTGTTTTTCTCAGCAGTCGATTGCCCATAATCACCACCAAAGGAACCGGTGGAGGTATTTTTCTCAATTCGGATTTTGATGGTCCTAAAGAGTATTTAAACTCTGAAGAAGAACAGTTATTATTGAAGTTATGTGAAAAAGTAACATCTAAAGATAAGATGATTCTTTCTAACATAATTAACAAATTTTCTGTTCCTAAGGACAAATGAAATCTTTTTGTGAACCTTGAAAAAGAAAGCGTGCAAGATAACGGCATTGCAGTATATGAGCATACGGATACATTCCGATAAATTTGAGCCGGGCAATGGGTACGCCATGACGATTTTATCAAACAACCTTCATTTACCTTCTTTCTAAAGGTTGAAAATCTGAGCGAGAAATATCTGCATTGTAAAAGAGGGTTGCTCCCTTGTGGCAAAGATGGTTTATCGGCATAATGATACTTCTGCTTAGTTACAGTCCGAGCGTTAAAAGCGTCGCAGGCAATAAGAGCAGTCCGGGCGGTGCCGGGAAGGTGAAACTCCTATGGAGCAGTTACGCAAGCTGACATCCGTTTTTGCTTTAATTATTTGTATGGTTTGATGGTATTAAAAAAGGGATCGGTATGCATAGTCCCCCTAAAAATACAAATATAGGTATGTGTGCACCTGTTACTTTGTTGTATTGTGTATTGGTCCCTTTCTTAATGCTATCAAATCGGAATATTACAAACTACGATACACATAAAATGAAGAAAGGACGGTGTTGCTTTGTGGATGATAAGTATGTTGTGACTTGTGAAGATGATAATATCCAAAATGATAAAGAATTTATTCTTAACATTCAGAAGGCAATGCTTGTTACTTTGTTTGAAAGTAAAAAAATAAACCACTTTCAATACGAATACGCAATAGAATTGCTTGAAAAAAATTTTAGAAAGAAGTAATTTTTTTGCGAATATTCAAAGCAGATGGTAAAATTTTATTGAAAGGAGTTGGTTTATAATGCTAAATGTAGCAGCATATTGTCGAGTTTCAACCGACAAAGACGATCAGGCAAACAGTTTTGAAAGTCAAAAGTTGTATTTTGAGGAATATATAAAAAGAAATCCTGAATGGGAACTTTATGAAATCTATGCAGATGAAGGCTTGACGGGTACAAGTACAAAAAAGAGAAAAGCTTTCAATAAAATGATTGCAGATGCACACTTAGGAAAATTTGACCTGATTATCACAAAAGAAGTAAGCAGATTCGCAAGAAACACCGTAGATACTCTGCAATATACAAGAGAATTAAAATCTCTAAATATTGGTGTTTACTTTGCTCTTGATAATATCGACACTCTTGCACCGGACGGAGAATTAAGACTTACAATCATGGCTTCGTTGGCTCAGGAAGAAAGCAGAAAAACATCTGAACGAGTTAAATGGGGACAAAAGCGACAAATGGAAAAAGGTGTTGTATTCGGACGAGATATGCTTGGATATGATGTTGTAAATGGTGTTCTGCATATCAATGAAGATGGAGCAGAGATTGTAAGATTGATATTTCATAAGTTTGCAATAGAGAAAAAAGGTACATACACCATAGCAAGAGAACTTCGTGAAGCAGGATATAAAACTATAACGGGAAATGCAATATGGACAAATACTGTTATTCTGAAGGTTCTGAGGAACGAAAAGTATTGTGGTGACCTTATTCAAAAGAAAACTTTTACGCCTGATTTTCTTACACATCAAAAAAAATACAATCGTGGTGAAGAAGATTTTGTTGTGTTAAGGGACCATCACGAGCCTATTGTTTCAAGAGAACTTTGGGATATGGCACAATATGAACTTGATAAACGCTCACCGTCTGAAGAAATCAAATTAAGACATAGTAATCGTTATCCACTATCGGGAAAAATAGAATGTGGTTGTTGTGGAAACAGATTTGTGTCAAGAACAAAAAAAAGAAAAGACGGAAGCAGATATAAAGCTTGGCGATGCTATGAAGCAGCACAACATGGCTTGCCGAAAGTTGATGCTGCAGGGAATCAAATCGGATGTAATGTTAATTCTCAAATTCGTGATGAAGATTTTATGCTTGCGATTCAGAAAGTTATTGAAAATTTGAAAGCAAACAGAAAAGTAATTTTAGATGGAGTCCTTGAAGTCTTAAAAATTGTATTCGATGCAGGAGAAAGCAAACAACTTGATGAAGATGCAATCAAAAAGAGAATTGAGAATCTTACATCTAAATCGGAAAGATTGCTTGACTTGTATTTGAGTGAGGATTTGACAAAAGAACAATATCGGCAAAAGAAAGAGAGCTACGAAAAAGAGATTGCGGAGTTAAATTACTCTTTAACACAAAGCAATAAGGAGAAATACAACTCATACGATAGCGAACAGATAATTGCCGATGTGAAAGAATATCTGTCAGATTTACTCTATGCAAGAAAGCAAGACGATATTTTTTATAAAACAATCATTGAAAAGATTGTAGTTTATGATAGAAAGCATTTTGATGTTTATTTAAATTTGCTCCCACACAGATGGAAAGTAGTGCTAAATTCAGCGTTAGAGCCGAATGACCTGTGTGGGAGCATTAAACACACGACATACCAATATCGGTGAGAAGAGCTCTCATAGAACTTTTCGGCATAGCGAAACGCTGTGAAAGGTAACGAAGAGAGGCACCAAGTTCTCCATTCGGTCCACCATATTGCGTAATGATTAATTTTGCCATTCTTGGGTCGGGATTTTTAATATTTACAGGGTATTCGAGATTTTTTTGGTAATTCCACATTTATATAGTCACTCCTTTCTTAATTATACATATTTTCCCATGGCCATGGACCTGAGATCCAGTGCCAGTTAGATGTGTCTGGAGAACCAGGAAATAATTGATGACCATTTTTTTCTATCATTTTTACTAGCTCATCGTATTCTTTTTTCATTTCTGTATATTCTTTGATTGCTTCTGAGTCGTTAGGATGAGTATCGAGGTATAAATTCAGATCTATCATATAAAATTGTACAGCCATTAACTGACATAAATAGTTATTATTTGCCATTTTTCTTCCACCTTCCTACATAAGGCATATCAAGTTTAGGGTATATTGTTCCCGCTTTTAAGGCATCCATTGGTTCATATGTGTCTTCATTGTAGTTTTGATAGACTACAAATGCCGTTGCATAAGGAAGCATATTTGATAAATTTGTTTCATTTTTCATTATGAAAGACTCCTTTCACAATTAGATTATGTTAACTTAGTAATATATGTGAAAAATTTTTATATAATTATTTGAGGTGATTCTGTGCGGGAATGTTATCTAATAAAAAACTCTAAGTCAGTTAAAAGAATTATATCTAACAGTTATAAGTTAAATGTACCCAATCTTATGGTATTGGAGTACATTTTTCCACAAAACTACATATATGCCTTTATAAAAAGATTATTTGTTCGAAAACTTTTAAAAAGAGGAGTTTTTCTTATAAAAAATTACAAATCTGAAAGGAAAATATTGGAACGTTGTTTTTTTTATGTTTTAAAATTTATTTTTGAAGTGTATGGTTTTAATAATAGTACAGATGAAATTGGGATAGTGATCGAACAAACGAATACAGATGTTGAGAAATTTATTAAATATGTATCATTCTTCGCGAGATTTTTGGTTATTTATGGTTTAGAAAAAATTAAATATGAATATTTGTTCAATGAACTTGGAGTATGTGCAATATATTCGTCATCAGATTTCCCAACAGAAAAGGTGGTTATATATATAGAAAATGAAATACAAATTAGTATTTTAGGGACAAAATATAATGATGTTGATATAGAATTTAATGTAGAGGAATCTTGTGTAGATATGAATGAATTTGCATTTATATGTCGTGAGTTTGCTACAGAAGATGAGTACATTAATCTTTTTGAAAACAAATGTGTCAAAAAAATGGTACTTAAATCAAAATAATGTAGTTGACAAAATATAATTTAATACTTATAATATAAATATTGTGTTATAAGAATGTGAAAGGAAATGGTTAAATGTCAGGTAAAGAAATTACCATAACCAAGGAGGGTTATGAAAAACTTTTGGCTGAACTTGACCGCTATAAAACAGTGGTTAGGAAAGAAGTTGCCGAAAAGTTAAAACTCGCACGTTCATATGGTGATCTTTCGGAAAATTCAGAGTATGACGAGGCAAAAGAGGAACAAGCAAGGGTTGAGAACAAGATTGCTGAAATGGAAAATACCATTAAGAACGCAGTTATTGTTAATACCGAATGTGCTGATAAGTCACTTGTTTCTTTTGGTGCAACAATTAAAGTTTATGACATAGAGTTTGATGAAGAAATTGAATATACAATCGTTGGCAGCAAAGAAGTAGATCCTATGAACAACAAAATATCATCTGAATCTCCTGCCGGCAAGGCAATGATTGGTAAAAAAGTAGGCGAAATTGCCCAGGTTACCGATAATGATGGTCAAGTTATTAGTGAGTTTAAAATTCTTGAAATTCTATAAAATAAAGGTATCTCCTTGTGGAGATACCTTTATTTTACTGTTTTTCGAATGATGAACAACATGTCTGCTGCGGTGTTTCACAGTTACAGGAATTGCAAGTGCAGTTTACGTCTATAGTGTTTAAATTGCAGTTACAGTCTTCGTTGTATTTACAATTTGTGGCTTCGCAGTTTATTATTGTTTTACCGCTACAGTCGATTGATGATAATGCATTTGTCAATACATTAGATTTAGTAGTAAAAGTATCACATACTGTTTCGTTACATTCGGTTGCATATTCACCTGTAACATTGATTTTTTTGCTTATACAACAATTTGAATCGTTGTACTTGCATGTTGTTACACTACATTTAACCATATGATTTTTATCCATATAATTATCTCCTTAATATATTTTTTGTGTTGCATAAATATTATTGAGCGAAAATGAAAAAGATATACTTGAAAATTTATTAAAGGTGATTATATGCTCATAGCAAGTGTGTTAGTTGGTTTAATTATATTGTATCTGGTAGCTAATTCTGTATATTCATACGGTTTTTCACGAAAAAAAGATTATGTTGATTTACATGAGATTGAATTTGAAAAACATAAAAAACAACTTCCTGTACCTTTTTCCAAGGTTATTAAAGCCAATGATGGAGTGGAGTTATATGGGGATATATATATGAACAGAAACAACTTTTCCTCCAAAATAGCAATAATCATACATGGCTATGGTTTTAGTAGAAAAAGCGTTATAGGAATAGCAGATGCATATTATAATGATTTTGGATACTCTGTATTACTACCGGATTTAAGAGCTCACGGAGAAAGCGGCGGTAAATATGTTGGCTTTGGTTGGAGTGACAGTAAAGATATATTGAATTGGATTTTATATGTTAAAGAAATGTTTGGCGAAAATGTTCAGATAGTACTCCATGGAATATCGATGGGAGGAGCTACTGCTTTGCTTACAGGCGCAAAAAGAAGCGAAGATATTAGTGCTATTATTTCTGACTGCTCATTTTCATCAATTAAAGATATTTTGATACTAAGATTACGCAAAGATTTAAATTTACCTAAATTTCCATTCATTTATATCGTTGATTTTATAATGAGAATCAGATGTAAATATTCAATCAAAGATGGAAATGTTAAAGAGGAAGTCAAGAAAATACGTTGCCCTGTTTTTTATATACATGGACAGGATGATGATTTTATTCCTGTAGGTGCCGTATATGCTTTATACGAAAACACTAAAAGTTATAAAAAGCTTTATATATGTCCCGCTGCAGGACATGCTCAAAGTGCTCTAATAGACCCGGAAGAGTATCGGAATCGAATTTCGAACTTTTTAAAATATGTATTCGGCAGAATATAATCAGGACAAACAGCATATGATTAATTAAAGGGGCTGTTTTTATGATTAACAATAAATTTATAGGTGCATATTCAATTGGGCTTATATTATTGTTTTTGGTTTTGAGAGTATTTTATACCCCGTTAAAGGTTGTTTTTAAGCTTTGTGTTAATACCTTAGCAGGAGGATTTATATTAATATTGATTAATTTTATAGGGAAATTTGTAGGAATAAACATTGGTATGAATGTTTTAACTTCGCTTGTTGTTGGAATACTGGGAATACCTGGCGTATCCTTGATGCTTATATTACAAACTGTTGTGTCTTAATATGTTGAAAAGTGCTAAAAATTTATCGAATTCTTATGAAAAACATCCAAAACTATTGACTTTTTTTCACAATGATTATACAATAAAGTAAAGGGTATTAAATTCATATAGCCATTCCGGAGAAAAGATATGAAAAATAATTTTTTTAAAACGCATTCAGAGAACATAAAAAAATTTAACAATGGAGAATGTGTTAATGCTTATGAATTTCTAGGGGCACATTATAAAGATGATTATACTGAATTTGTACTTTGGGCACCACATGCTACCGAGGTTAGACTTATTGGAAGCTTCAATTCATGGAATGGCAAAAATTATCAGATGGAACGTTATAAAGATTTTTGGTATATCAAGGTTGATAATGCAAAAATTGGTGACACGTATAAATATGAGATTTATAATGGACAAAATATATTGGTAAAAAGTGATCCGTTTGCTTTTTGGTCTGCTCTAAGACCTGATACTGCATCGTCTATATATTCACTTGAGAATGATTTAAATATAGTTACCAATCTTGAAAACATTAATGAAGATGTACTTAACATTTATGAAATTCATATAGGTTCATTTATCACTAATAACGATGGTACGTTTTTAAATTATAAAGAACTTGCACCAAAGCTAACGAATTATCTTATTGAGATGGGGTATAACTGTGTTGAATTTATGCCTTTATGTGAGTATCCATTCGATGCTTCATGGGGATATCAGATAACCGGATTTTATTCTCTTACATCGCGCTATGGAAGTCCTGATGATTTTAAATATTTAATTCAAATGCTTCATTCTGCCAATATACGTGTTATAATAGATTGGGTTCCCGGGCATTTTTGCAGAGATAGTCACGGATTATTTCAATTTGACGGACAAGCTCTTTACGAAAATGAACATGCAATAATAGCCGACAATCCTTGTTGGGGGACAACAAATTTTGATTTTTCAAAGCCTCAGGTTAATTCATTTTTGATATCAAATGCAGTATTTTGGCTGAAAGAGTACGGAATAGATGGTATAAGGGTAGATGCAGTTGCTAATATTTTATATTCGAATTTCGGTAAAAATGATAATCCATTACTAAAAAACAAGTATGGTAATTTTGAGAACATTGATGGAATTTTGTTTTTAAAAAGGTTGAACAATACTATTTCTGAATTATTTCCAAATGTAATTATGATTGCTGAAGATTCGACAGACTGGCCTTATGTAACAAAGCCTGTTGAAATAGGCGGATTAGGTTTTGATTATAAATGGAATATGGGATGGATGAATGATACTCTTTCGTATATGAAGCTTGATCCAATATACAGGAGTTATGAGCATGATAAGCTTACATTCCCTATGTGTTATGCTTTCAATGAGAAGTTTATTTTGCCAATTTCTCATGACGAGGTAGTTCACGGCAAATGTTCGATGTTAGAAAAAATGCCGGGTTTTCGTTTTGATAAATTTGCACAACTTCGTGAATTTTTAGTATATATGTATGGGATACCGGGGAAAAAATTGATTTTTATGGGAAATGAATTTGGTCATTCGCTTGAGTGGCGTCACTATCAACAGCTTGAATGGAATTTGTTGGAATATGACGAATATAGTGGTATGAAAAGATTTACTTCTGATATAAATCATTTGTATTTGAACAATTCTTCATTCAAATCTGATTTATGTGGTTGGGAAGGCTTTAAATGGTGTAACGCAAATGATAATGATAGAAGTATGCTATCTTTTGTCAGATTTTCACCAGACAAAGAGGAATTTTTAGTTTTTGTAATAAATTTTACACCGGTTAAATATGATGATTTTCTTATTGGTGTTCCTGTTTTTTGTGATTATCAGGAAATCATTAACTCAGATAATATAATTTATGGCGGAAAAAATGCACTCAATAGAGGTTTGATAATTCCGAAAGTATGTGAAGTTGGTGAAATGCCATTCAGTATTTCTCTGAATATTCCGGCTTTCGGAGGAATTATTCTGAAACCTTTAATAATAAGAAAAGAGGATTGAACTTAATGATGAAAAAAGAAATGGTTGCGATGATTCTTGCAGGTGGACAAGGTTCAAGATTAAAAGAGCTTACTCATAATGTTGCCAAGCCCGCTGTTGCTTTTGGTGGAAAGTACAGAATTGTCGATTTTGTGCTTAGTAACTGTACTAATTCAGGTATTGATACCGTAGGTATACTTACGCAATATAAACCTTGGGCACTTAACAAACACATAGGTGTAGGTAGATCATGGGATCTTGATACTTCGTATGGTGGTGTTAGTTTACTTCCTCCATATATGAGTGAAGCAGGTGGTGATTGGTATAAGGGTACAGCGGATGCAATATATCAGAATCTGGCATTCCTTGATGACCATTCTCCTGAATATGTTTTGATTTTATCCGGTGATCATATATATAAAATGGATTATGCTAAGATGCTTGAATATCATATTGAACATAAATCTGATGCGACAATTGCTGTAATTGATGTTCCTTTAAAAGAAGCATCACGTTTTGGTATTATGAATGTTAATGATGATTACAGTATATATGAATTTGAAGAAAAGCCTTCTAATCCTAAAAGTACACTTGCATCAATGGGTATCTATATTTTTACATATGATGCTTTGAAAAAATATTTAATTGAAGATGCAGTAAAATCCGATTCCGCACATGATTTCGGAAAAAATATTATTCCTCAGATGTTAAAAGACGAAAAAACAATGTTTGCTTATCCCTTTGACGGATATTGGCGTGATATTGGAACTATTGACAGCATATGGGAAGCTAATATGGATTTACTTAATCCTGATAATGAATTAAAACTATACGACGATGAATGGAAAATTTATACAAAATCAGAAGTTGTTCCTCCTGAATATATAGGCGAAAATGCTACTGTTTCAAATAGCTTGATTTCGGAGGGAACAGTTATTCTTGGCAAAGTTGAAAATTCTGTTATTTTTCCAGGAGTATATATAGCTGAAAATTCAAAGGTTTCTAATAGCGTTGTTATGAGCGGTGTCCGAATTTTGTCAGATGCCAAAGTGGACAGGGCTATAATAGGGGAATCAACTGTGATTAATGAGAATAATTGTTTATGCGGTCAAGATGAGATTATTCTTATTGGTGATAATATCAACGTAAAACCGGGAACTTACAGAGAGGAGGAAACAAACTGATGCTTAGAAATTATTTAGGTATTATAAACCTTGATGAAGATACAAAGGATATCAGAGCTTTAACTACTAGAAGAAATACAGCTTCTGTTCCTATCGGAGGAAGGTACAGAGTAATTGATTTTGCTCTTTCTAATATGGTTAATGCAGGAATTAATCATGTATGTGTTTTTTCTGAGAATTCTACAAGATCGCTTTCTGATCATTTGTCTAATGGAAGACCCTGGGATCTTGATAGAAAAATCGGTGGATTATATATAATTCACAATGGTCTTATGGAAGATATTTTAAATTCAGATAAAAGAGTGTTCGAAAATAATATGGATCTTCTTGATAAAATTACTGAAGATAATATTATTATTTCATCTTCGTATATGCTGTGTAATATAGATCTGGAAGCTGTTGCAGAAGCACATGAAAAAGCCGGTGCGCAAATTACAGCAGTATATAAAAGTGTTACTGATGCCGATATTCATTTTGTGAATTGCAATACTTTTAATATAACGAAAACAGGTAAAATCAGTAGTGCTGCAAGAAATATCGGACGAAAAAAAGAAGCTGATATATGCATGGAAATTTTCGTTATGAAGAAAGAGTTGTTATGTGATTTGTTATTTAAGGCAGCTAATGAAGGATTAAGATCAAAACTTAAAGATTACATCGCTGCACACATTTCTGAGTATGATGTTTACGGTTACAAATTCGAAGGATATCTTTCTTGTGTAAATACTATTGACAATTTTTATCGTACAAATATGGATATGCTCAATATTGCGACTATGGGGTCTTTGTTTAATAAAACCAGACCGATATATACTAAAACAAAAGATTCTCCTCCGGTAAAATACTATAAAAACAGTTTTGTTTCCAACTCATTAGTTGCTGATGGAACGGTTGTTAAAGGTAAAATCGTGAACAGTGTAGTTTCAAGAGGTGTTATAATCGAAGAAGGTGCTGAAATTGATGGGTGTGTTATTTTGCAAAATGCTATCATAGGCAAAGACGCAAAACTTATAAATGTAATTGTTGATAAGGGTGTTGTTATAGAAGAAAATTCTGATATCAGATGCCCGAAACATAATCCTTTGACATTGGAAAGAAAAAGTAGATTTAAAGGATAATTTGTGAAAAAACAACGAAATTTAAATATTTCGTTGTTTTTTTTATGTTTTCTTTGCAAATAGAGAAAATTTGTGGTATAATATCATTGTATTTTGTTTTAGAAAAATGATTCTAATAATATTGATTTTTGGAGGTTGCTATGTCAATTGCAATGTATCAGAAATATTTTGAGGCCTTAAGAGAAAATCTGGCTATAAAGATGGGTGTTAGTGATATCTCAAATATAGTAATTGCATCTAACGAAAATTCTTTGATTGGACTTTCTTTAAATGAACTTGAATTTAAATATACTTCTTATCCTCTGGAATGCGATAGAGTGGACAGATTATCGTTTTTTATTGAAAACAGTGAAGCGTATGACACGAGAACCATTGCTGGTGTCGTTTTATCTTCATTAGGAGCTATGAAAACGTTTGATAGGGATTTCGATGATGTCGAGTATTTCTATCAGCAGGTTATAAGCGGTAACCTTGAAAATAAGTCATGGCGGACTCAATGTTTAAATATCGAGGATGAGGTATTAAGAGTCGTTTTTGTTATTGATGTTTCAAGTAAGCATATTGAAATGGCAAAACAAATTGTAGATGAATGTGCACCTTTAAGAGAACAAGACTGTAGTTTTATAAATGATTCTGATGAAATAGTTCTGATAAGAAGCTGCAAAACAGAACCCTCTGGAAATAAGCTTATGAGTATTGCACAGCAGATTTCTCTTGCAATTATGTCTGAAATTTTTGAACAGCCTTCTATTGGTATAGGATGTGTCAGCGACAGACTTAATAATCTTGACAAAGCTTATAAAACTGCAAAGGATGCGCTTGAAATCGGATATACCTTTGAGAACAGAGCTAAAATATATTCATATATGAATCTTGGTATAAGTCGACTTATATCTTCAATTTCTGTTGAAAAATGCAAAGCTTTTCTCAATGAAATCTTTCCTCAGGATATATTAAGAGAAATTGATGCAGATACAATGAATACAATTCAGCGTTTCTTTGATTTTGATTTAAATATCTCTTTGGCTGCACGTGAATTGTATATTCATCGAAACACACTTGTTTACAGATTGGACAGAGTTCAGAAGCTTACAGGTCTTGATGTAAGAAAATTTGACGATGCTTTGTTATTTAAAATGGCAATGCTTATACAGAAGCATTTAATTTCTAACCGCAGATAACTGGAGGAAGATATGGTAATTGCAAGAAATGTTTGCAAAACTTATGATGAAGGAAATAAAGTTTTGCAGGACGTAAATTTTATTATTGACAAAGGTGAATTTGTATTTTTAGTAGGTGCTTCCGGTGCCGGAAAATCAACACTTATAAAAATGTTTCTTCGTGAAATTACTCCGACAACAGGAGAATTTATTGTAAACAACAAAGATATTGCTAAAATAAAGCACAAAGAAATACCTTTTTTCAGAAGAACTATAGGTGTTGTTTTTCAGGATTTTCGTCTTCTGGAAGATAAAACTGTAAAAGAGAATATTGAATTTGCGATGATTGTTGTAGGAGCACCTAAAAGCTTGAGAAGAAAAAAAATACCGGAAATTTTAAGCTTGGTTGGACTTACACATAGAGCGAAGGCTTATCCTAAAAATCTTTCCGGTGGTGAAAAGCAACGTGTTGCGATAGCACGAGCTATTGTTAATAATCCTTCTATGCTTATTGCAGATGAACCTACAGGTAACCTTGATCCTGAAACAGCGTGGGAAATTATGCACTTATTGGATGACATAAATAAAAAAGGTACAACCGTCGTTGTTGCGACCCATGCAAAAGAAATTGTAGATACAATGAAAAAACGTGTCATAGCTATTGAAAACGGAACCATTGTCAGAGATGAAGAGAAAGGAGTCTATGGCTATGATGAGTAATAAGATTAAATACTATATTGGTGAGGCATTCAAAAGCATAGGTAAAAACAGAATAACAAGTATTGTTTCCGTTTCTACAGCAGTAGCAACAATGTTTATCTTAGGTTTATTTTTAATATTATCTTTAAATGTTAATGATGTTGCTGTTCAGGTTTCGAGAGACTGTGAAATACAGGTTTTCATATCCGATGATTGTGATATGAATGCTTACGAAAGCATCGGAAACGAAATTAAAAAGATTCAACATGTTTCAGATGCACTGATGTATACAAAGGAACAAATTTTTGAAGAGGTTAAAATTAAACTTGGCGATAAGGCTGATATGCTTGTAGGTCTTGAAAACGATAACCCTTACAGAAATTCATTTAAGGTTAATCTTGATGATTTGGCTTATGTAAATGAAGTATCAGATGCTCTTGCAAAAATCAACGGTGTAGAGAAAGTAAGCGACGTACAGAGTCTTGCAAATACCATTGTTAATGTTGTTAATGCTATTCAAAATGTAAGTTTATGGTTAGTATTACTTTTATGTATTGTTACAGCATTTATTGTTTCAAATGCAATTAAAGTGTCAGTTTATGCTCGAAGAAAAGAAATCAACATTATGAAATACATAGGTGCAACTGATGCCTTTATAAGATGGCCATTCATTATCGAAGGGATAATTATTGGATTAATTGGTGCAATAATAAGCTTTCTGCTCATTTGGACTTTGTATTCGAGAATTCCCGCTCAAGTTTCAGAATATGTTACTTTTTTCAAACTTCTGGCTTTCGAAAATATAGCATTAACCGTAATAGGAACTTTTTCAGTTGTTGGAATTGTGATTGGTGTTTCAGGAAGCATTATGTCTTTACGCAAACATCTCAGAGTATAATCACGGAGGAAATTATATGAATAAAAAATTCACATCTTTTATTTCTGTAATTATAGTTATTTGCCTATTGTTAGCTGTAGTTGCATCCTTGATAGCTTCATTGAATGCTTTTGCGGCTCCTACCCAAAGCGATATAAATGAAGCGCAAAGAAAAGTTGAGGAAGCCGATAAAAAGAAGAAAGAAGCCGAGAATCAAAAGAAAAGTGTTCTTGCTGAAAAAAGCGAATTGGAACTTGAAATTGGTGTTATTCAGGAAAAACTCGACGAAGTGAACGCAGAGCTTGATGCCAAAACTCTGGAGCTTCAAGAAGCTGAAAAAAAGGCGGAGAATCAATATAGTGCAATGAAACTTCGATTAAGAACTATGTACGAAGACAATTCTGCTTCATATATCGAATTGATATTCAGTGGTGAAAGTATTTCAGATGCGATTTTTAATTATGAATTGATCAAGCAGCTTATTACTTACGACAATAATATGTATGAAGAATTATGTAAGACTCAAGCTCGAATTGAAGTGGTAAAAAACGAAATTGAACAAAATAAGAATACAATTGAGTCTGAAAAGAATAAATTGCAGGAAAAAAATAATGCTTTACAGGTAACTATTGATAAGCTTAATAATGATATTCAGGATAGTCAGGCTGAAAAGGATGCGGCTGAGCAGGAAATGCAAAGGTTGAAGCAACAGTATGCAGCGTCATTAAGAACAACAGCTCCAGCAGCAGGTGGGGCAGTTTATACCGGCGGTAAATTGCAGTGGCCGACACCGAGTACGTATTACATTACAAGTGAATACGGTTATAGATTTCATCCGACTTTAAAGGTATGGAAAGGTCATACCGGAGTTGATATCGGAGCCGGTTACGGAGCGTCGGTTGTTGCTGCTGAAGATGGAACGGTAACTGTTGCTGGATATAATGTTGCATATGGTTACTATATCATAATAAATCATGGTGGGGGACTTAGTACTTTATATGCTCATAATTCCTCATTACTTGTTTCAAGCGGACAGAATGTAACACGAGGACAGACTATTGCCAAAGTCGGCAGTACAGGTTATTCTACAGGTCCACATTGCCATTTTGAAGTTATAGTTAATGGTGTTACTACTGATCCTATGCCATATCTTCAATAGCATTTTATTAGAATAATTGAATAGAATATAATGTATTTTATAAATTTGAGGTATGATTTTTGAAAGTTATTGATTGGTTAAAAAAACATAAAATAATATTATTAGCTTGTTTTATTACAGCGATTGTATCAATATTGCTTACATCTGTTTCTATTTTATTCAGAGGAAATTTTTCTGTCTGGTATGCCAGATTTCTTATAGACAAATTCTATGTGGATCCTGTTTCTGACAAGGATATAAAAGAGGGAATTGTAAATGGTATGGTTCAGTCTCTTGATGATGACTTTTCTATATACATTCCTTCTTCCTATGGATATGATAAATATGACAGTAGTGTAAGTGGTGAATTTGAAGGTATTGGCATATCTATCAGTTATGTGGATGGAAATTCACAGGTAGTTGAAGTGTATGAAAATTCTCCTGCTTATAAAAAGGGTGTACTTGAAGGCGATATTATCATTAGATCTGATGATATTGATTTGAAAGGTAAAATTCCTTCTGAGGTATCTGAAGTTTTGAGAGGCAAGGCAGGAACAACCGTAAATATGACAGTTCTTCGTGATGGAAAAGAATTGACGATTAATGATATCAGACGAGAAGCTATAAATACACCAAGCGTAAAATCAAAGATGATTGGTGATATTGGTTATATTTATGTAAGTAACTTTGATAATGATACTGATATAGAATTGACTGAAAAACTTGATATTCTTAAAGACTCGCAATCATTAATAATTGACTTGCGTGATAATCCCGGAGGACGTTTGGATGTTGTTTTGAATTCGTTAGATCTTTTTCTTGATGAAGGTGTCGTTTTGATAGCTAAATATAAAGACAATGAAGAACAAATTTATAATTCTTCAGAAGGAACGGCTTATGAAAAACCTGTTGTCGTTCTTGTAAATGAAAATAGCGCAAGTGCAGCAGAGATATTTGCTGCCGCATTGAAGGAAAGAGACAGAGCTGAAATTGTAGGAGTTAACACATATGGCAAAGGTTCGATTCAACGAAGCTTTATATTGCCTGATAATTCCGGTATTAATATAACAGTAGGAAGATTTTATTCTCCAAATGGAAATAAAATAGATAAAGTAGGCGTTGAGCCTGATGTAGTTATTAAATTATCTGATGAGTATCTGTATACCGAAGTTGCGGAAGTTCCGTTTGAAGATGATTTACAATTAAATAAAGCAATTGAGTTGTTACAGTGATATGCACAAAGGAGACATTATGAAAGAATTTGATATTAAAACTAAAATTTATTTTGGAGAAGATGCTTTAGACCGATTAAGACAAATTAATTACAAAAAAGTTATGATTATTACCGATCCGTACGTTATCAGTAGCGGTATGATAAGACTTGTTGAAGATAAGCTTAAAGCTGCAGGTATTGAATATACTGTATTTTCGGATGTAGTACCTGACCCGCCTATTTCCAAAATTACAATCGGTGTAAAAGCACTTCAGGATGTATGTCCCGAAGCAGTTATAGCTATAGGTGGAGGTTCTGCAATAGATTCTGCAAAGGCTATAAAGGAAATTTATTCAAAAGGAAATAAATTACCTTCATTACCACTTATCGCTATTCCGACAACAAGTGGTACAGGTAGTGAGGTAACAGCTTTTTCTGTAATTTCTGATCCTGAGCAAGGTAAAAAGTTCCCTTTAATTTCAGATGATATGATTCCGGAAGAAGCGATTCTGGATGTTGAATTTGTTAAAAGTGTTCCGGCTGACATAACTGCTAATACCGGAATGGATGTTCTTACGCATGCTATTGAAGCTTATGTCAGTAAAAATAATAACGAGTTTTCGGCTGCTCTGGCAGAAAAATCTGTTGAAATTTGTGGTGCTTTCCTATTGAGATCTTATTTAAGTAATAATGATATACATGCCAGAACTAAGATGCATGTAGCATCGTGTTTAGCAGGACTTGCGTTTAATTCTGCTTCTTTAGGTATTAACCATAGTATTGCACACGCATTAGGTGCTCGTTTCCATATTCCTCACGGAAGAGCCAATGCTATGTTGTTGCCGCATGTTATAGAATTTAACAGCGATATCAACAAACATTCTAAAAGTAAAAAAGAGTACCTTCCTTGTGTAAAAAAATACATAAACCTTGCCAAGATGCTTGGTTTGTATAATTTTAACGAAATTACTACAGTACGAGCTTTGGTAAACTGGATTCAGTTTATGAACAAGGAAATGGAAATACCTACCTCCATTTCCCAATGTGGTATAGATAAAGACGAGTATATGTCTTGTCTTGATGAGTTAGCAGACAATGCTCTTAAGGATTCTTGTACTGCTACTAACCCCAGAGTACCTTCAAAAGAAGATATAATGAGAATACTGATAGATTTATATGATTAAGGAATAATTATGTACGATGAATTGACAAAAATGGATATTGAAAAAATGCAGGAGGAAATTGAGTATCGTAAGGTAGTCTTAAGACCTCAACTTTTGGAAGAGGTAAAAACTGCACGAGCTTTTGGTGATTTAAGCGAAAACTATGAATATAAAGAGGCTAAGCGTCTTAAAAATAAGAATGAAGGACGTATTCGTTATCTTACAAATATGATCAAAACTGCTAAAATCATTGAAGATATTTCCACAGAAGATACTGTCGGTTTATTTGATATTGTTGAATGTTATATGGATGATATAGATGAAGTTATGACCGTTCAGCTTGCTACTAATGTAAGAATAAACGTTTCTGAAGGAATTTATAGTAAAGATTCACCGATAGGCAGAGCTCTTCTGGGGAAGAAGGTAGGCGATAAAGTGGAAATTGAATCTCCCGACGGCGGATATGTTGTTGAAATTAAAAGTATTACAAAATCTTATGATGATGGTTCTGCTCCCATACTTTCATATTAAACATAAATACAATGAGGTGCTATTATGAGTAATTTTATTGAAAAGGCTACACCGGAATCCTGTGGCGTAAGTTCAAAGAATATGATTAAATTTATTGAGCAAATTTGTCAGGCTCTGCCAAATCAGGAAACACATTCGTTTATGCTTATCAGACACGGCAAGCTTTTGTTTGAAGGATATTTTTCACCTTACAACGAAGATACTGAGCATTCTTTATTTTCAGTAAGTAAATCTTTTGCAAGTACAGCAATAGGATATTTAGTTATGGAAGGAAAAATTTCTGTTAATGACAGTATTTCTGATTATTTTCCTGAACTCATTGAAGACGGTATAAATAAAGAAAATCTTAAAATTAAAATTCACGACCTTCTTTCTATGTCCTTTGGTCAGCAAGGTGGAGCAGTTCACGAAAGTCAGAAACGTAGTGATATGTCAGATGTAATGCTTTATGACTTTTTCTATCGAAACAAAGATATAGAGTGTGGTACAAAATTCAGATATGATTCTTATGGAACATATATGCTCTCTGCGCTTGTAAATAAAGTTACAGGACAAACTGTTGTTGAATATCTTATGCCTAAGCTGTTTGAACCTCTTGGTATTAAGGAGCCTTATTATATTAAAGACAAACTGGGGATAAGTATCGGATATACCGGTATGAGATTAAAACTCCAAGACCTTGCAAAAGTCGGTCTTACATATCTTAACGGTGGAAAATGGGATGGAAAGCAAATTATTCCCGAAGAATGGATTAACCTTGCTATGAAGAAACATACGCCTACGGATGGTTGTGGAACCGGTCTTGACTGGCAGGAAGGTTACTGTTACCAATTCTGGAAAGGTAGATATAATACAAATCGTTTTTGCGGTGCCTATGGACAGATGTGTGTAATTATGCCGGAATATGATGCGATATTCGCTATTAATTCAGGATACGATAATGACAAGCTTTCATACATTTTGGATACATTTTATCAAAATATAATGTTCAATATGCAGGATGTTGCTTTACCGGAAGATACTGAAAGCAACCTGAAGCTTCAAAATATTTTATCAAATCTCTCAATTACCTGTGAATTTTCAGAAATGTCACCAATGTCGCAATTTGTTTCTGGTAACACCTATGAAATCGATGAAAAAGGTGGATACAAAGCAATAAAATTTATTTTTGACGATAATACGGTAGAGGTTACTTTAATTTCCAATCAAGAAAATTATACATTTAAAGCGGGATTTGATAAAATTATATGGGGCAGAGCAGATGGAACACATTTTGCTTCATTGGAAAATTCTGATTGCTCTGAAACTTTTGCAACAGCAGCATGGCATACCAAAAAGGATCTTGAGATTACCTTAAGGTTATTCGGAACTCCGTCTATTGTCAAAGTTAAAGCAGATTTTTCAAAAGAACCAAAGGTAAGTCTTCTTACACACAGATGCAAATTTTAAGTAATAGAGGTGATATTATGGCAGATTTCAATAGTAATATGCAAAAACTTGGCACGGTTAGATCCGTTATTCGCGAAACTTTTGAATACGGTAATAAAAGGGCTAAAGAGATAGGGAGGGAAAATGTTTTTGACTATAGTTTAGGAAATCCAAGTGTTTCTCCTCCTGAAATTGTTGACAAGAAAATATCAGAATTAGTCAGTGTAGAAAATACCGTAAGTGTGCATGGATACACTTCTGCACAAGGTGCTGAAGATACGCGAATTGCAATTGCTGACGATATTAATTCGCGTTTTTCGGCAGGTATTACAAAGGATGATATTTATATAACATGTGGTGCAGCTGCATCTCTTACAGTTACATTAAATGCACTTGTTTGTCCGGGTGATGAAATTATGGTTATTGCTCCTTTCTTTCCGGAATACAGAGTTTTTGCTGAAACTGCGGGAGCAAAAGTCGTTATCGTTCCTGCTGATTTAGAAAACTTTCAGATAAATTTTTCAGAGATGGAAAAGCTTGTTACCGCAAATACGAAAGCAGTAATAATAAATACACCTAACAATCCTACCGGTGCTGTTTTTTCAAAAGAGACCATTAAAATGATGTGCGAGCTTTTAGAAAATAAACAGAAAGAATTTAATAAAAAAATCTTTTTGATTTCCGATGAACCATATCGGGAATTGGTCTATGATGACATTGAGCTTCCCTATCTTACCAATTGTTATAATAATACAATTGTTTGTTATTCGTACAGTAAATCTTTATCTCTTCCGGGAGAAAGAATAGGTTATATTGTAGTTTCTAATAAAATAGATTGCCATAACGATATTTATGCTGCAGTTTGCGGTGCGGGACGTGCTTTGGGTTTTGTTTGTGCACCAAGTATGATGCAGAAGGTAATTAAAGATTGTGTGGGCAAGACGGCGGATGTTTCTATTTACCGTAAAAACAGGGATTTACTTTACAATGCTCTTACAGATTATGGATACGAATGTGTTCATCCTGATGGTGCATTCTATCTTTTTGTAAAGTCCCTTGATGAAGATGCCAATACATTTTGCCTCAAAGCCAGAGATTATGAACTTTTACTGGTTCCTTCTGATAGTTTTGGATGTAAAGGTTATATACGACTTTCGTATTGTGTGTCAACAGAAATGATTGAAAAATCATTACCTGCTTTCAAGAAACTTATAGAATCATATAAATAAGTAAAAGCTCAGAAGAAATTCTTCTGAGCTTTTTTATAATAACAAATTAAGCAAGAAACAAATTGATATACCTATAAAAGTTGGGATTATAAATGAATATAGCATCCACTTAATACTTTTAGTTTCTTTATAGACGGTAAGTAATGTAGTTGAGCAAGGCCAATGGAAAAGTGTGAAAGCAATATAACATAAAGCGGTTTTTATAGTCCATCCATTGGTAATAAGTAAAGTTATAACTGATTCCAAATTACCTATCTCGGTTAAAGCGTTTGTACCTGAATATAACATTATTGCGAGAGGAAGAATGATTTCATTTGCGGGTATACCTAATATGAAGGAGCTTATAATTACGCCGTCAAGTCCTATTAAATTTCCAAAATTTTTAAATAAATTTATAAGATAATTTACTGTTATTACGCCGTTAATTGAAGTATTAGTTAAAATCCATATTAATGCTCCGCACGGAATAGCAACAGTTACAGCTCGCCACATAACGGTAAATGTTCTGTTAATCAAAGAATGTACTATTATCTTACCGGGTTGAGGTGTTCTGTATGGAGGTAATTCTAAAGTAAAAGAAGATGGTATTCCTTTGAGAAGTGTTTTAGAAAGAATATAAGAAAAAATAAATGTCATTAATATTCCTGAACAAATAACGATTAACATATATAATGTTGTTGTTAACCCTGAATATTTTGAAGACCAGGAAAAAAATATTGTAAGAATAACTATTATTGATGGAAATCTTCCGTTGCAAGGTACAAATGAATTAGTTAAAATTGCAATTAACCTTTCTCGTTTTGAGTCTATAATTCTGCAGCCGGTTACGCCAACTGCGTTGCATCCAATACCCATACACATAGTTAAAGCTTGCTTGCCACATGATTTTGAACAGGCAAAGCATTTGTCAAGATTAAAAGCTATTCTTGGCAGATATCCAAAATCCTCAAGAATAGTGAATAACGGAAAAAATATAGCCATAGGTGGCAACATTACTGATATTACCCATGTTGTAACTTTATATATTCCGTCAATTATAAAGCTTTGAACTAAGGGATTTAAATTAATTTTAATGAAAAAATTTTTTATATAATACTCTAAGTTTTCGAATAAATATGATAAGAGTTTAGAAGGGTAATTTGCACCTTTAACAGTCAGCCATATTATAATGGTAAGAAATATTAACATACACGGAATAGCTGTATATTTTCCTGTGAAAATTTTGTCAAGTAAATAGTCTTTGTCGGACTTTTTTTCAGTTATTTTAGTTGTAGCTTTTTTAACCTTTGTTGCATATTCATAAATTGTTTCTGCAATAATATCAGATATATTGTCTGATTCGCCAAACAGATTTTTCTCTTTTTGCATCAATTGAATAAGTTTGTCATTACTATAAAAATCATAATTTTTATATTTGATTAATGAAGCTATGAAATCATTATTGTTTTCAAGAAGTCTTAAAGCTATCCAACGTTTATTATCAATAAATTCTGGTAAACTTTTTTCAATTTCGTTTATTGATTCCTCTATAGCAGGGGAGTATTTCAGTTTGAATTCTTTAAATTCTAACGTCGGTAGTTTATCTATCATTTCCTTAATTCCTTTGCCTTTTTTTGCTGTGACGCCGAAAACAGGCATATTAAGTAATTCTGAAAGTTTATTAATATCTATAGCTATTCCTTTTTTCTTAGCTTCATCTAACATGTTAAGACATAAAACTGTTTTTTTATTAAGCTCCGCTATTTGAATAACAAGATTTAAGTTTCGCTCCAAATTAGTTGCATCACATACAACTATTATATACTCACTTTCTTCAAAGCACAAGAAATCTCGAGCTATTTCTTCTTCGGGCGAATTAGAATGCAGCGAATAAGTCCCGGGAATATCTGCTATAAAAAATTCTTTATATTTACCTGTTGCATTAGCAACGGTTTTGCCGGACCAATTACCTGTATGCTGGTTCATTCCGGTTAAGAAATTAAATATAGTGCTTTTGCCAACATTGGGATTTCCTGCCAATGTTATAATTTTATTTTTATTCTTCATAATCTTTTCCCTCCGGAGTATTTACAATTATTTTTTTTGCGTCTGCATTTCGTAAAGCAATAACTGAACCTTTGATTCTGTATGCAGTAGGATCTCCTGAAAAACTTTTATATAAGCAGGTAACAGTTGCGTTTTTGACGAATCCCAGATCTTTAAGTCTTCTTTTTAAAGCCGGATAAGCAGAAATACTTATGATTTTGCATTTTTCTCCGGGGTTAATAGTATTTAGAGAAACCATCTTTGACCTCCTGAATATTGCTATTACAGTATATGTAATTTATTTACATAAGTGAATAATGTTTTCTATTGCAAAATTTCTGCTGATATGGTACAATTAACTTGTATAATTATGAAAAAGAGAGGTTAAGTTATGAAACGATTAGTTTGTTTGTTATTAGTAATTTTTATAATGTCTGCTTCATTTGTTGCTGTTGCAGATGAGAACACTATCGAAGTGTTAGTTGATGGAGAATTTATTTCATTTCCAGATCAACCGCCTGTAATGGTGAATGACCGTGTTCTTGTTCCACTCAGAGCAATTTTTGAAGCTTTAGGTGCACGTGTTTATTATGACGATGAAACCAGTCTTATAACTGCTAAGAGAAATCTCACTACAATTGAACTGACTGTGGGTTCAGACAAGCTTTACATAAATGGTGAAGAGACTGTAATAGACGTTCCTGCATTTGTTCAGAATGGCAGAACCTTAGTACCTGTCAGAGCTGTTTCCGAGGCGCTTGGTGTAACTGTTGACTGGGATGAAGAAACGCCTTGCGTTGTTATAAGCAGTTTGTTTTGGGAGCATTATACAAAAATCGAATCTATAGTTGAAAATTACAGTGTCGACGGAAAAAACGTTACGATTGAATGTTATTATCCACAATTAAGATCAGGTAAAGAAAAAATACTAAAATTCAATAAATTATTGAAAAAAGATGCTGAAACTTACATTTCTGATGTTAAAACTAATGTTACCGATTATAGTGAAACTGAATTGAATTTTACCAGAGATTATTTAATTACTTATGATTATGCGGATTGTTTTTCGTATATAGTACAGGATACTGTTAATAACAAGAATATTTATCAGACATCTTTTAATTATGACATACCTTCTTGCAAAAGTTTGAAGATTACTGAATTTGAAATATCGGATGTTAATGGAAATCCAAGGGATTATAAAACTATATTCAAATATTATATCAGTAATTCTCCGGAAATGTTTTATGATAATGCAACTGAGATAATTGACAGCATAGAATTAATTAAAGATTATTATTTAACCTTTAAAGGATTTGCATATTTTATAAATCCTGGTGTTATTTCGCCGGAAGAAAATGGAATTATAACAATTGAAGTTGAAAATTAAAGTTTAGGAGTGCTAATAAATGGATAGCAAAAAGATAGAGAATCTTTTTCTTAGGCAAAGTTATATTGACGCATGGAGTGATTATAAAGCCAGCTTGACTAAAAAATCTCTAAAAAAGTGGGATTATATAATACTTACTGCATCTAATAATGAGCAGGCTAAGACTTATATGAGTCAGATTCAAATTCGTTTGGAAAAAGGGTTATTGCCTAAAGAAATTCATTATGCAGTTATTCCTGATCCTGAAGGGAAAAGAGTAGGTTCCGGTGGAGCAACCTTAAATGTTCTTAAATATGTTAAGGATGATTCTGTTACCGGTGACCCTTTTAAAAACAAGAGAATCCTTGTAATTCACTCAGGGGGGGACAGCAAACGTGTACCACAGTATTCTGCTTGTGGAAAGTTGTTTTCACCTGTTCCACGTGAACTTCCGGATGGAAGGCATTCTACTTTGTTTGATGAATTTATCATCGCTATGAGTGGTGTTCCATCCCGAATCAAAGATGGAATGCTTGTTCTTGCCGGGGATGTGTTGTTGTTATTTAATCCATTGCAAATTGACTTTCAGCTTGATGGCGCTGCCGCTATATCCATAAAAGAACACGTTAATACAGGTAAAAATCATGGTGTTTTTTTAGCTGATAATAAAATGAATGTAAAACGCTTTTTGCACAAGCAGAGCATAGAATCGTTAAAAAATCACGGCGCAGTTGACAATTCTGAAATGGTTAATATTGATACCGGTGCTGTATTGATGGACAGTACAATACTTAATGATTTGTATAGTCTTATTTCTACTGATGATAAATTTAATGAATTTGTCAACGAAAAATCACGTATAAGTTTTTATGGAGATTTTTTATATCCTTTAGCTGAAAAATCAACTTTAGACGAATATTATCTTGAAGCACCAGAAGGAGAATTTACTGAAGAGCTTAAGGAGTGCAGAACAAAGATATGGAACGTTCTCAGAAAACACAGACTTAAAATGCTTAGTTTGTCTCCGGCGCAGTTTATTCATTTTGGAACTACAGGCGAACTTTTAAATTTACTAACTGAAGAAATTGAACAATATACATTTTTAGATTGGAATAAAAAAGCAATTTACAATAAAGACAATACATCAAATTTCGCCTGTATAAACAGTTATGTAGATACTAAAAGTTCTGTTGGAGAAAAATCATATATTGAAAACAGTTATATTTTAGGTGAGTGCAATATTGGTAACAATTGTGTAATTTCTAATGTTCGTTTAGAAAACCAAACTATTGAAGACGGAACCGTACTTCATGGCCTTAAACTGAAAAATGGGAAGTACGTTGTAAGAAAATATAACATAGATACAAATCCTAAGGTAAATGATTTCTGGAACGAAAAGCTTTTCTATGAATCTGATACAATTGAGGATGCAGTAAATGCTTGTGATGGAAACAAAACAAGTTTATGTGAAAGCTTTAATAATGCGGATACTGATTTTATTATTAAATGGCACGATGAAATTGAAAGTACTATAAGAGTTAAAAATTTTATAAATGCGGTTCAAAACAGAGTGTTTGTTGATGAGGCTCTTAAAGAATTTGGGAATGCCGGTATCGGCAAAAGTGAGCTCACTAAATTGTTAAAGTATGCAGATAACGCAAGCTTTTCTGATAAGATTCGAATTTACTATTATCTTTCAAAAACTGATAAAATCAGCGATTCTGTCGTTACTTCGGAGTTACTTGAAAATAAATGCTTTTCTACTATAAGAAATGCAATACTTGACGAGAATATAAAAGGTGTTTCTTATAATGACAAATTTCTTATAAAAAAAGATTATGTTAAAATTGACCTTCCTGTACGTGTGAACTGGGGAGGCGGGTGGTCTGATACACCTCCGTATTGTAATGAAAATGGTGGTTGCGTAATAAATGCTGCAATTAAATTAAATGGTATTAATCCAATTGTTGTTGAAGTTAAAAAACTTGACGATTACGTAATTGAATTTGAAAGCACCGATGCGGGAAATCACGGAATTTATACGGATATTAACGATATTGTTAATTGTTCTAATCCATTTGATATGTTTGCGCTACATAAAGCGGCGTTGATTGCTTGTGGTGTTGTTCCTGCTGATGGAAGCATTTCTCTTGAAGATATATTGAGGAAAATTGGTGGTGGAATTTATTTATCCACATGTGTTGTTGATGTACCAAGAGGCTCAGGGCTTGGTACAAGCAGTATTCTCTCGGGTGCTTGCGTGAAAGCCATATTAGAATTCTTTGATGTAAACTATACTTTAGATGAACTTTATGACCGTGCTTTATGTATGGAGCAAATTATGAGCACCGGTGGTGGTTGGCAGGATCAGGTCGGTGGATTAACAAATGGTATTAAAATGTTGACTACGAAAAAAGGTCTTGCTCAGAAAATTAAGATTGAAAATGTTGAACTGTCAGAAGAAACATTAAAGGAATTGTCTGAACGATTTGCATTAATTTACACAGGGCAAAGAAGACTTGCCAGAAATCTTTTGAGAGAAGTTGTTGGTAAATATATTTCATCAAGCCCATCTATCAACGATGTGATGCATAATATTCAAAAGCATGCTGTTTTGATGAAGTTTGAGCTTGAAAAAGGTAATATTGATGAGTTTGCTAAGCTTCTTACTTCACATTGGGAATTGTCTAAAAAGTTAGATTCAGGATGCACAAATACTTGTATTGATCAGATTTTTATGGCAATCGATGATATGATAGACGGAAAATTTATTTCCGGAGCAGGTGGAGGCGGATTTTTACAGGTTATTATTAAAAAAGAGTATACTCGCGATATGGTTCAGGAAAGACTACGTAGTGTTTTTAAAGACAGCGGTATCAAAATATGGGATACAACTTTTGTATAATGATTTAAATAAAAGGAAGCACTCTAAGCATTAGCTTAGAGTGCTTCCTTTTTTGTTATAATGAGAAAATATATAATTCCTAATAATGCTGTGACTATGCCTAAGACCTGTGAAATTCTTAATGGTCCGAGGTATAAACTGTCGGTACGTAAACCTTCAATAAGAGCTCGTCCGATTCCGTACCAGATTAAGTAAGAAAAAAAGGTATCGCCATTTCTTTTTTTATGTTTATTTATTTTCAAAAGAATAAACAAGCCAATTAAATTCCAAAGGCTTTCATATAAAAATGTAGGATGAACAGCAGATACGGCACCACTGTTAATAATCTCCATACGCCAGGGCATAGTTGTTTCGGTTCCATATGCTTCTGCATTAATAAAGTTGCCCCACCGTCCAATTATCTGCCCGGTTATAACTCCTAGAATACCAATGTCAAATATCTGTTTCCAATTAAGCTTTTTTATTTTGCAATAGATTCCGGTAGAAATTATTGCACCAATGATACCGCCGTATATTGCTATGCCGCCCTTCCAAACAGCGATAATTTCTTCAGGGTGTTCAATATAGTATGGTAATTTAAAAATACAGTAATACAATCTACCGCAAATTAATGCACTGGGTACACCGAAAATCAAGAGATCTAAAATTGTATCAGTCTTTATGTCTTCTTTTTTTGCTGCATTTAAACTTATTAATGTGCCCATAAATACGCCTAAAGCAATTATAATACCATACCAGTAGACTTCTTTATCTCCAATATTGAATGCTACAGGATTTATAGTTAAAGCAATATTTAACCCTGGAAACGCTATATAATTCATACCAAGGCTCCTTTCATTACATAGGATTAATTACTGAAAGAACCGAATATTCTTCACTTAATTTGTTGATTGCGTTATTTATATCATCACAAGTAACAGAATTGTATATATCCAGCGAATTGTAAAGATTAAAATCGTTGAAATGTGATTCCATAATTGCTCGTGATATTTCTTCTATGTTGTTGAACTGGCATATAAAAGAACCTTTAGCAATATTTTTCTGTCTAGTTAATTCGTGTTCTGTAATTTCGCTTTTTTGATAATATTTAATTGTTTCAAAGGCTTCGTTGTACACCTCTTCGGGGTTACAACTTTCACCCGACAGTATGCTGTGTGCATATTGTTTTTCAAGTGAATATTCTATATCAAAGCTTTCGTTAATCAAACCTTTAGCATAAAGTCTATCGTAGAAATTACTGCTTCTGCCGAAAAGTATGTCCAGTACGATTTTACCAATAAGATTCTTTTTGATAAATTCATCACCGTTGCATCTGAAATCATTATCTTTAAATCCAATATTGAAAATAGGCATACTTACTGATAATTTCTGCTCAGTATAGCTTTTAAGAACTTTTTCCGGTTCAGCATCAAATTTACTTTCTATATTGATTCCCGGAACCAGTCTGTCAAGTAACGTTTCTATATATACCGCCATTTTTTGAGGATTTACGTCACCGCAAATGCATAGTACCATATTGGATGCATTGTAGAAATTGTTGTAGCATTCATATAATAGTTCAGGTGTAATTTGAGAAATGCTTTCAATAGATCCTGCAATATCTTTTCTGACCGGGCAGATATGATACATAGCTTCGAGCATATTGAAATATACACGCCATCCCGGATTGTCTAAATACATATTAATTTCCTGGCCGATAATTCCTTGTTCTTTAGCGACATTTTCAGCTGTAAAATACGGGGTTTGCATTAAGTCGGTAAGAATCTTAAGATTTGCTTCAAAGTTGTCGGTGCATGTGAAATAGTATGCTGTGTGAGTAAATGAAGTATAAGCATTTGCGCTTGCACCTGTTGCAGCATACTTTGTAAAAGCATCTCCATCTTCACTTTCAAACAATTTATGTTCAAGAAAATGAGCGACTCCATCAGGAATAGTAGTGCAATTTTCACCTGAAACATAAGTGTTATTTATCGATCCGAAATTTGTAGCAAAATATGCACTTTTTTTTGTGTATCCTTTTTTGGGGGATATATATATTGTAAGTCCACTTTTATGTTTGTAAATATATGTGCATTCATCTATAAAAGAATTTTTGATGATTTTTTCATTCATCATTAAACATCACGTCCTTTCAGAAAGAAAACTGTATCAGGAATAACAGTATTTGCTGCTTTGATAATATCGCCCTTTGTTACTTTGTTAATTCTATCGATTATTTCTTCAATTGTAAGAAATGTTTTAGTGAGAGTTTGAGATGAATAGAAATTTTCCATAGCCACTGCACTGTCTTTTACGCTATTGTAAGCATTTATAATTGAAAGTTTTGAGAATTTTATATCTTGTTCTGTGAATATTCCGGATTTTACATCATCAAGCTGTTTCAAAATTTCTTTTAGTGCTATTTCATAATTTGAAAATTCAATCCCACTGTTAATCAGTATAAAACCTTTGTGTGCATCGTAAGCAGAACCAGCGTAGTAAGCTAATGACATTTTTTCACGAACATTAAGGAAAAGCTTTGAATGTACAGACCCACCATAAAGATTGTTCATAACAATCATAGCAAAATATAGTGGAGAATTGATAGTTACATTTGTACGCATACCTATTGATAATTTTCCTTGAGTAACATCAGCAGCTTCTTCAATTTTTCTGATTTCATTACTATATTTACCGAAATCGGCAGGGGAGTAATTAAATACATTTTTTTCGAAGTTAAAGTAAGAATTTATAAAATTATTACATTCTTCTACATTAACCGGACCCGTTACAAAAATTTCCCATAATCCTTCTGTGATAAGTTTTTTATAATAGGAATATAGGTTTTCAGGTGTAATTTGATCAAGTTCTTCTACGTATCCGTTGGAAAAAATACCATAATCTTCTTTTGAAAACATTTCATTGATTAATTTAATTTTAGCATATTCTCTTTTATCATTTATAACGCTTTCAATATATTGCCTTAAGTTTTCTTTTTCACGATTTACGTATTCATTGTCAAATGCATTATCCTTCACTAAAGGATTGAAAAGAATTTCAGCGGCTAATTTCAGAAGTTTATCAAAAGGCTTTGAATTTGGTGCATATCTGTCGGAGATAGTATTAAAATTAATTACAATAACTTGATAATTGCCTCTTTTTTTTATTCCATATGATATATTTGCACCATATAGATCGTCGAGATATATATTAAGATCTTTTGTAACAGGAAATTTTGCTGAACCTTG
The DNA here is from genome assembly GCA_017626145.1 of Clostridia bacterium. GTDB lineage: Bacteria > Bacillota > Clostridia > RGIG6154 > RGIG6154 > RGIG8497. The sequence goes on from JAGAJK010000060.1 coordinate 41,621, forward strand.
TCTTAAAACAGCAGGTATTAAGGTATTAAACGTAACGTCCGGTCTTTTAATCGGTACGGTTATATTTACAGTAAAATTTACATTTTTGAACCTGTCTGCACTAATGTAATGAACATAAGTACCATTTTTTAACTGATGTGTTTCTATATCTTTCATATGACACCTCTATATTTTAAATTTATAAATTGTTGTTGACAAATTTTGTCGAAAAAACTATAATTATGTTGTAAGGAGTGTTAGTATGGACTATCTTAAAGTCGACTGGGATGAAATTGATAAAAGTAAATTTCCTCACGTTTTGAAACGGTATCGTTTGTACAGAGGATATACACAAGCTGAACTTGCGAAAAAAGTCGGCATAAAGAATACCACAATATCTAACTATGAAAATGGAATTTCTCTTCCTGATTTAAATACTATTGTAAAAATTGCCCGTGTTTTGAAAGTAGATCCCGGTGAGTTTTATGTTGGTTGGCAAGTCACGAGATTTCGTAGCGAAGATGATTGCTCAGATGTTATTCCCGCAATTATTCAGGTTGAAAGAGATTTTGTTTCTTGTGAACTTACTAAATGGTTTGTAGCTATGCCGGCTGTGGGAGATTTTTATAAATACAGAGCAGTAATTGTTCCACGTAAGCTTGTACGTGAAGACGATAAAAATTTGTATTTTGTAGTAGTAGATTCTGTTGGTGAGTACAAAGAAGGCGATGTTGTTGTTGCAGTTGTCAACAAAAACGAAACGTTTATCGGTGTTTACGGTATCTCAAAATCCGGCAATAAAGTTCTAAAGCCAATTAAGAAATGGAATCCGGATAATAAAACAGGCGTATTAATCGAACGTTGTGTATCCTGTAATATTATCGGAAAAGTAATTTCTTATCACTCTTACGAATTCGCTATCTGATTTGATATTTTATAAATGTCACCGGCTCCTATGGTAATGAAAATATTGCCGGGAGCTGAATTTTTTTTGATATATTGACATATATCATCGAAATCCGGTATATATTCTGCATCTACTCCGTTAATTTTTAAAGCATTTACAAGATCGTTCGCATGAATTGTTCCATCATCTTTTTCTCGTGCAGCATAAATGTCTGTTATTATTACTTTATCAGCTTTGTAAAATGCGTTAGAAAAATCATTTAATAAAGCTTTTGTTCTTGTATAAGTATGTGGCTGGAATATTGCAATTATTGATTTATGGCTGATGTTTTCAGCAGTATCCAATGTTGCTTTAATCTCGGTAGGGTGATGAGCATAATCGTCTATTATAATTGATTCTTCAAATTTACCTTTATACTCAAAGCGTCTTTCAGCTCCGTAAAATTTTGAAAGCCCTGAAGCTATTGAAGCATAACTACAACCTTGATCTAAAGCAATAGCTGCTGCTGCCAAACTATTTGAAACGTTATGCTTACCCGGGACATTTAATACTATTTCTGTAAGCTTCTTGCCACAACTCATCAAATCATAAGATGCACATCCCTTTTCATTATATACGATATTCTCAGGATAATAAGTGTTATTTTTGCTCATACCATATTTAATTATGTTCGCTTTTGTTTCGTTTAGGGCTTTTAAAGAGTTGGAGTCATCTGCGTTAACAACTATTGTTCCGTTTTCATCTATCAGATTTGCAAATTTTCTGAATGCAGAAATTATGTGATCGATATTTTTATAATAATCAAGATGATCTTCATCTACATTGAGTATAACAGCTTTTGTTGGAAAAAATTTAAGAAAGCTTTCTACATACTCACACGCTTCGGCGACCATTACATCATTTTTTCCTATTCTGTAGTTCCCGTTTAATTCTTTTACTTCAGCACCGATTAGTGCTGTAGGATCCAGGTTTGCATCAATCATTATGAGAGATACCATAGAAGAAGTTGTTGTTTTTCCATGTGTGCCTGTAATACAGCAAACATCTTTGTATTTTTTCATTAATTCTCCCAATAATTCACAACGTTCAACAACTTTTGCTCCGGAATTAATTGCAGCAATATATTCTTCATTATCGTGACTGATTGCGGCTGTATATACCACAAGATCCGGTGATTGAATATTTGACGATTTTTGAGTGTAATATATACGTATATCATTTGATTCCAATTTATCGGTAAGGTTAGTTCTTTTTACATCACTTCCTGAAACCAGGTATCCGTTTTTTTTGAGAATAATTGCGAGTGAAGACATACTTACACCACCGATACCGATAAAATGAATTTTAGCTCCATTGTTTAAGTTATATATGTTCATAAAATCCTCCACAGATATATATTGTAATTATAAACTATTCAATTCCATAAGAATTTATTTAATTAATTAAAACACAGGAAACCGGTCCTGTGTTTTATTATTTAGTAAGCTTTGCCCCAATAAACCATTTTATCAGCAGGTTTTCCGCAACATACACATTTATCAGAAAGCTTTTCTTGTTCGAAAGGAATACATCTGGATGAAGCTCCTGTTAAATCTTTGATTTTAAGTTCACAAGCTTCGTCGCCGCACCACATAGCTTTTATGAAACCGGGAGTTTCTTCGAGCTGTTTTGTAAATGCTTCCATATCTGTAACGGAAAATGTTCTTTCTTCTACATGTTTTTTTGCGGCATTAAACATATCATTCTGAATTGTATCTAATAATTCAGAAATTTTTGTAGCTATTTCGTCAAGACACACCGTATATTTTTCACCTGTGTCTCTTCTTGCCAAAATTGCTTGATTATTTTCAATATCTTTAGGACCTATTTCAAGTCTTAAAGGTATTCCTCTCATTTCCTGATCGCTGAATTTAAATCCGGGACTTTTATCGGAATCATCAATTTTTACTCTTACATTACCCGCAAGTTTATTATATATGTCATTAGCTTTCTCAAGAACGCCGGGTTTATGTTGAGCAATAGGGATAATCATAAGCTGAACAGGAGCTACAGCAGGGGGAAGAACGAGTCCATTATCATCTCCGTGAACCATAATTATAGCGCCGATAAGTCTTGTAGTAACACCCCAGGATGTCTGATGAACATATTTTAACTTGTTGTCTTTATCTGTGAACTGAATTTCGAATGCTTTTGCAAAGCCATCACCAAAATTATGCGATGTTCCTGCTTGTAAAGCTATACCGCTGTGCATAAGACTTTCTATTGTAAAAGTGCTTTCGGCACCGGCGAATTTTTCTTTATCAGTTTTTTGTCCTTTAATAACCGGCATTGCAAGAATGTTTTCACAGAACCAAGCATAAACGTTGAGCATACGCTTTGTTTCTTCCATAGCTTCTTCAGCAGTAGCGTGAGCTGTGTGACCTTCCTGCCAAAGGAACTCACAAGAACGCAGAAAAGGTCTTGTTGTTTTTTCCCATCTTACAACAGAACACCACTGATTATATAGTTTCGGAAGATCGCGATATGATTGTATAATATTTTTGTAGTGGTCACAAAATAAAGTTTCGGAGGTGGGACGAACACATAGTCTTTCCTGTAATTTCTCATTTCCACCATGAGTAACCCAGGCAACTTCAGGTGCGAAACCTTCAACGTGGTCTTTTTCTTTCTGAAGTAAACTTTCCGGGATAAACATAGGCATATATACATTTTCGTGCCCGAGTTCTTTAAATTTTGAATCAAGTGTTTTCTGAATGTTTTCCCAGATAGCATAACCGTATGGTCGTATAATCATACAACCTTTGATATGTGAATAATCTACAAGATCAGCCTTCTTTACAATATCGGTATACCATTTCGCAAAGTCCACATCCATTGGTGTTATATCTTCAACAAATTTTTTCTGTTCCTGTGCCATTTAATCTTCCTTTCTTTTCAGGAGGCAAACTGCGTGAGCTTCGATTCCTTCTCCGGAACCGCAGTAACCCATACCTTCTGTAGTAGTAGCTTTTATGTTTATGTTAGAAACATCAGTTCCTATGGTTTCCGCAATACAATATTCCATTTTTTCAATGTATGGCAGAAGTTTTGGTTTTTGTGCAATTACAGTTGCATCGATATTAACTATTTCCAAAGGCAAAATAATTTCAATGCATTTTTTTAAAAGTATAAGACTAGAAATGTTTTTATATTGTGGATCTTTATCACTGAAATGATATCCTATATCGCGTTTGGCAGCAGCTCCTAACAGAGCATCACAGATTGCATGAACAAGTACATCTGCATCTGAGTGACCGTCAAGACCATAGTCATAAGGAATATCTATTCCGCCTAAAATTAATTTTCTGTCTTTAACAAGTCTGTGAAAATCAATACCATGTCCTATTCTCAATTTAATTTCTCCTCGCTTAAAATATATGCAGATATAAGTAAAAAATCTTCTTGAACAGTTAGTTTAATATTTGTTGATTTACCTTTAACTGCAGTTACGTTATAACCACACATTTCGGCAAGGGTGCTTTCATCTGTAGCTGTATATCCGCATTCTGTTGACTTGCGCAAGACATCTTGGAGTATATCTTTTTTAAAGGTTTGAGGTGTCCTTACCAAAAATAATTGATTTCTATCGGATGTTCCACAGAAAACATCAGAGTTGATTTTTTTGACCGTATCAGTAGGAGATATACCTGAACAAGCAATGCCGTTTTTGAGAGCGGCATCAATTGTGTCGGAAATTTCATCATTTGTAACAAGTGGGCGAGCTGCATCGTGTATCAAGACAATTTCGGTATCTTCTGATATAGCATTAAATCCTCTGATTACACTTTCTTGACGTGTAGCACCGCCGATTACTATGTTTGTTACTTTTCTGTATCCGAAATCTTCAACAATATCTTCGATCATTTCTACTTCATTCGGACTCGCTACTATAATGATTTCTGAAATCTTATTACACAACTCAAATGCATCAAGTGTATAAGCGAGTATTGGCTTATCATTTATTGAAAGAAATAATTTATTAAAACCTATACCCATTCTTTTTCCGCAACCTGCTGCAGGAATTATAGCTGTAGTTTTGTGTGTTGGAGATTTATCAAAAATTCCGTGAAGAACTATTCCCATATATACCTCTGAAATTACTTTTTAGATTTACTTACCGAAGTAATATTTTACCACATTTTTTATTAGATGTCAAAATATTATTTAATTGCATTAATAGCATCATGGATGTTTTTTACACCTATTATTCCTTCTTTGTTTTTTAACTCTCTGAAATTTGTATATGGAACTATTATTTTTTTAAATCCAAGTTTTCTTGCTTCATTAATTCTGTTTTCACATAGTGGAATATTACGCACTTCGCCTGTAAGACTAATTTCACCTAATGCAATTGTATCGGAATTAATAATAAAATCTTTTAGTGTTGAATATATTGCAAGTAGAACCGCTAAATCGGAAGCCGGTTCAGTTAATTTCATTCCACCAACGATGTTTATGTATGTGTCGTATGTAGATAGATTTACTTTTGTATTTTTTTCAAGTACTGCGAGCAACAGAACAACTCTGTTGTAATCAAGCCCGGATGCGGTTCTTCTCGGGGAAGGGAAGAAGGTTGGTGTTACTAATGCTTCTATTTCTGAAATAAGTGGCCTTGTACCCTCCATTGTACATGTTATGCAAGTCCCCGGACTTTGTTGTTTATCTTTATCAAGAAGATATTCAACTGGATTCGAAATACTTTTAAGACCTTCATCATTCATTTCAAATAAACCAACTTCATTTGTGGAACCGAAACGATTTTTAACAGCGCGTAGAATTCTGAAAGTATTGTAACGATCACCTTCAAAATATAAAACGCAATCAACCATGTGTTCCAAAACTCTTGGACCCGCAATGGAACCTTCTTTGGTAACGTGACCTACTATAAATACGGTAATTCCAAGCTTTTTTGCGCAAGTCAAAATTTCCATTGTACATTCTTTTATCTGTGAAACACTACCGGGAGCTGTGGATACTTTAGATGAACACATAGTATGTATTGAATCAATAATTACAACCTTCGGAGTATCAGTTTCCATAGAACTTAATGTATTGTCAATGCTTGTATTACATAGTATTTTCATCAATGTGTTGTCAACCTTAAGCCTTGAGGCACGGAGTTTGATTTGTGTATAAGATTCTTCTCCGGATACATAAAGTACCTTGTCAGTTACATTATTGCAGATTTGCATAAGTAGCGTAGATTTACCTATTCCCGGTTCTCCACCTACCAGAATCAGAGAACCTTCAACGACCCCGCCACCGAGAACACGGTCAAGTTCAGAAATTCCACTCGGGAATCGAGTCTCGGTGTTTGTTTTGATATTCATTAACGCTATAGGTTTTTCGGTAACGATTTTTATTTCAGCAGAAGCGGACAGAGGCTTAACAGTTTCTTCTTCAAGTGTATTCCATTCTCCGCATTCCGGGCATTTGCCTGACCACTTTGCAGATGAGTGACCGCAGTTTGTACAAATAAATAATGTTTTTGATTTCAAAATTATCACCTTATCATTTTACTGTTATATATACTTTACACGAAAAACCTCCTCTTGTCCATAATTTTTTAGAAAAAATATTAATTTATTGTGAAAATACTTGATTTTTTTACAAAACTGTTGTATTATATGTAAGATGAGATTGAGAGGTGTAGAAATGGAAAATTTTTTGTATGTATTCAGCATGATACTGCAAATAGCAATGCTTATATTCGGTGGATATTACACTGTTATTTCACTTGTTGGATGTTTATTCAAAAAAGAACCCAAATGTAAAAATGAAACAAATATTACACACAAGTTTGCTATGGTAGTTTCTGCTCATGATGAAGAAGTAGTTATTGGTAATCTTGTGGATTCATTGCAATCGCTTAATTACCCTAAAGATTCTTATGAAGTGTTTGTTATTGCCGATAATTGCAGCGATTCTACAGCGGATATTTCACGTCAGCACGGTGCTACTGTATACGAACGAACTGACGATGTCAAGAAGGGAAAAGGATATGCTCTTGACTGGATGTTTGAAAAGATTTTTGCAATGGATAAGCATTTTGATGCGATATGTGTGTTTGATGCCGATAATCTTGTTCATCCTGAGTTTTTAAATCAGATGAACAGGCAATTTAATCGTGGATATAAAGCAGTACAGGGCTATATTGATACCAAGAATCCTTATGATTCGTGGATATCTATGTCGTATGCGATTTCGTTCTGGAGTATAAACAGAACCTTCCAGTATGCACGTTATGCTCTTGGTATGTGTTGTCAGCTTTGTGGAACAGGTTTTGCTGTTGCAACTGATATTATTAAGGATATTGGTTGGGGAGCTACGTGTCTTGCAGAGGATATGGAATTCACTATGAAGCTTACTATGAATAACTATAAAGTAGGTTGGGCGCATGACGCTATAGTTTATGATGAGAAGCCTTTGACGTTTTCTCAGTCATACAAACAGAGAGTTCGTTGGATGCAAGGTCATGCTGATGTATTAAGTAGATTTTTTGCTAAACTTATTAAAAAAGGTGTTAAAGAACGTAAACTTATTCCGATAGATTGTGCTTGTTATCTTTTCCAGCCTATAAGACTTGTTGCATTATTTTATATTACTGTAATGGGAATTTTGCAAACTTTCTTTCCTGATGGAAATTTAGGCTTTTTCCAGATGACATATCTGTTCAGCACACCTTTAATATGGAATACAATAGTTTTGTGTCAGTTGTTATTTACACCGACTGTTCTTTTCTTTGAGAAGAAGCTCAATTGGAAAGTAATTAAAGGATATATTCCGTACTACTTCTATACTTTTACATGGTTCCCGATATCTGTTGTCGGTATTCTTAAAAAGAACAATAAAGAATGGTTTCATACTCAGCATACAAGAACTATTTCGCTTACAGATATTGAGAAATAGTAAAGGATCTCAGTACAGTATGTATGCACATACTGTACTGGTATTTTTTTGTAATAAAAATATTATAACAGATTGGATATTCAAATGAAGAAAATACTAAACATAATATTTATAACTTTTGTTGTATTGTTTTCTGCTATTTTAAATATTAATGCTCAAAATTCAGATTATATTATTACTGCCGAATTTCTTAACAGTACTATAAAACTTATTGAAATTAATGGTGAGCAAACGCTTTTTCTTCCGTCTGGTGCAGATTTAAATAATTTGACTTTCAATATTGATGGTGTAAAAGAGTTTGAGATAGAAGGTGACAAAGGTATTATTATTGCTGAAAGTCACGAACCGGTCAATGTTAATTCTATAGCAAAGAATAATTCTTTTGGTGAATATAAAATTAAAATAAAGATTAACGATTATGTTATCGATTTTAAAATTTTATGTTCTGATAAAATTTCATCACTTTTCATCAAAAGTGATGATCCTGTAAATTATGGACGTGATTATGTTGCTGAAGTTCGTGGCAATAAATCAAAAGGGAATATCGATGTTTATTCTGATGCAGGAGATATTATCTATAGTGGTGCAATGAAAGAAATTAAAGGCAGAGGGAATTCAACCTGGGAGGGCACTTCAAAAAAACCATATCAGATTAAGCTTGATGAAAATATTAACTTGCTTGATGATGGCAAAGATGAAAATGCTGATAAAACATGGATTCTCCTGGCTAACAGTTTTGATCCTACGCTTATAAGAAACCAATTAACTTATGACTTGGCTAAAGAAGTAGGTCTGCCATATTCTCCTGAATGCACACCGGTTGATGTGTTTTATGACGGGGAATATATCGGTAATTACTTACTAAGTGAAAAGAATGAGATTTCATCCGGAAGAGTAAATATTAATGATTTTGAACAAGAAATCGAAAGTGTTGGATTGCCTGAAAAAATTTCTTATGGTAAAGATAAAAATATATACGGTAATACTTTTAAATATGCAGAGGGTATAGTTGTTCCTGATTATGCTGACTATGGATTTTTACTAGAATATGAATATTCCGACAGAGTTGATGAGGAAAAATGTTGGTTTTCAACGACTAATGGGAATTACGTAGTTATTAAGAGTCCGGAAAATCTGCCAAAATCTTTGGTAAGAAAAGTAAGCGAACGTTATCAGGAATATGAAGATGCAGTTTATAATTATGGTGTTAATCCCAATAATGGAAGACCATATGAAGATTATGTAAATATTGACAGTCTTGTAAAGATATTTGCTATTGAGCAATTCTCGAAAGATATAGATGCATTTATGTCATCGACATATATGTATATGGACAACAATATGGAGTTCAATTATGGACCGGTGTGGGATTTTGATATCTCTTACGGTATTGGAAGTAATACAGAGGCTGACGAGAATCAGAAAGTTACGGGTTTTACTGTGTTTAATACTGACTTCAGCAAAAAATTAATGAATATTCCAACGTTTCAGGAACGCTATATAAAGTTTTATAATAATCATTTTGCACCAATTATTGAAAATATTATTTTAGGTAAAACTAGTGGAAAATATGTTCGTTCAGTTGATGATTACGTTACAGATGTCGCCAATTCTCAAAAGATGAATTATTTGATTTGGGATTTTGGTGGATTTAGCGGCAATAAAGTCGATTGGGTTTTTGATGATTATTATGAAAATGTTGACTATCTAAAAAACTTTATTAAAGACCGAAATGAATGGACGAAAAAAGCGTTAAACGAAAACATTTGTCTTAATGATATAAAAACATTGAACATATATACGTATTTTGATTCGATTTCTCAGGAAACTTATTTTTCTTTGAGTGAGAATGATTATTATGTAGCTAAAATACTTTCTGTTGAGAACGGAAATATAATCATAAAACACTTAAGCGGTATTGAATATTCTGATCAGTTTGAAGTGTATATAAACGGCATCAGAACTAATTATACTATCGATAATGCTGAATGTATTGTTGTACCTATCCCTGCGGAGCATAATGTAATGCCATTAAAAAAAGAAGGTGTTGTTTTTAAGGATGTGCCCAATAACAGTTGGTATTATCATTATGTTTACAATGTTTATAACAATGGTTGGATGAAGGGTGTAACTGATAAAAGATTCCAACCGGAAGAATCTTTAAAAAAGGGTATGGTTATAACAGCTTTGTTCAGAATGTCAGGAAGTAAAGGTGATGTAAATAAATTTACAGTATCTTCTGAATGCTATAATGATGCAGCTACCTGGGCGGTTAAAAATCATATAATAAGTGAATTTGAAAAGGAATTTATGGAATTTAACGGAACGATTACACGAGAAGAAACTGCTGTTTTGATTTACAGAGCATACGGAAGTCCGGAAGTTCGTTTTGATTTACATTTTGTCGATTCTTCTGATATATCCGATTATTCAGTTGATGCAGTTAAATGGTGTGTTAAGAATGGAATATTCTCGGGTGATAATAAAAACAGATTTAACCCAGAAAAAGATCTTTCACGAGCTGAACTTACAAAAATTTTGAGTGTATATGCTCAGCTTGTTAAATAAAAAGAGGTGAGTGGTTTTGTATGATGTTGCAATAATAGGTGGTGGTGCAAGTGGTATCTGTGCAGCTATCCATGCAGCTGAAAATCTGAAAAATGGTAAAGTTGTTATCCTGGAGAAAAATCAACGCACAGGCAAAAAACTTCTTACTACCGGGAATGGTAGATGCAACCTTACCAATATGGACATCTCTTTAAATCATTTTCACACACAGAATCCGGGTTTTGTCAAAAATATATTTGAAAATTTTGGGTTTGATGATACAAAGAATTTCTTTTCTGAAAGTGGCATCATATACTATAACGAAGGTAATAAAGTTTTCCCGAACAGTCTTCAGGCAGCTTCAGTTGTTGATATGTTAAGATTCAGAGCGACTGAAGCAAATGTTGAAGAAATATGTAACTTTAATTGCGTTTCTGTTGAATATAAAAATTGTTTTCTCATTAAAAGTAAAGATGGAAAACTTATTAGTTCAAAAACATTGATTTTTGCTTGTGGTGGGAAAGCAGCTCCTCAGAGTGGAACAGATGGTTCATCTTATGATATTCTTAAAGTATTTGGTCATAGAATGACTCATATTTTTCCTTCACTTGTTCAACTCGTTGGTGATAGTAAAAAGACGGTTCCGTTAAAAGGCGTTAAAGTTAACGGTAATATTTCTGTTTTCGTAGATGATGTAAATATGAAAACTGATAGTGGGGAGGTTTTATTTACTGAGTATGGTGTTTCCGGACCTCCGGTTTTTCAGATTTCAAGGATTGTTTCGGAAGCAGTTGTATTGAAAAAGAAATGTTATATAACATTAGATTTATTACCATCATATTCTGAAAATGAAGTTTATTCATTGCTTAAATCAAGAAATAAAAATCTTACTCTTGATGTATTTACAAATGGCTTATTCAATAAGGCGGTTGGCAGAGAATTGATAAAAACTGTAACTGATTACAAACTTAATTTAAAGGCAAATGTTTTAAAAGATGAGGAACTAAAAAAACTCTCAAAAACCGTTAAAGAATGGAAATTTGATATTCATGGAACTAAAGGGTGGGAATCTGCTCAGGTTACAGCAGGTGGAATTAAGCTTGATAATTTTAATTGTAATTCTATGGAATCAAAGCTATGTGAAGGTTTATTTGCTTGCGGTGAAGTTCTTGATGTTGATGGAGATTGTGGCGGTTTCAATTTACAATGGGCGTGGAGTTCGGGTGCTGTAGCAGGCAAATCGGCTGCCCAAAAAATCAAAGGTATGTAATAATGATTATAACAGATATTAAAACAGACATTTATGCATCTGAATATGAACTTGAAAAAGAAATAATTCGCAAAACAGGCTATAAGCCTTATGATTATAAAGTCAGACGTAGGTCAGTTGATTCAAGACATGGTAAAATTAATTATGTTTATACTGTAGAGGTTCTGAAATCCTCAAATGAAGTTTTTGAAAAAACAGCACCTGTGATTTCTGCTATTTCACCGCATAAAAGACCTGTTATTGTAGGAGCCGGACCATCGGGATTGTTTTGCGCTTATGTATTAGCGCAAGCTGGTGCAAGACCTATTGTTCTTGAACGTGGTAAGCCTGTTCATTTACGTAAAATTGATGTAGAAAAATTTTCTCAAAATGGTATACTTAATATTGACTCTAATGTTCAGTTTGGTGAAGGTGGTGCCGGAACTTTTTCTGATGGTAAGCTAATGAGTGGTATAAATGATCCACTTATGAGATATATGACTGATATATTCATTGAATGTGGTGCCAAAGAGGAAATTTCTTTTGTTGCAAAACCTCATATAGGTACTGATGCGTTAGTTGATATTGTTAAAAATCTTCGAATAAAGATTGAAGAAAATGGTGGTAATGTTATTTTTAATTCAAAAATGACCGATATATCCATTAATAACGGCGGTATTTCAACTGTTGTGGCTGATAAAGAATATGAAACTGATGATTTGATTTTAGCAATAGGACATTCGGCTCGTGATACTTTTTCTATGCTGAACAAAAAAGGTATAAACTTACAAGCAAAGCCTTTTTCGGTCGGTGTGCGCATAGAACATAGCCAGGATATGATTAATTCTGTAAGGTACGGAAAAGGTGCTGATATCGGTATACTTGGTGCGGCTGATTATAAGCTTTCGTATCATACTAAAGAAAACAGAGGAGTTTATACTTTCTGTATGTGTCCCGGTGGATTCGTGGTTGCTTCTTCATCTGACGAAGGCGGTGTTGTAACTAACGGGATGAGTTATTCTGACAGAGGGGGAGTAAACGCTAACAGTGCTCTTTTGGTTAGTGTAGGTGTCGAAGATTTTCAAAGGAATCATCCGTTGTCAGGTTTTGAATTTCAACGAAAAATAGAAGAAAAAGCATTTATGGAAGGTGGCGGTAATTATTTTGCACCTTGTCAGCTGTTAGGTGATTATTTAAAAAATGAACCTTCAGATAGGATTTGTGATATAAAGCCTACATATAAACCCGGTATTAAGTTATGTAACTTAAATAAAATTTTTCCTGAGTTTATAAATGATTCTATCAAAGAGGCCATTCCTGTTTTTGAAAGAAAGTTAAAAGGGTTTGCTAACGATAATGCTGTTTTGACAGCCCCTGAAACACGAAGTTCTTCTCCTGTCAAAATTCCTCGTGATAAGCAATTTATGTGCAATATAAATGGTATTTATCCAATTGGTGAAGGTGCGGGATATGCAGGCGGCATAACGTCTTCAGCCGTTGACGGTATTCGATGTGCATTAAACATAATAAATAAATATGTTAATTAAAATATGTGTTTGCTTCCAGCAAACACATATTTTTAGTTTTTAAATTTTATAGGAAAGGAGTTTATAATTTTTACAAAAGTTGAAACTATAATTATCCCTAATGCTATTGCAGTAGCTATTTTCAGGGTTTCGGTGCCTTTTTCCGCAAATTTGATAAAATCGTTGCTAAAGAGAGCCTGCATAGTATAGTACAAAGAACTTCCGGGTATGAGGACAACGGATACAGGTATTAACACGGTGGTAGCCGGTGCTTTGTATATTCGTGCCATAAATTCAGAATATACGCCTGTTGCTACAGCGGAAATCATATAACTTATAAAAATATTTTCGGTGCAAATAAAGGATATTATATAGCAAAACCAAACAACAGCACCACCTACGCTGTTTACTAATATCAATTTAGTTTTTGAATTAAAAACCAAAGAGAATCCTATAGTACCAATTACAGCCATCAGTATCTGAATAGTATATTCAATCATATTGCACCTCCGAATATAAGTGTTGTCAGGAAATATCCTCCTGCTATAGCTATAGCTGTCAGAAGTGCTTCAGATATGTTTAAAAGTCCGGTCATTGTATCTCCGACAATTAAATCTCTTATAGCATTAGTGAGTGCTATTCCGGGTATAAGCAACATAATATTTCCAATTATTATTTTGTCTGAATTACAATTTAATCCTGTGAGTGCTATGTTGTAGGCAAGAGAACTTACTGTAAAACTAAGCACTATATTCGTGAAAACTCTATTTAAATTAACAGATTCTATTATCGCAAATATAAATCTTGCTATAATAGCTATTATTGATGAAAATAAAGCATCATTAAGGGTTCCACCAAAAAACATAGTGAAAGAACCTGCAACTATGAACCAGGCTACATATTTGATAAAGTTATTTTTGTTGTTTTTCTCAAGAATTTTAAGTTGTTCACTAATGTATGCTGCATCGGGTTTATTATCACATATTTCTCTTGATAAATTGTTAAGTTTATCAAAGAGTTCAAAGTCAGTTTTATGTCTTTTTATTCTTCTTGTTTGGGTTATTATTTTATTATCAATGCATACAGTCAAAACGATAGATGATGTTATTGTAAAAACATCGACGTGTTCTGCTCCATAGGCTTTACATATTCTTGAAATTGAATCTTCAACCCTGCTGACTTCCGCTCCACTGCATAGTAGCCTTTCTCCAATAGTAAGTGCAAGTGATACTAATTTTTCGCAATCCATTTTTCACCTCGTAAAAGTATTATATAAAACAAAAAGACACCTGAAAAGGTATCTTTTTGCCTGGCACATCCGGAGGGATTCGAACCCCCGACCGACCGGTTCGTAGCCGGTTACTCTATCCAGCTGAGCTACGGATGCATATCCAACAATTAGATATAATATCATAAATCAAAGGAAAAATCAAGTGTTTTTAATATTTTTTTAATTATTATTCAAATTACTTTAAAGTTTCAGTGTTTCCTGAAAGATTTTTATTAAATTTAACATACCAATCAGTTTAAATTTGATTTCAATGTTGTATCCTGAGCATTGGTTATTTTATGTGATAAATGTGTATTTATCAGACTTGCTCTCATTATGCAGTTGTGACCGTATTTAGCTCTTAAATCATCTATTGAATTATCGGTTTTCAACGCTTTTGAAGTTATTTCATTTGTAAAAAAACAACATTGCATATCTTCACTCGTTTGAAACTCAGTTAACGTGATTGTAATAGCTCTTATAGGCGAACAGTTCCACATTTCATTAAATATTTCTTTTGAATAATGGAATATTTCATATGTGGAAGAAACAGGAGAGTATAAAGCTTTTTGATGTGAATATGTTTTAAAATCAGAAGATTTTAAAGAAACGCTGATGACAGTAGCCGTCAATTTTTTCTTTCTTAATCTTTCGCCCACTTTTTCTGCGAGTCCAAGTAAGACACTGTAGGCTGATTTTGAAGTTGTTATATTTTTTGGTAATGTTGCTCCGTTTCCGATACTTTTAGCTTCAGATTCTTTGTGATTCACTTTTGAGATATCAATGCCATTAGCATAACACCATGTAAGTTCACCTTGTTCTTTAAGATATGAACGTAAGAACTTACGATCACATCGTGCTACGTCCCCAATTGTATAAAGTCCTATATTTTTAAGCTTTTCTTCAGTTTTTCTGCCGACCATAAATAATTCGGAAACTGGTAAAGGCCACATTTTGCTTTGAATTTCATCGGGGAAAAGTGTATGGATTTTATCAGGTTTTTCAAAATCGGAAGCCATTTTTGCCAGAAGCTTATTATTGGATATGCCTATATTTACTGTAACGCCCATTTCTTTTTTTATAGCTTCACTTATAAGTTTTGCTCCATTTATGGGTGAACCGAAATGATATTCCATATTTGTATAATCCAAAAATAGTTCATCCACTGAGAATTGTTCTACAAAAGGTGAATATTTTGTGCAAATATCTATCATTTTTTTTGAGCATTCGTTATATAATTTAAAATCAGGATGAACAATTTTTAAATCTGGACATTTTTCTTTAGCTTTGTAAAGAGGTTCACCTGTTTGTATCCCAAATTTCTTGGCTGAGATGGATTTTGCCAGAACAATGCCAGTTCTCGAATGTTCACGTCCGCCTATAACAGCAGGAATTTCTCTTAAATCAGGAAATAAACCGTATTTGATTCTTTTTGCAGCAGTCCATGAAAGAAAAGCTGAATTAACATCTATATGAAAAATAATTCGTTCCATTAAATCACCTCTCTATTATATTATACTCGAACATTTGTTCGATGTAAAGAGATTTTTTAAAATATTCTAAAAAATATTATTTATATATGTTGAAAGTTATGAAAAAATGTGTTAAAATATAATGAAAATGATAGTGGGGTGGAATTTTGTTTAAAACCATAAGAGAAGATTTACAAACAATACTTGAACGTGATCCTGCTGCAAGAAATGCTATGGAAGTTTTCTTTATGTATCCTGGCTTCAAAGCGGTTATGAATCATCGTATAGCACATTGGTTTTATAAACATGGACATAAATTTATAGCCACTTCCATATCAAACAGAGTCAGAAGAAAATATGGTATTGAAATTCATCCTGCGGCACAAATCGGCAGAGGTGTGTTTATCGATCATGGTATGGGTGTTGTTATCGGTGAAACTGCAATAATTGGGGATAACTGCACTATATATCAGGGAGTTACATTAGGTGGCACAGGAAAACATAAAGGAAAAAGACATCCTACCATAGGAAATAATGTTTTGATAGGGTGTGGAGCAAAGGTTTTAGGGCCATTTACCGTAGGCGACAACAGCAAGATAGCTGCAAATGCAGTTGTTTTGCAGGAGGTTCCGGCAAATTGCACTTGTGTCGGCATACCGGCAAGAATTGTGAAACGTGATAACATAAAAGTTACAACCAACTTTGATCATATTCATATGCCTGACCCTGTTTCTCAGGAACTTTGTAAATTATCACATAGAATTGATGTTCTTGAAAAATCAAATTCAGATTCGGAGGAAATTTAATGAAACTTTTTAATACATTGACACGAAAAAAAGAAGAATTTGTACCGGTTGAATCCGGAAAAGTGAGTATGTATGTATGCGGACCCACTGTTTATAACTATATTCACATAGGTAATGCACGTCCGATGATTGTTTTTGATACGGTTCGCAGATATTTTGAATATAAAGGTTACGCTGTAAATTATGTATCTAACTTTACAGATGTAGATGATAAAATTATAAAAAAAGCAAATGAAGAAGGTGTTGACTCTTCGGTTATTTCTGAGCGTTATATACAAGAATGTAAAAAAGATATGGAAGCTATGAACGTTAAGGAAGCAACCACTCATCCAAAAGCAACTGAGGAAATTGATGGTATGATAGAAATGATTCAAAACCTTATTGATAAAGGTTTTGCGTACAATGCCAACGGAACCGTTTATTTCAGAACAAGAGCTTTTTCTGATTATGGTAAACTTTCCAAGAAGAACATAGATGAATTGCAGGCAGGTCATCGTGAAATTCAGGTTACCGGTGAAGATGGAAAAGAAGATTATTTTGATTTTGTTTTATGGAAGCCTAAAAAAGAGGGAGAACCCTCCTGGCAGTCGCCGTGGAGTGACGGAAGACCGGGATGGCATATTGAATGTTCTGTTATGTCCAAAAAGTATTTGGGTGAGCAGATTGATATCCATGCCGGAGGCGAAGATCTTATTTTCCCTCATCATGAAAATGAAATAGCACAGAGTGAAGCTGCAAACGGAAAAGAGTTTGCTAAATACTGGTTGCATAATGGTTTTTTAAATATTGATAATGTTAAAATGAGTAAATCATTAGGTAATTTCCGTACTGTTCGTGAAATTGGTGAGCAATATGACTTACAGGTTTTAAGATTCTTTATGCTTAGTGCACATTACAGAAGTCCATTAAACTTCAGTGCAGAATTGATGGAAGCATCTAAAAACGGTCTTGAACGTATTTTGAATGCAGTAGACAGATTGAGAGAATTAAATGGTATTGACGCCCCGGAAACTGAACTTAAGGAAGTTTCATCACTCGTTGAAAAGTTTGAAAATGCTATGGATGACGATTTTAATACCGCTGATGCTGTTTCTGCTATTTTTGAATTAGTAAAATATGCTAATGTAAATCTGACCGAAGAATCATCTAATGCAGATATTTTAAAAACACTTTCAGTAATTCAGGAACTTTGCGATGTTTTAGGTATAATTACCGATAAAAAAGAAGAGTTTATTGATGCAGATATCGAAGCTTTGATTGAAGAAAGACAGAACGCAAGAAAGAATAAAGATTTTGCACTTGCTGATAAAATACGTGACGATCTTAAAGCACAGGGAATCATCCTTGAAGATACACCTCAGGGGGTAAAATGGAAGAGAATGTAGTAACAAAAGGTGACAGATATTCACCACTCGCTCTTGCTTTTTTGGGAGATGCAGTTTTTGAAATGTATATAAGAGAACATTTGTTAAGTAAAGCAAATGCACCTGTTGACAGTTTACATAAAAAAGCTGTAAGGTATGTAAAAGCATCTGCTCAGTGCGAAGCTTTTGATAGAATTGAACCATATCTGAATGAAAAGGAATTAAGAGTTTTCAAAAGAGGCCGAAATGCTAAAATTAACACAAAAGCTAAAAACGCAGCTCTTTCCGAATATAAAAAAGCAACAGGTTTTGAAACTCTTTTAGGTTACCTTCATATCAATGGGGATATTTCAAGGCTTAATGAATTGCTTAGTATAGCGGCAGTTTTTAATTAACGGATATAATAATTTTTAAGGAGAACAACATGGATACAAGAGAAATTAACAAGCTTAATTTAATGGCTTACAAAATCAGGAGAAATGTCATTGAAGCGGTATATAACGCAGCTTCCGGACATCCGGGCGGATCGCTTTCAATTGCTGAAATTTTATCAGTTCTTTATTTCAAAGAAATGAAAGTTAATCCTAAAAATCCCAAAGATCCTGACAGAGACAGACTTGTTCTTTCAAAAGGACATTGTTCACCTGCGCTTTATGGTGTTCTTGCTGAAAAAGGATATTTTCCTGTAGAAGATATAAAAACCTTCAGAAAGGTTGACAGTTATCTTCAGGGTCATCCTGATATGAAAGGTGTTCCCGGTGTAGATATGTCGACCGGTTCTTTGGGACAAGGTGTAAGTGCTGCAAACGGAATGGCTCTTGCGGCTAAAATTGACAATAAAGATTACCGTGTATATAGTATTTTAGGTGATGGTGAAATTGAAGAAGGTCAGGTTTGGGAAGCTGCTATGTATGCATCTCATTACAAGCTTGATAACCATACTGTATTTGTTGATTTTAACGGTCTTCAGATTGATGGTCCGATAAGTAAAGTTATGTCTTCCGAACCTATTGATAAGAAATTTGAAGCATTTGGTTTTAACGTTATAACAATTGATGCTCACGACGTAGTAGCTATTTCAAATGCTATTGAGTGTGCCAAAAACTGCAAAGGTAAACCTACTGCAATAATTTGCAAATCTACAAAGGGTAAGGGTGTATCTTATATGGAAAATCAGGTTTCATGGCACGGCTCTGCTCCCAAAAAAGAACAGTATGATATAGCTGTTTGTGAGCTTGATAAAAAAATTACTGAATTGGAGGAACTTATCAATGAGTGATATTAAAATAGCAACAAGAGAAGCTTATGGTAAAGCACTTGCAGAACTTGGAGAAAAATATGATTTTGTTGTATTGGATGCTGACTTAAGCGAAGCTACAAAAACTAAAATCTTTGCCGATAAGTTTCCTGAAAGATTTTTTGACACAGGTATTGCTGAAGGTAATATGATTGCTACAGCTGCAGGTATAGCATCTTGCGGAAAGACAGTTTTTGCAAGCTCATTTGCAATGTTTGCAGCAGGACGTGCATTTGAACAGATAAGAAATTCTGTTTGTTACCCCAATTTAAATGTTAAAATCGGTGCAACTCATGGTGGTATTTCTGTTGGTGAAGACGGTGCTACTCATCAGTGTTTAGAGGATTTGGCAATAATGAGAACAATTCCGAATATGATTGTTATTAATCCTTGCGATGCTGTTGAAGCTAAAGCGGCTGTTGAAGCTGCAATTAACCATTATGGTCCTGTTTATTTGAGATTTTGCAGATTAGCTACACCTGTTCTTTTTGATGAAGCTACATATAAGTTTGAAATCGGAAAAGGTATTGTTTTAAAAGACGGCAATGATGTTACAATAGTTGCTAACGGACTTATGGTTAACGATGCTTTAAAAGCTTCTGAAATGCTTGAAAAAGATGGTATTTCAGCAGCTGTAATAGATATGCATACAATTAAACCTATTGATAAGGATTTGATTGTTGAATACGCAAAGAAAACCGGTGCAATTGTTACTGCTGAAGAGCATAATATTTATGGCGGTCTTGGCAGTGCTGTTGCTGAAGTAGTTTCTGAAACAGTTCCTGTACCTGTTTTAAGAATCGGTGTTAATGATAAATTCGGAAAATCGGGCACACCTGCAGCATTATTTGAAGAATATGGATTGACTGCAGTTGAAATATATAATAAAGCCAAAGAATCAATTAAAATAAAGAAATAGGAGGAAGAAAATCATGGCAGAAAACAGATTAATTGGTGGTTACCCAGTAATTGGTATCCGCCCAACAATCGATGGTCGTAGAGGACCACTTAAGGTAAGAGAATCATTAGAGGTTCAGACGATGAATATGGCTAAATCAGCAGCTAAATTATTCACAGAAAACCTTAAGTATTCAAACGGTGAACCCGTTAAAGTTGTAATTGCTGATACAACTATCGGTAGAGTTGCAGAAGCTGCAGCTTGTGCTGAAAAGTTCAAAAAAGAGGGTGTTGATATCACTCTTACAGTAACACCTTGCTGGTGCTACGGTTCTGAAACAATGGATATGGACAAAGATACAATTAAAGCTGTATGGGGCTTTAATGGCACAGAAAGACCTGGTGCTGTATATTTAGCAGCAGTCCTTGCTTCACACGCACAGAAGGGTCTTCCTGCTTTCGGTATCTACGGTCATGATGTTCAGGATATTGATGATACATCTATTCCTGCAGACGTTGAAGAAAAACTTTTAAGATTCGGCCGTGCTGCTGTTGCTGTTGCAACAATGAGAGGTAAGTCATATCTCCAGATTGGTTCAATTTGTATGGGTATCGGTGGTTCTATCATCGATTCACATTTCATTGAAGATTATCTCGGCATGAGAGTTGAATCTGTTGATGAAGTAGAAATCATCAGAAGAATGACAGAAGGCATCTATGATGCTAAAGAAGTTGAAAAGGCATCAAAATGGATTAAAGAAAACTGTATCGAAGGCTTTGATAAGAATCCTGAAGATATGCAGCTTACAAGAGAAAAGAAAGATGAGCAGTGGGAATTCGTTGCTAAAATGTACTGCATAATCAAAGACCTTATGAACGGTAATAAGAACCTTCCTGAAGGTTGCGAAGAAGAAATGGTTGGTCATAACGCGATTGCAGCAGGTTTCCAGGGTCAGAGACAGTGGACAGACTTCTATCCAAACTGTGACTTCCCTGAAGCTATGCTTAATACTTCATTCGATCACAATGGTGCAAGAGAACCATACGTTTTAGCTACAGAAAATGACGTTCTTAATGGTCTTGGTATGCTCTTTATGAAACTTCTTACAAACAGAGCTCAGATTTTTGCTGATGTTCGTACATATTGGAGTGGAGATGCTGTTAAGAGAGTAACAGGTTATGAAATTGAAGGCAAAGCCAAAGAGGCTGATGGATTTATTCACCTTATCAATTCAGGTGCAGCTTGTCTTGATGCAAACGGCGAAGCTAAAGATGCAAACGGAAACGGTGTTATTAAGCCTTGGTATGAAGTAACAGAAGCTGATCAGAAAGCTATTATGGAAGCTACAACATGGAATCCGGCTGACCTTGGATATTTCAGAGGTGGCGGCTATTCTTCAAGATTCTTAACAAGAGCCGAAATGCCTGCCACAATGATAAGACTTAACCTTGTTAAAGGTCTTGGACCGGTTCTTCAGATTGCTGAAGGTTGGACAGTTAATCTTCCTGATGAAGTATCAGATACTCTTTGGAAGAGAACTGACTACACATGGCCTTGCACATGGTTTGCTCCAAGATGCACAGGTGAAGGTGCTTTTAAAACAGCTTACGATGTAATGAATAACTGGGGTGCAAACCACGGTGCTATTTCATATGGTCATATTGGTGCTGACTTAATTACACTTTGTTCTATGCTCAGAATTCCTGTATGTATGCACAATGTTCCTGAAGAGAAAATCTTCAGACCTGCTGCGTGGAATGCTTTCGGTATGGATAAAGAAGGTTCTGATTACAGAGCTTGTGAAAATTACGGTCCAATGTATGGTAAGTGCAGTAAGTAATTTTAAAATAACAACGGAAGCCGCCTTGTGTGGCTTCCGTAAATTTAAGAGGTGACAAAATGAAAAAGATGTTATCGTTTGACTTTGGCGCATCAAGCGGCAGAGCAATTCTCGGTACGATTGAAAACGGCGTACTTAAAACAGAAGAAATGCATCGTTTCAGCAACGATCCTGTTGAGGTTAACGGTACTTTCAGTTGGGATATTTTAAGACTTTTTTATGAAATAAAACAGGGAATTTTAAAATGTGTAAATGCCGGACACAAAGACATTGCATCTATCGGTATTGATACATGGGGTGTTGACGTTGGTTTTCTCGATAAAAAAGGAAGACTTATCGGCAATCCTCTTCATTATCGTGATACAATTACAGAAGGTATTCAGGAAAAAGCATTTAAAGTTATGGAAGCTAAAAAACTGTATGAACGTACAGGTATCCAGTTTATGGATTTTAATACTTTATTCCAGCTTCATGCGATGAAACTTGATAATTATCAGCCATATTTAAATGCTGATAAGATGTTATTTACACCTGATTTACTTAATTATTTCCTGACAGGAGAGAAAACAACTGAATATTCAATTGCAAGTACAAGTCAGATGCTCGATGCTGAGAAGCGTGATTGGGCAACCGATGTTCTTGATGCTTTTGAAATTAATAAAGATATTCTTTGTGATGTAGTTATGCCGGGGACTATTATAGGTAAGTTATCTGCAAGGCTTGCTAATGAACTTGGCTGTGATCAGATTCCTGTTGTTGCCATTGCAGGTCATGATACCGCTTCGGCTGTAGCATCTGTTCCTGCAGAAAATGAGAACTATGCTTATATAAGCTGTGGTACATGGTCACTTTTAGGCGTTGAACTTGACAGTCCTATTGTAAATGAGAAATCGTTTGATGCTGCTTTTACAAATGAAGGCGGAGCTTTTAATAAAATCAGATTTCTTAAAAACATAATTGGTCTTTGGTTAGTACAGGAATGTAAGAGACATTGGGACAGAAGGGGTGTAGGTAAGTCATTTGCTGAACTTGAAACTCTCGCAAGAGCTTCAGAACCGTTCAGAAGCTTCATAGACCCATCTGACGATTCGTTTATGGCTCCTAACGATATGCCTGCACGTATTGCGGAATACTGCAAAAAAACGAATCAGCCTGTACCTGAAACTCAGGGTCAGTTTGTGAGATGTATTATGGAAAGTTTAGCTCTTAAATACAGACAGGCAATTGAAAATCTTGAAGGCGTTATAGGAAGACCTATCGAAACCATTAATATGGTTGGTGGCGGCATCAAAGATAAAATGCTTTGTCAGTTTACCGCTGAGGGAACAAACAGAAAGGTTATTACCGGACCTGTAGAAGCTACAGCTATGGGTAATCTTCTTATGCAGGCTTATGCACTTGGTGAAATCAAAACACTTGAAGAACTTCGTGATGTAGTTAAGAAATCTACAGAGCTTGATGTTTATATGCCTGATAACCGTGAAGAATGGGATAAAGCATATGAAAAGTTTCTTGAAATTATAAAATAATTTATTAATTATCGGTTACGGCTTTTGCCGTAACCGGTATAAATAAGGTGAACAATGAGTAATTTGAATGATAAACAGCTTGAGGCTGTCAATACAGTTAACGGACCTGTTTTAATTTTAGCAGGTGCCGGAAGCGGAAAAACAACAGTTTTGATAAACAGAATAAATCATATGATAAGTGATTGTAAAATTACCCCTTGGAGTATTCTTACAATTACTTTTACTAATAAAGCGGCTAACGAAATTAAGGAACGACTTGCTAACACGATAGGGGAAGATGCAAAGGATATTTGGGCAAGCACTTTTCATTCTATGTGCGTCAGAATTCTTCGCAGAGATGCTGAAAAAATTGGTTACAAGTCGGGATTTACGATATATGATTCTGCTGATTCTAATACACTGATTAAAGAGTGTATAAAAGAATTAGGGTATAATGATAAAGATTTTGCACCTAAAATGGTACTGTCTGTCATAAGTTCAGCAAAAGATAAGCTTATAACACCTTCTGCTTTTTCTCACGAATATGCCGGTGATTTTCGTATGGAAAAGATTGGTAAATTATACGAGCTTTATCAGCGCAAATTAAAATCTTATAATGCTTTTGATTATGATGATCTTATTATGCAGACGGTAAATTTGTTTGAGCATAATGAGGATGTATTAGAGTATTATCAGCACAGATTTAAATATATTATGGTTGATGAATATCAGGATACATCACACAGTCAGTACAGACTTATTTATAACCTTGCTAAATCTCATTGCAATATTTGTGTTGTCGGTGATGATGACCAGTCAATTTACAAATTCAGAGGTGCTGATATTTCAAATATTCTTGATTTTGAAAAACAGTTTAAAGATACTAAGATTATAAAACTTGAACAAAACTACCGTTCCACGCAGCCGATACTTGATGCTGCCAATGCTGTAATAAAGAATAATACAGGAAGAAAAGATAAAAAATTATGGACAGGAAAAACGGAAGGCGAAAAAGTTACGGTTTATTGTGCTGCTAACGAAAGAGAAGAGGCATATTTTGCAGTAAGAAAAATTGAAGAATACGTTCGCAATGGCGGCACTTATAAAAATATAGCTGTTTTATTCAGAATGAATGCACAATCACGTGTTATAGAAGAAGTTCTGCTTAACAACGCCATTCCTTATAGACTTTTATCAGGCATTAAATTCTATGATCGAAAAGAAATCAAAGATATAATTGCTTACTTACGTTTACTTGTAAATTTGACGGATGATATTAGTCTTACAAGAATAATAAATGAACCCAAACGTTCTATAGGCAAAACTACTGTCGATAAAGTTGCGAGGATTGCGTATGATAACAACACAAGTATGTTTCAGATTCTTTGTAATGTTATAGAACACGAAGAGTTACGTAGAAGTGCTGTAAATATTATTTCTTTTACAAATTTGATTAATTCTTTAAAGAATAAAATCAATGAGCTTAGTGTTAGTGAAATCGTAAAAAATCTTATTTCAGAGAGTGGATATGTATATGCTCTTGAAAAAGAAAACACAGTAGAGGCGAAAACCAGGATTGAAAATATAAATGAATTTTTATCTGTTGTTGCAGAATTTGAAAAAGCTATGCCTGATGGAACGCTTATTGATTTTCTTGAAGGTGTCTCATTACTATCTGATATTGATAATTATGACGATGAGCAGGATGCAGTAACATTAATGACACTACATAGTGCTAAAGGTCTTGAATTTCCGGTGGTGTTTATGGTAGGTATGGAGGAGAATGTGTTTCCATCATCTGCTTCGATGTTCAGCACAGAAGAAATTGAAGAGGAGCGTCGTCTTTGTTATGTTGGAATAACACGTGCAAAAGAAAAATTATATTTAATTGCTTCAGCTTCAAGAATGATTTTTGGTCAGACAAGTTATAATCCACCATCAAGATTTTTAAGTGAGATTCCTTCTGATTTGCTCGATGGAGAGTTGACTCGACAAAGGGAATCAGCATATAAAATAGAAAATGAAATAAAGAATTATTCCACAATTTTCAATAAAAGTTTAACTCAAAGTTCTCCTAAGACGGGTAATGCTGACTTTAAAGTTGGTGACAGAGTAAAACATATGCGTTTTGGTGAGGGTACTGTGCTTAGTGCAATACCTATGGGTTCGGATATGAAGCTTTCTGTAGCTTTTGATAGTGTAGGAACCAAAAATCTTATGGCGACATTTGCTAAACTGAAAAAAATTTAAGGAGAGAATGTTATGGATTTAAAGGAAAAAAATCCTGATAAAGAAAATCTTTACAAAGCGATTTTGTCATTGAATACAATGGAAGAGTGTGATAAATTTTTCGACGATATCTGTACTATAAAGGAAATAATTGATCTGTCATTACGTCTTAAGGTTGCAAAACTTTTAAGAGAAAAAGTATCATATACAGATATCGAAAAAATTACCGGTGCAAGTTCTGCAACTATCAGCAGAATTGGCAGATGTGTCAACTACGGATCAGGTGGCTACGGAATTGTCCTTGACAGATTAGAGGAATAATTATGGATTGTTATAATGATTTTGCTTCTGTATACGACAGATTAACTGACGATATTGATTATAAAAAATTTGTTGATTTTGTTGAAACCATCTTATTAGAGAATGGGTTAAAGGGAAAATTACTACTTGAACTTGCATGTGGTACAGGTAATATGACTGTAGAATTCAATAAAAAAGGCTATGACGTAATTGGTGTCGATAATTCTCCTGAGATGCTGTCTGTTGCGAGAGGAAAATGTCCTGATAATCTATTACTATTACAGGATATGACTGAATTTGAACTTTACGGAACAGTTGATGCTGTTGTTTGTTTGCTTGACAGTATTAATTACATAACAGATGAAACAAAGCTTAAAAAAATGTTTTCTCTTGTCAAAAATTATCTTGAATATGATGGATTGTTCGTATTCGATATTAATAGTGAACATAAACTACGGAATATTATTGGCGAAAATACTTTTGTATATAATTCTGAAGATGTATTTTACACGTGGGAAAATGAACAAAATGATGACTGTGTAAATTTTTATCTGACTTTTTTTGTTAAAAATGAAACCGATAGTTTTGACAAAATTGAAGAATTTCATACAGAGAAAGTATATACTACTGAAAAGTTGGTTAAAATATTAAATGAAGTTGGAATGGAATTTATTGCAGCATATGCAGATTTTGAGTTTAATGAGCCTTATTGTGATTCTGAGCGTATTTTTATAGTAGCTCGCAAAAATAAAGACTTGACATAATTTGTTTGATGTGATAAGATATTAAATGCGCAGAGATGCGACGAAGGGTTATCCATCTTACGATGGAATTTGAAAGGAATGGTAGTATAATGGCAAACGGAAAAGTAAAATGGTTTAATGCTGAAAAGGGTTATGGCTTTATCGAAAGCGAAGACGGTACTGATGTATTCGTTCATTATTCAGCAATCGAAATGGAAGGTTACAAGACTCTTGAAGAGGGTACAGAAGTAACCTTTGAAGTTAGTGAAGGCGCTAAGGGTCCTCAGGCTTCCAATGTACAGAAAGCATAATTGAAGCTTGAATGACTGTTATTATATAGCATTAAAGTTTTAAAATTTGTTTTTGGTTTACTGCCATCTGAAAGGTGGCAGTTTTTCTTTTTTTTAACTAAAATTTCACATTTGTTTTGTTGACATAAATGTTATTTTAATGTATAATTGAATGGTGTCAATTGGAGGCGATTTTTTGAATATTAAAAAATTTTTTATTACTTTTTTGATATCAACAGCTACGCTGATGCTACTTATTGCTGTTGTTCTTGGAATAAGTTTTTCACATAAATTTACTGAGTCTATCGGCGGTGGTGCAGATATAGAAGAACTTGATAAAGTTCTTCCGGACGGAAGACGTAATGTTGTAGTATTTGGTACTGATAAAAGTGGACGACTTGCAGATGTTATTATGATTTTTTCAGTATCTGCAAAAAATGAAGAAATTAACCTTATTTCTGTACCTCGTGATACTAAGGTTAAGGTTCCCGGATACGGAACATACAAAATCACAGAAACTTTAAGTTTTGGTGGAGACCCAGGTATTATTGTAAGTGAAGTTAAAGAAGCGACTGGCATAGCTATACACGATTATGTCGTTGTTAATTTTAAAGCCGTTGAAGAGACTATAAACGCTCTTGGTGGAGTTGAATTCAATGTTCCGCAGAATATGTATTACAGTGACCCTGAACAAGGTTTATATATTAATTTAAGAAAAGGTTATCAAACTCTTGACGGAGACAAAGCTTTACAACTTTTGAGATTCAGAAGTTATCCTATGGGTGATATCCGCAGAACTGAAGTTCAACGAGAATTTATGAAAGCTTTATTTGAACAGAAAGCTACTGTTAAAAATTTCAATAAAATTGACGATTTATACAAAGTAGTTGAAAGCAATATTACATCAAGTATGAGTTATGGTGAAATTGTTTCCTATGCTAATACTATAAGAAAAATGAAAGAATCTACTTTTAATACTTTTGATATGCCTTATATTTTAGCTGATCCGTATGTACTTATTGATTCTGAAAAAGCAACTTCGATTGTTGAACAATATTTCCAATAATTGTCGGGAGTGATTATGTTGAAAAATAAAGTAATGTTTTTTAATGCTCAGGAAGTTGTTGAAACTAAAATCGGGTACAAGATTTACCGATTCGACAGAGAAACACTTTCACATATTAATTCAAATGAAAATGGTAGTGGCAACTGGATAGGTAGATATTCGTGTGGTACTGAAATCAGATTTTATTCTGATTCGAACATTGTAACAGTAACGCTTCTTCCTGAAATATCTGACGGCAATTTGTGTGTGTATCTTGGAAATTATTTTGTAGGCAGATATGAACTGAAGGCCGGCGAGTATAAAACTCTGTTTTTAAAAAGACCTGAAATGTTTGATAATATAAATGCAGATTTTTTTGACGGAAACACATTTGATAATCATGTATGGAGACTTTGTCCACATAATTGTTTGATAACTCTTTGTGATATTGATAACACAACCGGAGTTATAAGACCGCCTAAAAAGAGTGAGATGCCTTCGAAGACAATGCTTGCATACGGTTCATCAATTACTCATGGTTCAGGTGCACTTAGTAATCCATATTGTTACATCGAAAATGTAGGCCGCTTGTTGGGATTGAATATTCTTAACAAAGGAATGGGTGGGTCTTGTTTTTGCGAAAAAGAAGTTGTAGATATGTTACTTAAAAATGATTTCGACTACGCTTACCTTGAATGCGGTGTAAATATGTATATGCGTGTTGAACCCGAAGAATTCAGAAAAAGATTTACATATCTTGTGGCCGAAATTTCTAAAAAAACTGTACCTGTATTTATTACAACTGCTTACAGATTTTCAACATATTATTTTAATGATGAAAATAAATTAAACAGAATTAATGAATATAATCAAATTATCAGAGAAGTATTTGATAAATATAAAAAGGACAACTGGAAGCTTCTTGATGGGATGAAGATTCTAAATGACACAACTTATCTTACTGTTGATGGTATCCATCCTTCGACAGAAGGTCACTTCCAAATGGCGTATAACATTGTAAGAGAAATTAAAGACATTATCAATAAGTAAATGAATATCCCTTGACCGAGTGGTCAAGGGATATATTTATTCACCTAAAAAATCAAAATTATTAACAAAATCTTGTGTGTATTTTGGAAAAACGGTAAGTCTTATTGTTGTACAGCCATATGGTACAAGAGTAATTTCTGTTTCTTTTCCAAGATTTTTATGCACAAAAGTCACATCAGGAAGTTTTGGTGTAAGAACAAGATTTTCATTGATTTCGGTTGCACCGCAATCAAGCTGTTTTCTGTCAATACCTTCACCACCGGCTTTTTTATCAATATCGCTTTCATGTTCAATGTGAACTAAATCCCAGTTTTTAAGTTCTCTTGCTTTCACCGTAATTTCAATAGGGTAGTTGTTATCCCAGAATGGATTTTTTGTTGCTTTAATGATTTTTATAACAGGTTTATCGTTGAATTCCATTCTTTTTACTGCATAGCCCCAAGATGATTTTGGATAGATATTGTATGCCGGGAAATCCTTAGTCTGTCTTTTTTCACTTTCATCTATCTGTTCGTCAGCATCGATTTTTAATGTCATGAGAAATGGACCATAGTTATAATAGTAACCGCTGTTTGCAGCTTCGTGCATAGTAAGACCCATATTAAACAGTAATTCTATTTTATCATTATCAGATACCTTTAGATTGATGTATCCGTTAATTATCTCATAAACTTTTTCATTATTGTTTACTTTTAATGTATATCCTTTTGTCCAAGAAGGAATACGAAGCATAAGATTATTTTTTGTTTCATCCTTAAGAGTGACACTGAATTCAGTCTTGGAAGAGAAAGGATAGCCACCTGTTTGCGTAAGAGTCATTGCATCTCCATTATATATACTGTCACCATAAAGTGAAGCAACTACGCCGTTATCCGTTTCCTGATACATTCGAAGCACATAGTTCGGCATAGCACGACCGATGTTACTTACACAGCACTCAGGGTAATGATGTGGTTGATATGCCATTCTTGGTGTATTGTACCAAGAATTAATATGTGTTGAGTTTCGTGCACAAATTACCTGATTTACACAGGAAAGGTATTGAATTGTTTTAAAGTAGTGTCCGGTAGCACCGGGGAGTGCGTTAAAGCATACACGTTCAATTTTGTCGGCATATTCTCCGTTTCCTGTAGCCTCAAGGAGAAAACCAAGTGACCATGTATAATCTGATAAGTCACAAGATTCGTGAGTTCTCCATTCATCTTTTCCGCATGGACCTTCACTGCAAGAATGCTGACCATCCGGAAGCATATGGTAGTTTTCTACTTTTTTGTAAGCATTAACAGATGCATCAAGATATTCTTTTTTACCTGTGTACATATACATGATTGCAGGAATTTTTGAATCTTCATTAAATGTAACCATATGTCCTGCAGGTGGTGCATCGCTTAGTAAAGTATCGACTGAAGTTAAATCAGTAACTGAGTTAAATTTATTAAATGCTTTTTCTGCAAGCTCAAAAAGCTTGTCATCATTGAAATGTTCAGCAAGTCTTAATATAGTTTCTATATTTGCGTAATCTCTTTGTGTAGAATAATGATCAGGTGTATCTGCTAAATAATGTTCTCTCATCTTTATAAGATATTTTTCGTCTCCGGTGTAACTCCATAAGGCAAAGAGAGCTCTGAAATACACAGCATGAGGCCATCTTGAACGTGATTTTGCAGGCTTTAATTCGTCAGGCCCTATGAAAGGATCATCACCACTTAAAGATTTATTTATCTGATCCATAACGACATTCAGTAACTCTTTATTATCAGTACAAGCAGCTGTACGAACTACAGAATCAATCCAGTAACCGGTTTGCTCATAAGGCCACCATTGAGCATAACCACCATCTGTTAAACTTTTATACTGCCAACAAAACTTATCAAAAGGATAACCAATTTCGTGAAGATGTCCGGGCATTCCATCAGCTTCGCAATTAAGGAACTCTTTAAGCCATCCTTTTGGTTTAACATCTTTAAAACTTACTTCTTTAAATTTATTATATTTTTTCATACTCACACCTCTTTAAAATTGTCAGTATGATTATATACTAAATTATGGAATTAGTCAATGCAAATGGTTAAATATTACGTTTCATATGATTTATTGCATTTTTTTCCAGTCTGGATACTTGTGCTTGGGAAATTCCTATTTCATTAGCTACTTCCATCTGTGTTTTGCCTTTGAAGAAACGAAGCATCACTATATTTTTCTCACGGTCGTTTAATTTTGATATAGCTTCTTTTAATGCAATATCTTCTGTCCAGTTTTCATCTGTATTTTTATTATCACTTACTTGATCCATTACAAATAAGGTATCTGTACCATCGTTAAATACCGGTTCAAAAAGAGAAACAGGATCCTGAATTGCTTCGAGAGCATTTGAGATTTCTTTTACGGTTAAATTCAGTTCTTTTGCAATTTCTTCTATCGAAGCTTCTTTATTATATTTATGCATAAATGATTCTTTTACAGAAAGAGCTTTATATGCAATATCTTTAACAGAACGTGAAACTCGTATTGAATTATAATCTCTTAAGTAACGTCGTACTTCGCCAATAATCATTGGAACTGCATATGTTGAAAACTTCACGCCGACATTTATATCGAAATTATCTATTGCTTTAATAAGTCCTATACAACCTACCTGAAATAAATCGTCGGCGTGTTCTCCACGATTATAGAATTTTTGAATTACACTTAATACAAGTCTTAAATTACCGTTTATGAATTGTTCTCTTGCATATGTGTCTCCCTGCTTAATTTTAATCATTAAAGTTTCTTTTTCTTTATTGCTTAATACAGGTAGTTTTGATGTATTTACACCACATATTTCAACTTTGTTTATTATCATTTTACGCCTCCGTATATTTATACAAACATTATTACCTGAATTTAAAACGTATATACTAAATTATTGAAGTATAGGTTGTATTTGTTTGTTATTCAAAGCGTTATTTATGGTTGGCAATATCAATTCCATTTTAGCTACCAGAGATGTTTCTTTATTAATACAGTCATCCTGACCAAAGGGAACAAAATAATAATTCTTGCTATTTAGTAATAATCCTATATTTTTTGCAGAACCTGAAAGTCCGTCATTGGTAGAAACTGCTATTACTACAGGTTTGTTATTTCTTAATGTAGCTTTAGCTGCCATAGTCACAGGAGTATCAGTAATGCCGTTAGCAAGTTTTGATAATGTGTTACCTGTACAAGGTGCTATAACGAATATATCAATTAAATTTTTAGGTCCGAAAGGTTCAGCACCTTGAATTGTATCTATTGGTTTTCTTCCACAAATTTCTTCTGCAGACTTTTTTAATTGATCTGCTTTGTTGAACCTGTTGTCAAGCTTACTTACATTGAAAGACAGAACCGGGTAAATATCAGCACCGGCATTTTTTAATTTCTTTAATTCATCAAGAACAGCCGTGATTGTACAGAAAGAACCTGTTAGTCCGAAACCTATTGAAAAGTCTGAAAGATTCATAATTAACTCCTTTCACTAAGTATTTTTAATATTGATTTACTTAAAATTTCAGCATCACTTTCCGGTGAGAATTTACTTGGTAATGACAATGCATGAATACAATTTAACCCTTTTGATTTTACATAACTAAAATCAGTTCCACCGGGTTTTGATGCAAGGTCTATAATTAATGCTTTTTTTTGTACAGTTTCTAAAAGTCTTTTATCTAAAATAGGATAGGGGATAGTATTAAAAATATAATTGAATTTACTGATATCTGATAATTCTTCTGTGTAAATTGATTTATAACCTAAAGTGTTTATTAATCCTAAATCACTGTCTTTTCTCGCAGTAATTGTAATATCACAATTAAAAGCGTTTAAAAGCTTGGCGAGTATTTTACCAATGCGACCGAATCCTGTTATAAGGCATTTACTGTTTTTTAAGGAAATAACAGAATTATTTATGGCAATCGCTATTGCAGCCTCTGCTGTTAAAAAAGCATTTTCGTATTTTACATATTCGTTATCAAAGTAGTCTACTAATTCAATTTTGTTCTTTTTTGCTATTTCTAAGTCATCTTTCGATAGTCTGCCACCAAGAATCATTTTATAACTGTTGTGTTGAAGAAGTTCTTTATTTAAAAGAGGGGACATTGGTAAAATTAAAGCATCAAAATAATCTTTGACATATTCTGTATTTTCATATATAATTAAATGGTGTTGTTTTAAATATGTTGCTATATGTTTTTGTCTATCGTCGGAGGTAATAATTAAAATTTTCTTCATAATGACATTACATCCTTTCGGGAAGTTATTTCTTTTGCTCTCAATGATATTTTATGTCAGGTTTTTATCTGTGTGATGTTTGGACAAAATTTAATATAAGCCCTTGACTAATTCACTTTTGTGTGTTATCATAGTAAAGCGATAAAGTGGTAATGGAGGTAACTATGAATATTAATAACAAAATACTAAAAAATGAAGAAAGAGCGATATTTGAATTAAGAGAACTTTATCAGAAGTATGGCTATTCTCAATTTAAAATGAGTAAGTTTGAGGAATACGATCTGTATGTAAGAAATAAGAATTTTTTAGTTTCTGATAACATTATTACATTCACCGATACTAATGGGAAGTTAATGGCTCTTAAGCCTGATGTTACATTGTCTATTATCAAAAACAGCAAAGAAAATGATAAAGGTGTTAAAAAAGTATATTACAATGAAAATGTTTATCGTATATCCAACGGTACTAAGTCTTATAAAGAAATTATGCAGGTTGGGTTGGAATGTATCGGCGATATAGATACTTATAATATTTTTGAAGTTCTAAAGCTTGCTGCCGACAGTCTTAATATAATATCAGATGAATTTGTCCTTGATATTTCGCATCTTGGTATAATATCTTATGTAATTGAAAGAATGAGCGTTTCAGCAGAAGATGAAAGTGAACTTATAAAATGTATCTCCGAAAAGAATATTGACGGTATAGTAAAAATCTGCAAAGAAAAGGGATATTCATCTGACATTCTTGAAAAATTGGTACAGACATATGGGACTCCAAGTGAAGTTCTTAAAACTTTAAAAGAATTAGATCTTGATATGTGTTGTGAATATATATCTGAACTTAGTGAAATAGTAACATATCTTGAAAATATAGGTTATGGCGGAAAAATTAAAATTGATTTCTCAGTTATAAACGATATGCATTATTATAACGGCTTTGTATTTAAAGGATTTATTAACGGAATTTCTACAGGTGTTTTATCCGGAGGGCAATACGATAAGCTAATGTCTAAGATGGATAAAAATTCAAAGGCAATTGGATTTGCTGTATATCTTGATTTGCTCGAACGTTTCGAAAAATCTGATAAAAGGTTTGATGTGGACATAGTGCTTTTGTATGATGAAAATGCTGAGCTTTCAGCTCTTAATGATGCAATATCTATGCTTACGTCAAACGGAAAAAGTGTTATGGCACAAAAATGTATGCCGGACAAAATTAAATATAAACAGTTGCTGAAATTGCAGGAAAGAGGGGTAGAAATAATTGAAAACAATGCTTAATATTGCGCTTCCTAAAGGAAGACTTGGCGAAAAAGTATATAATATGTTTGAAAAAGCAGGTTTTGAGTGTCCTTCTATCCATGAAAATAATAGAAAGCTTATATTTGAAAATGCAGAAAAAAACGTAAGATATTTCTGGGTTAAGCCATCTGATGTAGCCATATATGTTGAACACGGTGCAGCCGATATCGGAGTTGCAGGAAAAGATATATTACTTGAATATGAACCTGATGTTTACGAACTTATGGATCTCGATATAGGAAAATGTCGAATGGCGGTAGCTGCGAAAAAGGATTTTTATGATGATGTGGAGAAAACATTAAAGGTTGCTACTAAGTTTACTAATATTACTAAAAATTATTACGGTAAATTAGGACGTGATATTGATATAATTCATTTAAACGGTTCAATAGAAATTGCTCCAATTTTAGGATTAAGTGACGTTATAGTTGACATAGTTGAAACAGGTACAACTTTAAAAGAAAATAATTTAGAAGTTATTGAAAGTATTGTTGACATCAGTGCACGTCTGATTTCAAACAAATCAAGTTTTAAGTTTAAAAATAGTTTAATAGAGAAACTTACTGATGAAATTTCTAAACAGATGGAGGAAAGTAATGATTAAAATTCTCAAATATAGTGAAGTATCAAACGATGAAATATTTTCCCGTGTTGTTCCTGAAACAGATGTTGAGGGAATAGTATCTGAAATTATTGATAATGTACGCTCTAACGGTGATAAAGCTTTATTGGAATATTGCGAAAAATTTGACAAAGCAAAACTTGATAATTTATTAGTTACTAATGAAGAAATTGATGAGGCTGTACAGTCAGTTGAACCAAAATTTCTGGAAATTCTGGAAAAAGCTGCTGATAATATTCGTAAGTTTCACGAAAAGCAAGTCAGAAACAGTTTTATTATAAATGACGAAGCAGGTATTGTGATGGGACAAAAGGTTATTCCGGTTGACAGTGCAGGACTGTATGTTCCTGGTGGCACAGCTGCGTATCCGTCTACTGTTTTAATGGATTCCATTCCTGCTAAAATTGCCGGATGTAAAGAGGTAGTAATTACTACACCTCCAAACAGCGAAGGCAAAATTAATCCTGTAATTTTAGCTGCTGCATATATTGCAGGAGTTGATAAAATATATAAGGTTGGAGGAGCACAAGCTATTGCTGCACTGGCTTACGGAACAGAAACGATAAATAAGGTTGACAAAATAGTAGGACCAGGTAATGCTTTTGTTGCCGAGGCTAAAAAACAGGTGTTCGGAAGAGTATCAATTGATATGATAGCAGGTCCAAGTGAAATTTTAGTTGTTGCCGATGGAACTTGCAATCCTAAGTATGTCGCAGCAGATTTACTATCTCAAGCGGAACATGATAAAATGGCAAGTGCAGTTTTGGTTACTGATTCCTTTGATTTAGCAAAAGCAGTAAGTGAAGAAATTGAAATTCAGATCCCTATGCTTGAACGTAGTGAAATAGCTCGTGCATCTATAGATAATAATGGCAAAATTATTGTTGCTGACAGTTTAAATGTTGCTATTGATATTGCGAATGAAATAGCACCTGAGCATCTTGAGCTTTGTGTTGATAATCCATTTGATTATCTCGATTCTATTCGTCATGCAGGTTCAATATTTATGGGTAAAAACTGTCCTGAAGCTCTTGGTGATTATTTTGCCGGACCTAATCATACACTTCCTACCAGTGGAACAGCAAAATTTTCAAGTCCGCTTTCTGTTGATGATTTTGTGAAGAAAACACAGTATACATACTATACAAAAGAAGCTTTATCAAAAGTTGCAGAAGATGTTGGATTTTTTGCTGAAAAAGAAGGCCTTACAGCTCATGCTAAAAGTGCAGTTATAAGAATAAAGGAGTAAAAAAGTGAGCAGATTTTTAAGTGACAAATACAGTAAACTTATTCCATATACGCCCGGCGAACAACCGAAAGAAATGGAATATATAAAATTAAATACAAATGAATCTCCGTTCTCACCGTCACCCAAAGCAGTAAAATATGCTGCCAAAGAAGCAGAACGTCTTAATTTATATCCTGACCCGGAATGCAGGGTGCTTACGCAAAAGCTTGCCGATAAATTAGGTGTAGAGTTTGATGAAGTGCTTTTAACGAATGGATCGGATGAAATACTTAATTTTGCCTTTATGGCATACTGTGATTTTAAAAATGGAGCTATTTTCCCTGATATTACATATGGTTTTTACAAGGTTTTTGCAGATTTATATAACATAGATGCAGTTCAGGTGCCTTTGAATTCTGATTTCACAATTGACATAACAAAATATTTTAATTGTGGACGAACTGTTTTTATTGCAAATCCAAATGCTCCGACCGGTATCGCATTATCTTTATCAGAAATTGAAAAAATTATTATAAATAATCCTGATAACATAGTTGTTATTGATGAAGCCTATGTTGATTTTGGTAATGAGAGTTGTGTTAATCTTATACACAAATACGACAACTTACTGGTAACTCAAACTTTTTCTAAATCGCGTTCAATGGCAGGTGCAAGACTTGGTTTTGGTGTTGGTTGTAAAGAACTTATAAGAGATCTTAATACCGTAAAATATTCAACAAACCCTTATAACATTAATAAAATGACGATGGCAGCCGGAATTGGTGTTCTTGAGGACGAGGAATACACATTAAATAATTGTAGAGAAATTGTCAAAAACCGTGAATTTGTAACAAATGAACTCAAAAATTTGGGATTTGAAATGACAAATTCAACAGCAAACTTTATTTTTGTCAAACATAATGAAATTGATGGCAAAGAGTTATATTTGAAACTTAAAGAAAATGGTGTGTTGGTAAGGCATTTTGACAAAAACATAATTTCGCAGTATAATCGTATTACTATAGGTACCAAATCACAAATGACAACATTACTTGATACGATTAAAAGAATTATGGAGGAACAAATATGAGAACTTCAGAAATTAAACGAAAAACCGCAGAAACCGATATCGATCTTTCAGTTAACCTTGACGGTACTGGCGTCAATAATATAAATACCGGATGCGGTTTTCTTGACCATATGCTTACTTTATTCGCAAAGCATGGTCGTTTTGATTTAAACGTTGAGTGTAAAGGTGATATTAACGTTGATTATCATCATACTGTTGAAGATATAGGTATTGTTTTAGGACAAGCTTTCTTTGAAGCTCTTGGAGATAAAAAGGGAATTGTTCGTTACGGGAATATGATTCTTCCAATGGATGAGTCACTTATTCTTTCGGCTGTAGATATATCCGGACGTTGTCATCTTGAATATGAACTTAATATACCTACTCAAAAAGTCGGAGATTTTGATTGTGAGCTTATTAAGGAATTTTGGTACGGCTTTGTAAGAACAGCAAATGTTACTTTACATATCAGAAAAATGGCTGGATACAATTCACACCATATCATAGAAGGCGCTTTTAAATCTGTTGCAAGGAGTTTAAAACAAGCTGTTTCAATCGACAAGGATTTTTCAAATGAAATTCCGTCTACAAAAGGGGTGCTTTAATGGTTTGCATAATTGATTACGGAGTTGGTAATTTATATTCTTTAAAAAGTTCTTTTGAAAAGATAGGTGCTGAAATTGTCGTAACTAATCAAAAGGAAGTTATCGAATCATCCGATAAAATTATTCTTCCGGGTGTTGGTGCTTTTGAAGATGCCGCAAAAAAACTTGAAGAATCAGGGTTAAAAGATATATTGGTAGTTGAAAAAGAAAAAGGGAAACCTATACTTGGTATTTGTCTGGGTATGCAACTTTTATTTGATAAAAGCTATGAATACGGCGAACATAAGGGTTTGGGATTTATCAAGGGAGAGATACGACCTATTGCAGATGTAATTCCTGATGGTTTAAAAATCCCTCACATTGGGTGGAATGCACTTAAATTTAATACTGATTCAAGATTGTTTAAATATATTAAAGACGGAGATTATGTTTATTTCGTTCATTCATATTACGCATCGGGATGCAATAATGTTATAGCATTTTCTGATTACGGAGCTCCTTTAACTGCAGCAGTGGAAAAAGATAACGTTTTCGGTTGTCAGTTCCATCCGGAAAAGAGCGGAAATGTAGGACTGAATATTCTTCGCGCATTTTGTGAATTGGAGGTTTAAAGTATGAATGTTTTCCCGGCTATTGATTTATATGATGGCAAAGCTGTCAGACTTTTGAAAGGTGATTATAACCAGATGACTGTCTATAGCGATAATCCTGCAGAATTTGCAAAAGATTTTGAAAAACAAGGAGCAAAGTATATTCATCTGGTAGATCTTGAGGGTGCAAAATATGGTACAACCCCCAATATAGATGTTGTTAAAAGAATAGTTGATAATTGCAGTTTATTTTCCGAAATTGGTGGCGGAATAAGAGACATAGAAACAATAGATAAATATATATCAATTGGTGTAGACCGTGTAATATTAGGAACAGCTGCCGTTAAAGATGAGGAACTGTTAAAGCTTGCAATAGAAAAGTATGGCGACAAAATTGCTGTTGGTGTTGATGTTAAAGATGGTTTTGTTGCAATAAAAGGTTGGGTTGAAAAATCTGAATATAGCTGTTTTGAATTTTGCGAAAAAATGCAGAAGTTAGGTGTGAAAACCCTTATATGTACAGATATTTCAAAAGACGGTGCTATGATGGGTACAAACCACGAACTGTACAAAGAATTATCTGAAAAATTTGATATGCAAATTACGGCATCGGGTGGTGTTTCATCTATTGACGACGTAAAGAAACTTGCAAAATTAAATATTTACGGTGCAATAATCGGAAAAGCTTATTATACAAAAGCAATTGATTTGAAAGAGGCAATTGAGGTGGCAAAATGATAACAAAAAGAATTATACCTTGTCTTGATGTCAGAGACGGAAGAGTCGTTAAAGGTGTGAATTTCGAAGGTCTTAATGACGTTTCTTCTCCTGTTGAACTTGCGCAATATTATAGTGACAATGGTGCTGATGAACTTGTTTTTTATGATATTACCGCATCAAGCGAAGGTCGTGCTCTGTTTACTGATATACTTTGTAAGGTTGCTAAGAATATTTTTATTCCTCTTACAGTGGGCGGCGGAATTAATACAACTGACGATTTTGATCGAGTGTTAAAATGTGGTGCAGACAAGGTTAGTGTTAATTCCGGTGCTATCAGAAATCCAAATCTTATTTACGAAGCTGCTAAACTTTATGGCGATCAATGTGTTGTGATTTCTGCCGATGTGAAGCGTGTTGACGGTGTTTTCTGGGTATTTGCAAAAGGTGGAAGAGAAAACACAGGAATGGAAGCTGTTGAATGGATTAAACATTGTGTTGATTCGGGTGCAGGTGAGGTAGTTTTAAATTCTATTGATACCGATGGTGTTAAAAACGGTTTTGATCTTGAGATGCTTGATAAGGTTTGTAATGTGGTTAATGTTCCTGTTATAGCATCAGGTGGTGCAGGTTGCATCGATGATTTTGTAAAACTTTTCAAAACACTGCCTAAAGTTGATGCAGGACTTGCAGCATCTATATTCCATTTTAACGAAGTTACTATAGAAGAATTAAAGAAAACGTTGGCAGAACACGAAATTCCTGTCAGAATTTAATGAAAAGAGGTTAAGTATGTTAGATATAAACAAATTAAAATTTGATGATAAAGGACTTATTCCTGCAATTGTGGTTGACAGTATAACAAAAAAGGTATTAACTCTTGCATATATGAACGAAGAGAGCCTTAAAATATCAATGGAAAAAGGTCTTACTTGTTTTTGGAGTCGTTCAAGAAATGAATTGTGGCTAAAAGGTGAAACGAGTGGTAATTACCAGCACATTGTTTCTATAACTGCAGATTGTGATAATGATGCTTTAATTGTTGTTGTTGAAAAAGACGGGCCTGCTTGCCATAAGGGAACTGATTCATGTTTTACAAATCCTGTATGGCATAGTGATGAACTTTCTGAGTTTTCTTTAGAGGGGTTAGCTGATATGATTGAGGGACGAAAGACAACAAAGGTTGAAGGTTCATATACAACTTATCTTTTTGAAAAAGGAATTGACAAAATTCTTAAAAAGATTGGT
This sequence comes from Clostridia bacterium, assembly GCA_017626145.1. Classification (GTDB taxonomy): domain Bacteria; phylum Bacillota; class Clostridia; order RGIG6154; family RGIG6154; genus RGIG8497. The sequence goes on from JAGAJK010000060.1 coordinate 82,517, forward strand.
GAAGAAAGTACAGAGGTTATTATTGCTTCAAAAGCTAATGATAAAAAAGAAACTATTTATGAAGTTGCAGATCTTGCATATCATGTTATGGTTATGATGGTTGAAATGGGTATATCACTTGAAGATATTCACAGAGAACTTGCTTCACGCCATGTTATCGACAAAAAGGTAAAACAGGAAAAAATGACTAAATAAAACGAAAAGTCAATATTTTATATTGACTTTTTGTTATATATGTTATAATTCTTTTAATATTTGCGGAGGTGATATTATGAGTGGAGTAAAAAAAATATGGTTTGACAATGCGAGTGTTGCGTTATTTGTTCATTGGGGACTCAGTACGGGAAATCCTGACTGGAAAACCAATATGCTTCAGTTTAAAACAGGAGAAGAGTTGGAAAAAGCAATTAATGATAGTGGCTGGAAAGCCGAAAACTGGGTTAGCATGGCTAAGAAAATTCATGCACAGTATATAACTCTTGCGTGTTTTCATTGTTGTATGGGTAGCTTAAGACCTTTCAAATGCGATATCCCGGGAATATACAGCACTAAAAGGGATTTTTTAGGAGAATTAATAGAATGTGCTACAAAAGAAAACATTAAGATAGTTTTATATGTTGGCAGTAAAATTTCCCAAGACTTGTTTGACAGCGATTTTGTTGATAATAATGCATATTGTAATTATAAAGGTAAAGACATAAACTTACTTTCTATGTATGATTTTCAACGATATTTTGTTAAAGACTTTCTTGTAGAAACGCTTTCAAACCATCCTAAAATTGGTGGGTTCTGGTTTGACGGATTTAATAATATTGAAATATGTAATGATTTGTTTAAAACAATAAAGGATATAAATCCGGATGTGTTGGTTATAAAAAATAACTTTGCATATGAACCAATTGAAAATGAGGATGTTATGTCACTTGAACAATTCGGCAAGTTCTCAAATCCCGCATATGATTATTCATCAGGCTCCTGGCACGAACATTCAAACGCTGAGTTTTGCTATACTCCTATTGGGGATTGGTGGTATGACGGTATTGAAAGAGTAGCGCCTGATAAGCAATTTTTAATTAAGCAATTTATATCCATTCTTGCTTCCGGCTGGGTTCCGAGCATAGGTTTTGGTCCATATCTTGATGGCAGTTTCCCGGATGATATCAATAAATTTGCAGAAGAAATCAATTCTTTACTGAATTGGGCAGAACCTGCACTTATTGATATTGAAAAGAGCTCTTTTGAAGTTTATGGAATCAATAATACTGCCTATGCATTTTCTACATACAATCCTTCAAATAACAGACACTATGTTATATTAACTCAGAAACCTAAATACGATAAATTTATTACTTTCGGTGATGGATGTTTTAATATTAAAAGCATTAAAAATTTAAAAGATAATACAATTTATTCATTTAATCAAAAAAATGGGAAGGTTTTTGTTAATTGCAGTGATTTTGTCTTACTCGAAACAGATGGCGTTATGATTTTTGAAGTTGAAGCTAAAATTATGAATGAAATTTGTAATGCTTCTGTTAATATAAATAATGATCATGCTGAAATTTGTGTTCATGAAAATGAAGAGATTTCAAGAATCAGAATTACGCAGTTTGAGACATCCTCAACAACTATTGGAGGATGGGGTTTTCCTGAGAATAAGCGTATTAAATCATATTCAATTTATAATAACGGTGATCTTATCTCTGAAGGAATATTAAGTCCGTTCAGAGGTGATAAAACCATTGTTTTAAGCAAACCTGTTAACGGAAATTTGAAATTTGTAATTAACAGTCATTATTATGATAACTCTAAAATAATTGCGCGTAAAAATGGGTTCTGGGAAAAAACAATAATTTCGAACGACGTTACTTCGATGGCTTCAGATAGTTTTGGTGATATATATTTTACTGATTCAAAATTTAATTTGTATAAAGCTGATAGTTATTCTGTAAATTTAGTAGAAAGAAATTTTGGTACACTTGCTTTTTCATATGACGGTACTATAAGAAAAAATGATAGTGATGTTATTTTTTCTGTTTACACGAGAAATGATGCTTTCAAGCTTATGAATGATTATAAAATATACAAGAACGAAACGTTAATATTTGAAAATGCTACAGCATTTATAACTTCTGAAGACGGTGATAAACTTCTTGCTGTTTTTGATGGTAAACTGTATGATGTATTCAATGGAAAAGTTATTACACAGTACGAATGTTATTTAACTGATGTTGGATTTTTTAATGCAAATGAAATTTACGTTGTAGATTCCAATGGTAATGTTTACGTTGATAATTGGGATGGTAGTAATTTTACACCACTCGCGCATGATTGCAAAAAATTATTTTCAGATTATTTTGGCAGAGCATGGAAAATTGATAAAGATTTAGAATATTCGAATATAAAATATATTAAATTATTTTAGGTGATACAAATGGTTAAAAATATTAAAAGTAATCTTGAATTGTGTGATGCTTTAAAAAATATTTGCGACGGTGACAGTTTTGTTTTTTCAGAAGGGAGATATTTTTTCAACGATACATTAAGACTTAATAAGGTTAAAAATGTATCTTTCAAAGCAGAAAATGGTGCCAATGTTTATTTTGACGGTGGCGTTATTATTGATCCCAAAAGCATTAATAAAACAACCGATGGAAAAGTTTTAAGTAAAGTGATTGAAGAATATGCCAAAGAATTAATTTATGAAATTGATTTAAGTAAGTATAATATCAAAAAAGGAGAATACGGCAACAGAGGATTCAGACGCCCTTACATTCCTGCTCCTAATGAACTTTTTATAGATAATGAAGCATATAAAGTTGCATCTTATCCGAAAGATAGTTATATACCAATGACACGTGTCATTGATAGCGGCAGCAGACCTGTAAAAGAAGAATTTGATATGCATTGTCCGATTATAGGTTATGATTTTGACAGAGGCGATAAATGGGTAAATGCTGATGATGCTTATATTTCAGGTTTCTTTGCAGAGTGTTATGCCGACGATACAATCAAGGTTGATAAAATTAATGTTACAGACAGAACTATAAAGACAACCATGCCGAGTCTTTCCGGTGTAAAGACTGGGAATGAATTAAGATGGAAAATACTCAATCTCATTGAAGAACTTAGCGAGCCTGGTGAATACTATTACGATAAGAATACAAATAAAATGTATTTTATACCTCAGAATGATATAACAAATGCTCTTGTTCAGGTTTCTTCATTGGACACACCATTTTTATCTTTTATCAATTGTGAAAATATTACAGTTGAAGGAATTGTATTTGAAAATTCCAGAGGTACAGGGATTTATGTTGAGGGTGGAAAGAATGTTACAATTGATAACTGTATTTTCAGAAATCTTGGTATGTTGGCAGTGCAGATTGGGAGAGGGGTAACTCCGCTTCCTTGTGGCAAACATACAGCTCATGGAGTATACAATCATGACGAAATTAAACCTGAACCTATGAGCGAGGGTGTTGGAAGCTGGCATGAATATATTTATGAGTATGCCGCTTTCGACTCAAACGGTGGAACAAATCATAGTATTGAAAATTGTGAGATTTATAATACGGGTACAGGGGGGATTATGCTCGGTGGCGGTAGTCGTAAGAAATTAGTACCGGGAAATAACAGGGTATATAACTGTCATATACACGAAGTGAATAGACTTGATCTTACATATAAAGCTGCTGTAAATATTTGGGGAGTAGGAAACACTATCAGTCATTGTGAACTTGAAAATTTAGACGGCTTTGCTGTTTATTTACATGGCAATGACCATATACTTGAATATACTAAAATACATAATGTAGCCAAAATAATTAGTGATGGTGCGGCATTTTATATGGGAAGGGATCCCAGTGAAGTCGGTAATATTATAAGATATAATTTCATATACGATATAAAAAACCCGCATAGTTATGATATGTACGGTTATACTGCAATTTATTTTGATGATTATTCTATTTATAACTCTGTGTATGGAAATTACTTTTATGATATTGTACAGAAAGGTAAATTTTTCTTTAGTACTGTGCATTGGAATTGTGGGGGACAGACATCTGTTGCAAATAATGTATTTATCGATTGCTATCCAGGTGTTGATCCAAATTCTTATGATAATGCTTATGAAAAAATGCACAATGACCCACTGTTTATCAATCGTGTTACGGCAAAAGATGATGATTATAAAGGTGTTGACGTAACAAGTGATATCTGGAGAGAAAAATATCCTTATCTTTATGACACGTATATGAATAATTACAATCACACTAATGTATTTTACAATAATTTTGTGTGCTCAAACCAATATCATAACTTTGTTGATGAAAATCCAAGTCACCTTAACTTCAAATTCAGAAATAATTCTTATATGCTTAACAAGCAAGCTACTAATGTACACGACAGAGTAAGAAGTATTGAAGGAGAAACAGTTAAATTTGAAAATATTGATTTTGAGAGCATAGGGTTAATTAAAAAAAGCCGCTGACGCGGCTTTTTTTAATTAACTATTCTGTTTAACCATATACCTTTTTTTATCATAAAATGTCCAATTAAACATTTTATCAAATCGAGAAGCTGGCAAGTTACATATAAAGGTACTATTGGAATTGGTGTGAATCTTGAAAGCACAAATATAACCGGTAAGCAGAATCCCCACATAAATACACTATCAAATAGAAATGTAATTATTGTTTTACCACCTGAACGTATAGTAAAGTATGCAGTATTTACATAAACATATATAGGCATACATAATGCGTATACACATATTAAGGTAGTTGCAAGGTTTTTAATCTCATCAGTCGTGTTATAAATTTTCGGAAATACTCTGCCTAAAGGTAACATAATAAAAATACCTACTGCTGTACAAGTTAAAAGTGCTGTAAAAATCAGTTTATGTGCTGTTTGCATTGCTTCTTCTTTTTTATTTGCACCAAGCAACTGTCCTAAAACAATAGAGGCTACACTACCGAACGCAATAAATGTAACACTGAAAACATTTGAAACAGTTGTTGAAATATTGAGTGCAGCTACAACATTTAATCCTCTCAAAGAATAGCATTGCGTGAATGCAGCAGTTCCTGCAGCCCACAGACCCTCATTTAAAAGTAATGGAATTCCTTTTTTTAACATATCTATGCACAATTGCTTAGGAACGCGAATGTTAGAATATATTTTATCTATAAATGGATATTTAAATTTGTGGGTGTGTGTCCATATACTTATAAAAGCCAACTCTGCAAATCTTGAAATTACTGTTGCGATAGCCGCTCCTTTTACTCCAAGTGCAGGTGCACCTAATTTTCCAAATATAAGCACGTAATTAAAAATGATATTTACTATTACAGCAACTATTCCTGAAATCATTGGTATCTGAGTATCGCTGCATTCTCTAAGGGTACCTGAATATACTTGAACAATAGCAAAAGGAATCATTCCGATTAACATGATGTTTAAATATTCTTTAGCGTATTTCATAATAAGCTTTGCATCTTCAGGTGAACCTTCTCCTGTAAGGTAAGAAAAAATAAGTCCTTCACCTGCAAAGAAAAAAACAACATACGCCAGACAGGTGATTAATAAAGCGATAATGATTTTAAATCTGAAAGTATGTTTGATACCGATAATGTTTTTAGAACCGTAAAATTGTGCTGTAAAAATTCCCGGACCTGAAATTGCACCGAATATACACAGATTAAAAACAAAAATTAATTGATTAACAACAGCAACTCCTGTCATTTGATTAGTACCTATCTGACCAACCATTATGTTGTCCAGCATATTAACCATATTTGTTATTCCGTTTTGTATCATTATAGGAATTGCAAGCATTAAAATCATTTTATAAAATGATTTGTTACCTATGTATTTATCCTTGAATTTTGTCATAGTTTCTCCTGCGATTATTAAGCCTCCCAAAAGGGAGGCTGATATATTTATATATACTTTTTAATAATTTTAACCATTTCTTCTTCTTTTAGTTCCATATCGTAAACAAGCTTTAACTGTGTTCTTGCCCTGTCAAGATTTTGTTCTTCATAGTGAGTTTTGAAATATATATCTCCATCAATATAGTCAGCTAAAAATCTCATACCGCATTCTAATGTAAGAAGCTGTGCAGAAAAGGGGAGAAGTTCAATTTCTTTTTCAGTAAGTATGTTTCCCAACGATTCGATAAAGCCTTTCGTAAACTGTTCAAACTTTTCTATATCGCAGTAAACTTTAGATAAGTCTTTTTCATCTTCTGCTACAGGATTAGTTCCGAACCGTAAAGCATCACCATAATCAAACAGAACAGAGCCGGGCATTACTGTGTCAAGATCAATTACACATAAAGCATCATCTGTTATTTTATCGAAAAGAATATTGTTAAGTTTGGTGTCATTATGTGTAACTCTTAGAGGAACTGTTCCTTTTTTAATTTCATCCATAATGCGTGAAACTTCATGCTTTCTGTCCATTAAAAATTGAATCTCTTTTTCAACTAATTCAGCTCTTCCTGATTTGTTTGTTTTAACAGAATTCTCAAAATCACAGAAGCGTTTTTGGGTATTATGAAAATCTGGTATAGATTCGTGAAGTTTACTTGCATCATAATCAGAAAGCAGATTAAAGAATTCTCCGAAGCCCTTGGCAGCCTTATAAAACAAAACGGGTCTTTCAACAGTCTGATATGTAACTGTATCAGAAATGAAATTATACATTCTGAAGTAATTGCCGTCAACTTCGCAACAAGGCTTATTATCAAGAGTATTAATTACTGTCAGAGTTCTTCTTTTAGGGTCTTCTCCTTTTGATACAAGTTTATCAGAAATGTGTTTTGTAACTCCAAGTATATTCTCCATTACCTCATGAGGATTTTTAAATATATTATGATTAATTCTCTGAAGTATATACTTTTCACCGTTGTATTCAATCAAGTATGTATCATTAATATGTCCGTCGCCATATTCTTCAGCAGGACAGTTCATGCCGTATTTTTCTAATATTTTGTTTACATTTACCATTTTTTATATCTCCTTATAATTTTCTGCTTTTAAGAGCATTCTGAATTAATTGCAGATCTTCTTTATATGTAATTCCGTACCATTTTTCATCTGTTGTTAAAACAGGAACTTTCGCATCGTGTTTTTTGATTAATTCATCAACAACAGACGGAAGGTAGAATTCTTTTTTCGGAACATTAACGTTTTCTTTAAGAAAAGCTTTAAAATCATTTTCAAGATATTCAAAAATTCCTCTGTTAAATCCCCACATATTCATTGAAACAATAGTGTCTTTGTCCAATGGAAACCATGTTATTTCATCTTCTGTAAATTTGCAGTCACGTATTTTAGTTTTTTCGTCAATGCTTTTTAAATATCCGTTTTCATCAACGGTACAAACACCTCTTGAAACAGTTCCATTTTCTGATAAAGTATTATTTAAACGGAATCCAACCATTGATGCAGTATAATCTGTTGATACCATATGTTTACCTATAACATCGAATGCACCTTTACCGTAATAATCGTCAGCATTGATTACAACAAAAGGGGAGTTGATTACATTTTTGGCACACAATACAGCGTGACCTGTTCCCCAAGGTTTTGTTCTCTCTTCAGGCGCCTTAAAACCATCAGGTAAAGCGTCAATTTCCTGAAATGCGTATTCAACATCTATCATTTTTTCGATTCGTTTTGAAATAACCTCGCGGAATTCATGTTCAATTTCTTTTTTTATTATAAAAACAACTTTATCAAAACCGGCGTTTTTGGCATCATAAACAGAATAATCAAGTATTATTTCGCCACCGGGGCCAACACTTTGCACCTGTTTAAGTCCACCAAAGCGGCTTCCCATACCTGCTGCCATAGCAACTAATGTAAGTTTACTCATATTAACACCTCATAAGAATTTTTATACATTCATTTTATCATTTACCCTATAGTTTGTCAATCTGTTTGACTTTTTTACTAAATTTTTTGACTGATTTGACAAATAGTTAGCACTTTTTTTGAAAATACACCTTGATTTGAGTATATAATTGTGTTAAAATATACTATATATTTATTTTTAAGGAGAGATTATATGTCAGGACATTCTAAGTGGGCGAATATAAAACATAAAAAAGAAAAAGGCGATGCTGCCCGTGCTAAAATATTTACAAAGATGGGAAGAGAAATCGCGGTTGCTGTTAAAATGGGCGGACCCGATCCGGACAGCAATTCAAAGCTTAAAGATGTAATTGCAAAAGCTAAATCTTTAAATGTTCCCAATGATAATATCGAAAGAAGTATTAAAAAAGCTGCCGGTGAAGGCGATACAACAAATTATGAAGAAATTATTTATGAAGGATACGGTCCGTCAGGTGTTGCTGTTATAGTTGAGACACTTACCGATAACCGTAACAGAACCGCATCTGAAATGCGTCATTATTTCGATAAATTTGGCGGTAATCTCGGTCAAATCGGATGTGTTAGCTTTATGTTCGACACAAAGGGTGTTATTATTATTGATGACGAAGATAAGGAGCTTGACGAAGAAACTGTGATGATGGACTCCCTGGACGCAGGTGCTGCTGATTTTGTACCCGGAGATGGCTATTTTGAAGTATATACCGAACCTGATGATTTTTCTGTGGTTTGCGACGCATTAGAGTCTAAAGGTTATAAATTCGGCTCTGCTCAGGTTGAAAAGGTTCCTCAGACTTATGTTCAGCTTTCAAGTGAAGAAGATATTAAGAATATGAATAAACTTATTGATATGCTCGACGATAACGATGATGTGCAGAATGTATATCACAACTGGGAAGAAGATGCTGAATAATGGCAGTTTTAAACGTTGTTCTTTTTGAACCTCAAATTCCGCAAAACACCGGCAATATTGTAAGAACCTGTGCTGCTACAAATACAAGATTACATCTTGTCGGACCAATGGGCTTTGTAATGAATGATGCTAAATTAAAACGTGCGGGGCTTGATTATTGGAAATTTATGGATATAACGTCTTACAGCAGCATTGATGAATTTTTTGAAAGAAATTCCGGTGGAAATTTTTACTTTTTTACCAGCAAAGGAAAAACGATTCACTCAGATGCAACTTATGAAGATAATGCTTTTCTGATTTTCGGAAGAGAGGATGCAGGCATAAATGAACAGATTCTTTTTGAACATAAGGATCATTGTGTCAGAATGCCGATGCAGACCGGTATAAGATGCCTCAATCTTTCAAATGCTGTTGCTGTTGCAGTTTATGAAGTATTAAGACAGTGGGAGTATCCACTTCTTACTACAAGCGGAGATTTGACAAAATTCAATTGGGAAGATGCAAAATAATTATAAAGGAGGTTAAATTATGCGTTTTGTTATAATAACCGGTATTTCCGGAGCAGGTAAGTCACAGACAGTTAAGTGTATGGAAGAATTGGGTTTTTATTGTGTCGATAATTTACCTCCTGTTCTCATACCTAAATTTGCAGAAATATGTATTGCAAGTCAGGGAAATATTGATAAAGCTGCTTTAGTTGTTGATATTCGTGGACGAGAAATGTTCAGTGAAGTTAACGATATTCTAAGTCAGCTTAATTTTGATTATGAAGTTTTGTTTCTTGAAGCAAGTGACTCAACCATTATCAAGCGTTACAAAGAAACAAGAAGAATGCATCCTTTGTCACCTGACGGTAAAATTATTGATGGTATTAACAAAGAAAGAATTCTTTTATCCAAATTACGTGAACGTGCCGACAATATTATTGATACGTCAAAACTTACAAACTCACAGCTTAAAGACGAGCTTGTTAACATTTTCGTTGACGGTAATAAACACAGTGGCCTTATAATAGAAGTAACATCGTTTGGCTTCAAATATGGAATACCTGCTGATGCAGATTTAGTTTTTGATGTTCGTTTTCTGCCTAATCCGTTTTATATTGATGAACTTAAGAATTTGACAGGTCTTGATTCTGATGTTCAAAATTATGTATGTCGTTGGGAGCAAACTAACATATTTCTTGATAAAGTACATGAAATGCTTGAGTTTTTAATACCTTTTTATGCTGAAGAAGGTAAAACTCAACTTGTTATTGCTATTGGATGCACAGGAGGAATGCACCGTTCTGTTACAATGACAGAAAAGCTTTTTACTACATTAAAAGATAATGGACATAGAGTAATAAAAAATCATCGTGATATTTATAAGGATGGTCTTAAGTAATTATGAAATCTTACACCTCAACTATAAAAGCTGAATTGTGTAAACTGCCTCTGAAAGATAATTGCTGTGCTGCAGCTGAGCTTTTGGGGGTAATTTGTTATGGGTCGTATCTTAAAAACAACTGTCTGAATATACGTGTAGAAAACATATCTGTTGCTAAACGCGTTTTTTCCTTATCAAGACTTATAACACGCAGAACCGGATCATTGTATAAAACAGAATTTAATGGAAAGGTAATGCATACAGTACAAATTGCTGATGAAGATAATTTATCAGATTTGCTTGACAGATACAGTTTAATTAAATGTTCCCGAAATCTTAAAAATTATGTTTTATTCTCTGTAGAAGAAAAATTTATTGAGAAACAATGTTGTAAGCAAGCATTTTTAAGGGGCGCTTTTTTAATAAGCGGATCAATAATTAATCCTGATAAGCAATATCATTTAGAAATGTCTACTAATCACAGGAGATTATATAAAGATACAGAAAATTTAATGAAAGAATTATATTTGAAGCCTAAATTTTTGTCAAGAAACAATAGGTTTCTTATGTATTTTAAAGATTCTGAAGGTATTTCGGATTTTTTAGGAAACATCGGAGCTACGAAGTCTATGCTTGAATATCAGAATACCAGGATATGGAAGGATTTAACAAATAATATGAATCGTGCTATAAATTGCGATACAGCAAATAAAAACAGAACTCGTAAGGCGTCCGAAATTCATATTGAAGCCATTGAAAAAATAGCACGTACAATAGGTCTTGATACATTGGAAAGCGGTTTAAAAGAAATTGCATATTTAAGAATTGAATTTCCTGATATATCACTTTCAGAATTAAGCAATGAAATGACTGAACCGATAAGCCGTTCAGGCATTAACCACCGGCTGAAGAAACTCGTTGAAATAGCTGAATCTATAAAAGAGAAGGAATAAATTATGTCTTTTGTTCATTTGCATGTGCATACAGAATATAGCCTGCTCGATGGAGCTTGCCGTATTAAAAACTTAATAGACCGTGCAAAAGAACTCGGTCAGAAATCTATAGCTATTACTGATCACGGTTGTATGTTTGGTGTAATAGATTTTTATAAATATGCCAAAAAACAAGGGATTAAGCCTATCATCGGATGTGAGGTATACATTGCACCACAGAATCATCTTGATAAGAGCAGCTCAAATTCTGACGACAGATATTCACATCTTATTCTGTTGGCTAAAAACGAAACCGGATACAAAAATTTAATTAAGCTTGTTTCAATCGGATATGTCGATGGGTTTTATTATAAACCCAGAGTTGATCTGGATTTGCTGAAAGAATATTCTGAAGGATTAATTGCACTTTCCGCCTGCCTTGCAGGTGAAATCCCTCGTTTGATATGTGCGAATGATTACGACGAAGCTGTTAAGCGAGCTATGGATTACATAAACATTTTTGGAAGAGATAATTTTTATTTGGAATTACAAAATCATGGTATTCACGAACAGGCTTTGGTAAACAGTAATCTTCTTAAAATGGCAAAAGAACTGTATCTTGGTGTAGTTGCCACTAATGATGTGCATTATGTCAATAAAACTGATGCTTTTTACCAGGATGTGCTTACTTGTATTCAGACAGGTAAATGTTACGAAGATTCTGACCGTATGAAAATGGAAGGAGAAGAATTTTACCTGAAAAGCGAAGACGAGATGAAGTTAATCTTTGGTGCTGTGCCGGAAGCTATCGAGAACACAGAAAAAATCGCAGAAAAATGTAATGTAGAATTTAACTTTGATAATAGATTTTTACCTGAATTTAAACTACCGGATAATAAGGATTCTTATTCATATTTAAAAGAATTATGTTATACCGGATTGAAAAAAAGGTATTTTGATATAACCGATGAAATCAATAATAGACTTGAGTATGAGCTTGGTGTAATTAACAAAATGGGATTTGTTGATTATTTTCTTATAGTTTGGGATGTAATTCGTTTTGCAAGAGAGAAAAGTATACCTGTAGGTCCCGGAAGAGGGTCTGCTGCAGGTAGTATTGTTTCTTATTGTTTATACATTACTGATATTGACCCTATAAAATATTCTTTGATTTTCGAAAGATTTTTAAATTCGGAACGTATTAGTATGCCGGATATTGATATGGATTTTTGCTACGAAAGAAGAGGAGAGGTTCTTGATTATGTAGCTGAAAAGTATGGCGAAGATCATGTTGCGCAAATCATAACATTTGGAACAATGGCAGCTAAAATGGCGGTTCGTGATGTTGGAAGAGCTTTAGATATTCCATATGGGATAACTGATGAAATAGCGAAAATGGTTCCAAATGAACTAAAGATTACTTTAACCGAAGCGTTGGCACAAAATCCAAAACTAAAAGAGCGATATAATTCTGATCCGCAAATAAAAAAATTACTCGACACTGCAATAGCAATAGAAGGTATGCCTCGTCATGCATCCACTCATGCGGCAGGCGTCGTTATAACCAAAAATCCCGTTGATACATATGTTCCGTTATATCGGAATGGTGACTTGATTTCAACGCAGTACGTAATGACTACTCTCGAAGAACTCGGGTTACTTAAAATGGATTTTCTTGGTTTAAGAACTCTTACTGTTATCAAAAATGCAGTTGAATTATCTGGTGTTAATATAGATATAGATAACATTGATTTTAACGATAATGCAGTTTATAAAATGATTGGCGAAGGAAATACCGAAGGTGTTTTTCAACTTGAAAGTCCCGGTATGCGCCAGTTTATGAAAGAGTTAAAACCAAATACTTTAGAAGATATCATTGCGGGTATTTCATTGTACAGACCGGGGCCTATGGATTCTATTCCGGACTATATTAAAAACAAAAATAATATTAACAATGTTACTTATCTTCATCCTTTGCTTGAACCTATTCTTAAGGTTACTTACGGATGTATTGTTTATCAGGAACAGGTTATGCAAATCGTTCGTGAACTTGGAGGCTTTTCTATGGGGGGAGCAGATCAGGTAAGACGAGCTATGTCTAAAAAGAAAGCAGAGGCAATGGAAGAGGCTAAAAATGAGTTTCTGTATGGAAAAACTGACCCAAATGGTAATATAGTCGTTGAAGGTGCTATAAGAAAAGGTATTGATAAAGAAATAGCGGAAAAAATTATTAATCAGATTATGACTTTCGCAAGATATGCATTCAATAAATCACACGCTGCTGCATATGCGGTTGTAGCTTACCGTACAGCTTATTTGAAATGTCATTATCCTGCTGCTTTTATGGCGGCTTTAATGTCAAGTTTTCTTGAAAATACTGATAAAATTAATGAATATGTTGAATTATGCAAACAGTTAGGTATTAAAATATCACCTCCGGACATCAATGAAAGTAATTTATCTTTCACTGTTCATAAAGGAAATGTTATAAGATTTGGACTGCTTGCTGTTAAAAATGTAGGAAGAAATTTTGTTAATGATTTAATCAGAGAACGTGATGACAATGGTGCTTTTAAAGATTATATGGATTTTTGTCTGCGTATGGTAAAATTTAATAGCTGTAATAAAAAAGCGATTGAAAGTTTAATAAAATGTGGTGCTTTAGATTGCTTGGGATTGTATCGTTCTCAGCTTTTAATGATGCTTAATAAAACTTATGAATCTGCTGTTTTACAGGATCGTTATACGGTAGATGGACAAATTAGTTTTTTGGGTTATTCCGATCAGGAACAAGAGAATATAATGACAGTTGATGTGCCTGACATTCCTGAACTTAAATTATTTCAAAAACTTAGTATAGAAAAATCTGTATTAGGTGTTTACGTGTCCGGACATCCTCTTGATAAATTTAGAAAATACCTGGATGGTAAAGTTACTTCGGATACATTAAAGCTTAAAAATGGGTATTTGGATGGCGACAAAGTTATTAATTATCAAGATGGTGATAAAGTCGTTATTGCTGGTCTCGTTAAGAGCAAAAAAGAGACTTTTACAAGAAATAATGATGTTATGGCATTTATAACTATTGAAGATTTATATGGTTCGTGTGAGTGTGTAATTTTTCCTAAAATTTATATAAACAGACAGAAACATATAATGAATGATGTTCCTGTGCTTATAGAAGGTACTGTTTCTGTGCGTGAGGATAAACCATCATCAATAATTGTTAATTCAATTCAACCGCTTGAATCTTCAAAATCTATGAAAAAATTATTTTTGAGAATAAAGAAGGGAAAAGAGCACCTGTATTCTGATATTCTCGAAAAAATTAAATTCAGCAAAGGGTTTGTTCCTGTTTTATTATATTACGAAGAAACTAAGGAATTAAAAAAGGCAAATTGTGATTTATGGATTAATCCGGAAGCATGGCTAATTGATGAGCTTGAGGAACTGCTCGGAGTTGAAAATGTGAAGCTTGTTGATGAGTTTGCACAAAATACTTAAAATCACTTGCATTTTAACTTAAAAAGTTATATAATTATACCAATTACATAAATCTGGGGGTAATTATGACAAAAATTGCTATACTTGGTTTTGGTGTCGTTGGTTCAGGTGTTCTGGAAATTCTCACTAAAAACCAAAATTCAATCAACAAAAAAACTAACTGTGATGTAGAAGTAAAAAAAATCCTCGATATACGAGATTTCAGCGACCACGAATATGCTCATTTATTTACTGATAATTACGATGAAATTCTTAATGATGATGAAATTAAAGTAATTGCAGAAGTAATTGGCGGAGTGGAACCTTCATATACTTTCACCAAAAAAGCACTTGAAAAAGGGAAAAGTGTAGTTTCTTCCAACAAAGAGCTTGTAGCTCTTCATGGCGCAGAACTTATGGATATTGCTGAAAAGAACGGCGCACATTATATGTTTGAGGCGAGTGTAGGTGGTGGAATACCTGTATTAAGACCATTAGGTTTGTGTCTTGCTGCCAACGATGTATATGAAATTTGTGGCATTCTTAACGGTACTACTAACTATATTCTAAACAAGATGTTTGTAGAGAATGTAGCATTTGATGAAGCACTTAAAAGTGCTCAGAAAAAAGGTTACGCTGAAAGAAATCCTTCGGCTGATGTTGATGGTATTGATGCTTGCAGAAAGATATCTATTCTTATGTCAATTGCGTATGGCAAACAACTCGATTGTAGTAAGATATTTACCGAGGGTATCAGAAATATTACAATAGACGATGTTTCTGTTATTGAAGAAATGAATTGTGTTGTAAAACTTTTAGGATATGGAAAAATATGTGATGATAAAGTTTTTGCGCGTGTTTCTCCTGTTATTATACCTAAAGATCATGTGTTAGCAAATGTAAGAGGTGTATATAACGGGGTAATGGTAACAGGGTCAGAAACTGAAGAAGTTACATTTATCGGTCGTGGTGCCGGTAAGCTTCCTACTGCAAGTGCTGTTGTTGCAGATATTCTTGATATTGTAAAAAACGACAAACATAATTATACATGGACTCATTCTGATAATACAGATTTTATGATTGATATTAATGATACCGACTCAAAATTCTTTGTCAGAGTTAATAACATTTCTGATGATATTATTAACGATATAATAGGAGATGTTTCTTTCTGTAAATGCAATGATTCAGATTATAAGGCTTTTGTTACAAAAGAAATCAATGAAGCTGTATTTTCAGAAATGAAGTCTTCGTTAATTAAAGCAGGTGCAGAAATTCTTTCTGTTATCAGAGTAATATACTAAAGGAAAGATGTGTTACTGTGTTTAAAAACATTCCTACTGTGAATTTTAAATTCAGTTTTAAAAATATACCAATGATAAGAATTGCAGCAATGTTAATTGTTGCAATTCTCTCTTGTATTGTTTCAGGGATTGGGTCGATGATTATTGACTTAATCGCTATATTGATTTTATTTGTTAGTCAATTTTTAATTTGTTCAAGATATGATTTTCAACACAATAGTCTTGACGATGTTCGTAATTCTATATTGTCATATTTACCTTTCGTCATTTTGTTTGTTTTGATGTTCATTTACAATTTTATCAGTGGTCGTGGGATAGTATATTCAGTTGCCATTTCGCTTGCATTATCATTGTTGCTATTACCAAAACCCCAAAATTATTCAAAGATAGTTTCTTATGTTGTTAACAATAAAAGTAATATTTTTTCTAATGGTTATAAATCTTGTGAAGAATTTTCGAAATGTAATACATTATTATTGAACGATGAGTGTTTAATTAGTAGTTTAGATGCTGTTAAGTGTGTTAAAACCACTTATTCTGAATTTTCTCCTTGCGAAAAAAATGACAGTATAGTAAATATTATCAAGGAATTTTCTGCAATATTATACTCTGATAGAAATGATTATAAAGTTTTTTCTGATGACGTAAAAGGTGAATATGATTATAAAACTAAACCTGTTTGTAAAAACGGAATTACTTATGCTGTTTTGAATAACAAGAACGGTGTTAGATTTATCGCTTCCGGTACAGCCGATAAGATTAAAGAATTGTGTACTGAATATGCAGATAAAAATTCTATTAAAAGTTTCTCCGATGATAAGCACGAATTGGAAGAGTTATTTTCAGTTTCCGAATCAATTAAACCTAAAACAATATACTTTGCTTTTGGTGATTTTGACGAAATTCCGGAAATCGATACTATAAAAGATTTGATACTTGTTGGTGCTGTTGAATTTGGTGTTGAACCAAGCAATAAAGCATCTTCTATATGTAATGAGATTACAAATACAAACTATACTGTTGAAATTCATTGTAAAAAATCAACTGTATCTGCTGTTAAAGATATTTTTAATGCAAATGGACTTACTGATTATATTGTAACAGATGATGAAGCAATTATATTTAATGATATTGACGGTGATAAACATATTGCTTTTTTAGAAGAAAATAATATAATCTTTAATGGCAGTGCCTGTCGTACAAAAGCAGGAAACTTCTCCTTTAATGAAGTAGTTGATAACGCAAATAACGTTGTGAACAGATCTTCAGCTATAGAACATAACTATAATATTTTTTGCTTAGCTTTGATAATAACTTATTTATTATCGAGTGTAGTAATACCGAATAATATTATGCATCCGTATGCATTGGTTTTAATTGGGTGTGTGTTCGAACTCTTATCGGTTATTTCTGTGAAAGATTCCGTTATAACTAAGAAAAAATGCATAACTATGATAATAAATATTTTTATTATATCAATATGTGCTATTGGTTTGTTTTTAGCCGGAAGGTTTGGTGTCAATGCACCTTTGGCAAAATTTGATGCAATATCTGTCAATGCCGGAAGAATGATGTTAATTATGTTTTTCATTTTGGTTCCGTCATTCTATGATTCTGTAGTCATTTTAGCTACGCCGGCAGCGTATTTGAAAAACATTATAGCTATGATTATTTCAATTATATTTGTTATATTAATAAATTTACCTTTTGTTTCAAATATGGTAAATTGTCAAAGTATATCTTTTGAAGGTCTCAAATATGTAATTTTGTTCGTTTTGATACCTGTTTTATTAAATGCATTTGAAGTAATTATCGACTTGCGAAAGGAAAAAAGAAATGGAAGATAATTTCAGAATAGAAGGTAGAAATCCGGTTTTAGAAGCATTAAAAAGTGGTAAAAACATTGATAAAATTTATCTGTCAAAAGGCGATATTCAAGGTTCGGTAATCAAAATTAAAGCAATTGCGAAGGAAAAACGAATACCTGTTGTTGAGGTTGAACGCAAAAAACTCGATGATATGAGTGAAACAAAATCACACCAAGGAGTAATTGCTCTGGCACCTCCTGTTGATTATGTAAGTGTTAATGATATCGTGAAGATTGCTGAAAATAAAAATGAGCCATTATTTGTAGTTGTTTTAGATGAGATAGAAGATCCGCATAATCTCGGATCCATACTTAGAACAGCTAATGCATCCGGGGTTCATGGCGTTATTATTTCTAAACACAGAAGTGCACATATAACACCAACTGTTATGAAAACATCGGCGGGTGCATGTTTTTATACTCCGGTTGCAAAGGTAACAAACATTGTTCGAACAATGCAGGAATTAAAAGAAAAAGGTGTTTGGTTTACCGGAGCAGATATGAACGGGGATAAGGATATATTTGATGCTGATTTGAGTGGTGCGGTTGGAATTGTTATAGGAAATGAAGGTAAAGGCATAAGCAGACTGGTAAAAGAAGAATGTGATTTTTTAGTTAACATACCTATGGTGGGGAAAATTGAATCATTAAATGCATCAGTAAGTGCCGGCATTTTTATGTATCAGGTACTTAAACATAGAATTAAATAAATTTCGGAGGTATAAAATGAAAGCAGTATTAACAGTAATAGGTAATGACAGTGTTGGAATTATAGCGGGAATAAGTTCCGTTCTTGCCAATGATAATGTGAATATTATTGATATTAATCAAACAATTATGAGTGGAATGTTCACTATGGTTATGATAATTGAAATGAATGAATCTGAATCTGACTTTTCTACGATAAATGATAAGTTGGTAAAAAAAGGAAAAGAACTGGGTGTCCAGGTTATTGTTACGCGTGAAGAAATTTATAAATCCATGCATCGTATTTAAGAGGTGACTTATGATTAAAACAAGTGAAATTTTAGCTACTATAAAAATGATTCAACAAGAGAATCTTGATATAAGAACTATTACAATGGGAATTTCACTTCTGGATTGTTCATCCGAAAGTGTTGAGGAAACTAGCAGAAGAATATATGAAAAAGTAACTTCTAAAGCCGAAAGGTTAGTTGAAACAGGTGAAGCCATCAGTAAAGAATTTGGTATTCCGATAATTAACAAAAGAATATCTGTAACTCCTGTTTCAATGCTTTCACCCGCTAATAAAAAAGAAGATTTTGTTGAATATGCAAAAGCGCTTGAAAAGGCCGCTTTAAAAACAGGTGTCAACTTTATTGGCGGATATTCGGCGTTAGTACAAAAAGGTTTTACAGAAAAAGATAAAATTTTTCTTGAATCTATTCCATATGCACTCAAAGAAACCACAAGAGTGTGTTCGTCAGTTAATGTTGGCAGTACAAAAGCCGGAATTAATATGGATGCTGTTTATGAAGTTGGTAAACTCATAAAGAAAACTGCAGAACTTACAAAGGAAAATGGTGCAATTGGTTGTGCAAAATTTGTAGCTTTTTGCAACGCTGTAGAAGATAATCCTTTTATGGCAGGAGCATTTCATGGTGTATCTGAACCTGAATGTGTGATTAATGTAGGTGTTAGTGGACCGGGTGTTGTAAAGCATGAACTTGAAAAACATAAAGATGGTGACTTTATGGAAATTGCAGAGGCTATAAAGAAGACCGCATTTAAAATCACAAGAATGGGACAGCTTGTAGCAAATGAAGCATCAAGTCGTTTAGGAGTTCCCTTTGGAATAGTTGACTTATCATTAGCGCCTACACCTGAAGTAGGAGATAGTGTTGCATATATATTAGAGGAAATGGGACTCGAAAAATGTGGTACACATGGTACTACTGCAGCACTCGCTCTTCTTAATGATGCTGTCAAAAAAGGTGGCGTAATGGCTTCATCTTCGGTCGGCGGTTTGTCAGGTGCATTTATTCCTGTGAGCGAAGATGCAGGTATGATTAATGCTGCTAAGTGCGGAGCATTATCACTGGATAAGTTGGAAGCTATGACTTGTGTATGTTCAGTAGGACTTGATATGATTGCAATTCCGGGTAATACATCAGCAGAAACCATTTCTGCTATAATAGCTGATGAAGCTGCCATTGGTATGATTAATCAGAAAACAACCGCTGTGAGACTTATTCCTGCTCCCGGTACCAAAGAAGGAGATTTTGTTGAATTTGGCGGACTTTTAGGTTATGCACCTGTTATGAAGGTAAATGAAAATAAAAGTGACATTTTTGTCAAAAGAGGAGGAAGAATTCCAGCTCCTATTCATAGCCTTAAAAATTAAAATGAGGGGATGGTTGGTATTATGAAAAAGTTACTATGTATAATTTTATGTTTAATTATTGCACTTTCATTTTCAGCTTGTAATTCTAAAGATAAGAATACTAATTCAACTGAAAATAATAGTTCTGTAACTGTAGATGCTGAAACTGAAAAATTTAATAATCTTGTAGATGATGTTGTGACATCTATAGAAAATGATGATGATTTATCTGAACTTAAAAATGATGTCGCAGAAACAAAGACTGAAATTCAGGAAAAAGTTTCAAATGCTGATGAAAACGATAAAGCTCAATACGATGTTGAACAAATAGCAGTATTTATGCTTGAACAAGCGATAGCAGAATATGAAGAAGCAAAAGAAAATAATGATACTGAAAAAATGAATCAAGCTTTGAACAATATAGAAATGGCCAAAAAGATTTGGTCTTCTGAGCTTGAATAGTGTTATAACAGGGAGTTATTATGAGTAAATTATTGATTCTTGGTGCCGGAAATTACGGTTATGTTGCTCGAGAGGTTGCTTTATCATTAAACAAATATTCAAATATTGATTTTCTTGATGATAAAAATCCTGAAGCTATCGGTAAATTTAATGATTATAATTTGTTTGCAGGTAGATATAGTGATGCTTTTGTGGCTATCGGTAATCCTTCAGTACGTAAAGAGTTATTTTCAAAACTTTCAAATGCAGGTTTTAATATGGTTAAACTATTGTCGCCCGAAAGTTATGTTTCTCCATCTGCTATTATAAAGAATGGATGCATAGTTGAACCTAAAGCTGTTGTAAATACTGAAGCTTTGATAAATGAAGGTTGTTTAATATGTGCAGGTGCTATTATTAATCATAATTGCTGTATTGGTGAATTTTCACAGATTGATTGTGGTGCAGTTGTTGGTGCGAATGCTGTTGTCGAATCACTTACTAAAGTATGTTATAATGAAGTTGTATATAAAAAATAGGGGATATATATATGAATTATTTATTTGTTGTAGCACATCCAGATGACGAGGTTTTAGGTGCAGGCGGAACTATGTTTAAGCTCTCTGAACGCGGAGATAATGTTTCGGTATGCATAATGTCGGGGACTGTTAATGCAAGAGCTTTGCGTCCGGGCGATGAAGAACTTAAAAGTGACATAAATGATAGTATGTCAATATTGGGAATCAATGATTACATAGAAGGTGAGTTTCCGAATATTAAATTTAATACTGTTCCTCATCTTGAACTTGTTCAGTTTATCGAAAAAGCTATTATTAAATCAGAAGCTGATATTGTCATAACACATCATCCCGGTGATACAAACAACGACCACTATCACACTTCTTTAGCATGTCAGGCTGCGATCAGGTTGTTTCAGCGTAGAAATGATGTTTCTCCACTAAAAGAATTTATGTTTATGGAAGTTCTTTCTGCCACAGATTGGAGCGTAAACGAAGGGTTTAATAAGTTTAATCCCAATTCATATTTTGAAATAGGTAAAGATGGTCTTGAAAGAAAGATTCAGGCTTTATCAGCATATCGTGATGTTATGCGTGATTATCCACACCCAAGAAGTAATGAATCATTAGAAGGACTTGCAGCTGTAAGAGGCTCACAGGCAAACCTTAATTACGCAGAAGCATTTCAAAGCGTATTCAGAAGAAATTTTTAAAGGAGTGTATTAAATTGTCTAAAGTCGCGTTTGCCACATGTGTCAAATTAGGTCGTAGCTGTATAGAAGCTATATACGAAAGCGGCGGCAAATTTGATTTACTTATTACTCTTAATGATGAAAAAAATAAAGATAAATCCGGTCGAATTTATTTGGATGACATTTCAGAAAAATATAACGTTCCTCTTTTGAAAATTAACAATATAAATGATTCTGAAGTTATTAAAACTTTAAAACTTCACGATATTGATTGGTTATTTATAATCGGGTGGTCACAGATTGCTCATAAAGAACTCTTAGACACACCGACTTTCGGTTGTATTGGTATGCATCCTACATTATTGCCTAAAGGACGAGGTCGAGCTTCTATTCCCTGGGCAATACTAAAGGGATTGAATGAAACAGGGGTTACTTTATTTAAGCTTGATGAAGGTGTTGACACCGGTGATATTATCGGTCAGGGAATAATACCTATCGAGAAAAATACTAATGCTACAGTTTTATATGACAAAGTTAATGAGATGCATGTTCAGTTAATAAAAAAACATTGGAATGATATTATTAACGGTGATGTCGAGTTAGTAAAGCAAAACAATGAAATCGCAACAGAATGGCCAGGAAGAAAACCAGAAGATGGCAAAATTACTTCTGATATGACCATTGATGAAGCAGATAAGTTGATACGTGCAGTTACACATCCTTATCCCGGTGCCTTTTATATCGATGGTGTTAAAAAGATAGTTATATGGTCTGCTGATTTTGATATAGAAAAAGGTATGATAAAATTAAAAGACGGATATATTAATCCTATTGAATATGAGGTGATTGATAATGAATAATAAACCAATTAGTTTGTCCCCTCCGGATATTACCAATGAAGAAATCAACGCAGTAGTTGACGTTTTAAAATCAGGCTGGATAACAACAGGTCCGGTAACAAAACGATTTGAAACAGAAATTTCTGCTTTTTGTGGTACTGATAAAAGTGTTTGTCTTAATTCTGCAACTGCCGGTCTTGAACTTTCTTTAAGAGTTTTAGGTATTGGTCCCGGTGATGAAGTTATCACAACCGCGTATACATACACCGCTTCCGCTTCTGTTATCGAGCATGTAGGTGCAAAAATTATTATGGTCGATACAGGAGTTGACAGTTATGAAATCGATTATGATGCTGTTGAAAGAGCTATTACTCCGAATACAAAAGCTGTTATTCCTGTCGATATTGCAGGTGTTATGTGCGACTATATTCGTTTAAAGAATATTCTTGATAGCAAAAAATCATTGTTTAGTCCTGCTAATGATTTACAGAAATCTATTGGCAGAGTTGCAATCGTTGCTGACGCTGCCCACTCCATTGGTGCTGTTCGTGACGGAATGAAAAGTGGCCAGGCAGCCGACTTTACATCATTTTCATTCCATGCAATAAAAAATGTTACTACCGCAGAAGGCGGTGCTGTTACGTGGATGACAAAGCCGGGTATTTCAGATCACGAACTTTATAAGGAGTTTATGCTTCTTTCACTTCACGGTCAGAACAAAGATGCATTAGCAAAAGCAAAATTAGGCGGTTGGGAATTTGATATTAAATGTACGGGTTATAAGTGTAATATGACTGATATTGCAGCAGCAATTGGTTCAGTTCAACTTAAACGTTATCCCGTTCTTTTGAAAAGAAGACGTGAAATTGTTGAAATATATAACGATGGTCTTAAAGGGTTGCCTTGTGTACCAATTACTCATATTTGTGATACCTTTGAATCAAGTATGCATTTATATTTGGTTCGAATGAATGGAAAAAATGCTATTGAGCGCGATGCCGTATTTATGAAAATGGCAGAAAACCAAATAGCTACTCTTGTTCATTATAAACCATTACCGATGATGACTGCATATAAACAATTAGGTTTTGACATTAAAAATTATCCTAACGCATACAAACAATTTGAAAATGAAATATCATTGCCAATTCACACATTGCTTACAAATGAAGATGTATATCGCGTGATTGATACTTTTAATAAGTTAATATAATTCTGTGACTGCAAACATTTTATGTTTGCAGTTTTTTATCCAATTAAAAACGCCCTGCTAATGGGCGGTAAGAAAAAGATGTTAGTTCAGTAAAGGGATTTTAGTGTACTTTGGATTGTCAAAACATAATATAATCTTAGTGACTTTGGATGTTATTTGTTTTACTTTTACTTATGATTAAAATTCTCTGTACAATCCTATTACTTTTCCTAAAATGGTGACCTCGTTACAATAAATTGGTTCATAATTATCGTTTTCAGGTTGTAGACGGTATCCTTTACCGTCTCGATAAAAACGTTTTACAGTAGCACTATCATCAACGAGAATAGCGGCAATTTCTCCATTTTCAACGGAAGACTGTTGAACTATGATGACAACATCTTTGTCATAAATACCAGCATTTATCATAGAATCACCTTTAACTCTTAAAGCGAAAATTTTTCTTCCTTTTGTTAAATCATGTTTGACAGGAATATAAGTTTCTATATTTTCAGAAGCTAATATTGGTGTTCCGGCCGAAATTACACCTATAACAGGAATATTGACATAGGATGATACTTCATTTAATTTAATACTTCTTTTTTTATCACTTAAATATGAAATATAGCCTTTTTCACTTAATTTTTTGAGATGACCGTGCACTGAAGAAGTAGAACTTAATCCTGAAATTTTACATAATTCACGTATTGACGGACTGATGCCGTTAATAGATATATATTCCTTTATGATGTTCAAAATTTTTTCTTGCTTTAATGTTAACATTAATATCACCATTTTAATATTAACATATTTTATAATGATTTTCAATTATTATTGAAAAAAATCATTATTTATGTTATACTTTAATAAAATATCTAAGTAATTACTATTTGGAGAGGTGAGTATATGATTAAACCATCTTTAATTTCTCTTATTCATAAATCAACAGTTATCCAGCGTTGGAATGACCATATCAGACCATTTACGGGATTCACTGAAATCGACAAACAAGCACATAAAACTTTCTATGCTTTTGCATTGGCAAAATGTCAGGAAGACTGCGGTGGTGAGATTGATTACGGAAAGTTGATTGATGGGATTGTTTTTGAATTTTTACATAGAATTATACTGACCGATATAAAACCACCCATTTATTATAAGTTGATTGACAGTATGGGAGATGGGATTAATTTATGGGTAGAAAAAGAACTTGAACCTTCAATCAAAGATATCAAAGGTAATTTTGCTGAAAAATTTCATAAATATTATTTCGATAAAGATTATAGCAAAACTGAAAAAAATATCATTAAGTTTGCGCATTATCTTGCAACAAAATGGGAATTTGATATTATTTATCCAATGAATATAGGGATGTATAATATTGAAAAAACTAAAAATGAAGTAGATTCGAGTCTTTCGCGTTGTGAATGGTTTGAAGGGAAAAAAGCAATATACCAAAATCCCGGTATATTTGAATTCCTTAACCTTATCGGTCAGCTTAGATTCCAGCAAAGATGGACTGCTACAGCGCGCATACCACAAACAACAGTTATGGGTCATACCCTTGTTGTTGCTATTTTAAGTTATCTGTTCACTCTTGAAATAGATGGATGCTCTAAACGATGTGAAAATAATTTTTTCGGGGGGTTATTTCATGACTTGCCTGAAGTACTTACAAGAGATATAATATCTCCTGTCAAAAGCGGAGTAGAAGGTCTTGATGAAATAATTAAAAATATCGAAGACTCTCACATGAAAGAAATTATTTATCCACTTATACCTTCAAATTGGGTATCTCAGCTTGAGTACTACACGATGGAAGAGTTTGAATCCAAAATTTTAATTGATAATAAACTTGAAATAGTTTCATCAGAGGAAATTGACCAAATGTATAATATTGATAAATTCAGCCCTTATGATGGTAAAATTATAAGAGTTTGCGACCATATGTCCGCTTTTCTGGAAGCACATCTTTCCGTACAAAACGGAATACAGTCGCAATCGTTGTTAAAAGCAATCGAAACTCTTTATGATAAATATAAGAGTACTGTG
This sequence comes from Clostridia bacterium, assembly GCA_017626145.1. Taxonomy (GTDB): domain Bacteria; phylum Bacillota; class Clostridia; order RGIG6154; family RGIG6154; genus RGIG8497. Next base: position 108,366 of record JAGAJK010000060.1, read on the forward strand.
ATTTCAGGTGTAGATTTTGGTTTATATTTTGAATTTTTTAAGGGTTAACATATATAGTATTATAATTTTCGTAAATTACCATTCCGGGCTTCGCTCCGGATGGTTTTTTTACATTTTTTATCTGAGTATAATCAACTGCTGTCTTAGCAACACCTTTAGCTTTTGAATGAATTGAGGCAAGTTTTGCCGCTTTCAAAATTACCTCATCTGGAATTTCTTCATTTATTTTTTTTGAAACAATTACATGAGATCCGGGCATATCTTTTACGTGAAACCATAAGTCGTTGCTACGGGCAATTTTAAGAGTCAGAAAATCATTTTGTTTGTTATTTTTTCCGATATAAATTTCATAATCGTGATATTTAAAAGAATCAGGTTTTAAATTAGTTTCTTTGTTCTTCTTTTTATTCGTTTGAACTGAGACATAGCCTTGTTCTGTTAACTCCTCTTTAATTTCGTTAATATCATTTAAGGTTTCCATACGGTTAATAGAATCTAAAACACTTTCAAGATATATCAGTTCATTTGTTACTTTTTCAATCCATATTTTTGCCTGTGCTTCGGCATTTTTAAGTTTATTATATTTTGCATAGTATTTTTGAGCATTTTTAGCAGGAGATATAGAACAATCTAAAGGAATTCTTATAATTTTTAATTCAGGATCATAAAAATTTTCTACATCAATGTATTCACAATTTCCTGCTATTCTGTAGCAATTTGCGGTGATTAGTTCGCCGTATTGCATATATATGTCTCTTTTGGTAGCATCTATTAGCTGTTTTTCAAAAATTGCAAGTTTCTTTTTACATCTTGTAATATTATTAGTGACAATCTTGGTTAATTGGACAGATTGTTGAGATATGCGTAGCCTTAAAGCTTTCTTTCTGTAAAAAGTTTCGATTATATACGAAATCGAAGGGTTATATTCTATTGTGTATTCATCGTTGAATTGTTTAATCTCAATTGCACTGAAATCAAACGGGGCACCATTTTTATCGTAAATAATACATGGATGAAAAATGTTATTTTCAACATCATTAAAGACGGTTTTAATAACATTGTTTGCGTTATCACTAAATGATCTATAAGCTATTTCTGATGCAGTAAGTTTACTAACACCGTAAAATTCTGAAATAATAAATTTTTCAATATCAATATTGTTTGATATATTTAATTGTTTGTAAGAAGATAAAGGGTTAAGTTTTTCTTGTGATGGGGGAGTTATATATTTTAATCCCGGAAGTATCTGTCTTACTGAGCTTGTGGAAACATCAATTCTTTTGATCGAATCTATAATTGTTCCGTTATTATCTGTTAAAATTATATTACTGTATTTTCCCATAATTTCTACAATAAGTTTTTTAACAATTATATCCATTAACTCATCGTGAGTCTCAATTTCGAAAGTTATTATTCGCTCAAATTCGTGTTGATTGACACTAATGATTTTACCTCCGGTTAAATGTTTTCTCAACAGCATACAAAACATAGGAGGGGACTGTGGGTTATCTGATTTTGAGTCAGTAAAGAAAATACGTGGATAACTTGGGTTTGCACTTATATATAGTTTGATACTTCCACTTTTCAATCTCATTGAAATATTTAATTCATCCTTATGAGGTTGATGAATCTTATCAATACGTGAATTGATAATTTTATTTTCCGCTTCATTAACAAAGCATTTTATAACAGAAGAATCGAAAGCCATTATATGTCTCCTTTAAAATTGATAGTTATAGTATAACATATAACATAAAAAAAGTCCAAAAAACTTTTTAAAAAATTTTTAAAAAAGGTATTGACATTTATCAAAAACTTTGATATACTATACAAGTCGCTAAGGTGAGTGGCAAACAAATGGGAGCATAGCTCAGCTGGGAGAGCATCTGCCTTACAAGCAGAGGGTCATAGGTTCGAGCCCTATTGTTCCCACCATCAGTGGCCCGGTAGTTCAGTTGGTTAGAACGCCTGCCTGTCACGCAGGAGGTCGAGAGTTCGAGTCTCTTCCGGGTCGCCACACTTACTTTACGATGTGCCTCTGTAGCTCAGTTGGTAGAGCAAGGGACTGAAAATCCCTGTGTCGGTGGTTCGATTCCACCCGGCGGCACCATATGCGGGAGTGGCTCAGTGGTAGAGCGTCACCTTGCCAAGGTGAACGTCGCGAGTTCGAATCTCGTCTTCCGCTCCATAAATACACAAAAGACGCTAATTGCGTCTTTTGTGTCATATAGGGTGCCATTGCCAAGTGGTAAGGCCACAGTCTGCAAAACTGTTATTCCCCAGTTCAAATCTGGGTGGCACCTCCAGAAAAAACGACTTGTTTCGACAAGTCGTTTTTTCAGTTATATTTGCCTACGGCAAGTTATATTGCTACGCAGTTATATTCGGCTAAGCCGAGTGATATTGTGCTTCGTACAGTTTAACGGCAAATATAATATAACTGCAAACGGAGTTTGTAATAGCACTTTTACAAAGTAAAAATATCATTCCATCGAAGATGGAATATCACTAATAAATTTGTGGCATCTAAACCATTCGGCTCTTCCAATCGTTCAAACCCTTTTATAGCTTGAAATAAGGCTTTAGAAGGGTTTTTTATTTTGTTTTTTGAATTGTTAAACATTTTGTTTTTATTAAATAAGTGTGTTGATTTATATCATTTTTGAAAAAATCAGGTGCAAAATTAGGGGCGTAATTTTGCAAAAATTAAAGCTCATCCAAGAGCGATATTGCATGTTGTTTCTGTTCTTTAATTATATGCACATATGTGTCATATGTAATTTTAATTGACGAGTGGCCGAGTAGTTCGGACACTATTTTTATATCGACACCTTTTCGGATAAGCATAGATGCAAATGTATGTCTTAATGAATGAGGGGTAATATGTCTTAAACCTGCGAATTTGCAAAGTGCATCTAATGATTTTTTGAAATTTGATGGCATAATAGGACCACCATCTTTGTTACATACTATTAAATCTTTGTCAGACGTAAATTTTGACGTTTTACGGATTTTATTTAATGCATCTATACAGGAATTGGCTAAAGGAATAATTCTTGTTCCTGCGTCTGTTTTTGTGCTTTCCTGCTCAATCATTTTATATTTTCCGTCTACCTTTACACATACGAAGTTGCTATCAACTGTTAATGTTCGTTTTTTCTCGTCATAATCTTTCCAACGCAAAGAAAACAATTCACCTTCACGAAGTCCGGAATAAAGAATTACTTTAAATGCATATCCGTTTTTAACTACCAAAGACCCGGTGCTGTACTGTGTATCAATAGCTTTCAACAGCTTTTCTTGTTCTTCATCCGTAAGGATATCTATTTTTTTTATTTTAAAATTAACCTTACGGGGTTTTTCAACAGTAAGCATAGGATTGTATGTTATATGTCTTTCGGCTACTGCGTATTTTAGGCACGCATTTGTATAATCATACGCCTTTTTAACAAGGGAATATGATTTAGTTTTCTTTAACGGATTTAAAAGTCTGTCCTCGATTATGGTTGATGAAAGCTGCGGCAGACGAAAAGCACCTAAAGCAGGCACGATTTGATTATCTATGATACCTTTTAGTGTTGCAGCGGAGCGAATTTTCAGATTCGGTTCTTTTTTTATTCTATACCATTCAAGAATATAATCTTTGAAAGGCACATCTGAAGAGATTGTTTCATCGTTGTCCTGCTTCAGATAAACCTTCATTTTCTTTATGGCTTCTTTTTCTGATTTGGAAGATGTAAATTCTTTCATTTTGCCGTTTATCATTACTTTGGCAACCCATCTGCCATCAGAACGTTTGTATACGGTCCCTTCACCGTTTAATCTTCTGTTCGCCATATTTTACACCTCCTTTCAAATTGGTTATTATTTATTTGAGATATTTGTTTGGTTTACATTTGGAACAGGGGAGATAGTGTCTGTCCGTTGCCTGTGTTTGGGATATTTCAATACCATTGGATGCGTATTTACATCTTTTAAGGTGGTATTTGCTTCCACTTTTTGTTACGTAGACTATAGGCGAACCGTCTTTGGCGTAAGATTGGTTGTCTTTATAGCCTTTGTTGTAACAGGTAAATCCTGTTATTAAAGTTACACCGATTAAAACAATACTTGCGATAATGATACATTTTTTATATATGTCTTTTTTAAGCTGAGCCTTTTCTTCGGAATGTCTGATGTTGAGTTTCTTTTCTTTTTGAATTTGTTCCGACTTTATCTGTGCCATACAATATTCTTTCATATCTTCTGCGTATTTTTGTTGTGCGTGCTCAACAGTTTCATCATCAGCAAAAAAATATGCATCTATGTCGATTTTGGGGATTTTATCCATATTATTACTTCTTTCTTATTTAACATAATTTGTAAGTATAATACTTATGTTTCATATATAGACTTTGTATTCTTGTATCATGCATAATTTAATTCAAAAGCCGTTTGAGGAACAATTAAAGGATATGTATGACAACAGATATGTGAAGATTGCGATTCTTAAGAATGAGGATGTTTGTCTTACAAAAGAGGAAGCAGAGAAGGTGATAAAAAGTGACGATGACAGATAAGATTATACTTACAATGTTGTTTTTCGTAGGTTCGTTTTTATTTGCATTGATAGGCGAAGGTATTTTGCACATTGTACTTTGGTTGATACGTTTGTCTACGAGGAAGAAGAGAGCGAGGTATGCAAAATATGGAAAAGTGTATAAGACTAAGTTTGAACAATGGCTTGACTATGAAATATAAAAAGAGCCGCCAAAGTGGCGACCCAAATCCAAATATATTTTAGCATAAGTCATCGGAAATGTCAAGTTTTATTGGAAAGGACAAAAGAAGATGTACGAATGTTTAAATTGCAGAAGTGAATTTTTAAGTCCGGTAGCAGTAAGAGAAGTGCATTATGAGTGCGGTGAGCATCCTTATGAAGAGTTCGATGCATGCCCTTATTGCGGTGACGGAGATATTGAAGAAATAGAGGAAAATCAGGAGGAAGAAGATTATGAATGAAGTTAATTTAATGCAGACACCTGCAAACAATCAGATGGGAATGGTAGAGGAAAGCAGACAGCTCTCCGAAATCAAAGGTAAGATATTTTTGGCGAAGCAATTTCCGAGAGACGAAGCTCTTGCAAGGCAAAGAATTTTAAACGAGTGCAAGAGAGTGGCACTTGCAGAAGCTGCTGTGTATACATATCAGAGAGGAACGTCCGAGGTTAAGGGGCCGAGTATCAGACTTGCTGAAGTTGTTGCCCGTCATTGGGGGAATTTTGACAGCGGTGTGGTAGAGCTTGAACAGAGAAATGGCGAAAGTACAGTTAAGACCTACGCATGGGATTTGGAAAGTAATTATCGTGATGAAAAGATTTTTACTGTTAAGCATTTGAGAGATACTAAAAAAGGTACTTATGAGTTAAAGGACAGCAGAGATATTTACGAAAGAGTTGCCAATGATGCTGCAAGAAGAAAGAGAGCTTGTATTTTAGCAGTTATTCCCGGTTACATTTTTGATGAAGCAATGGATATTTGCGAAGCTACCTTAAAAGAAAATGTTTTAAAGGGAGCTTCGATTGAAGATGTAAGAGAAAATACATTGAAAGCATTTCAGCAGTTGAAGGCCGAAATAACGACAGAACATATCTGCACAATAGTAGGCAAAACTGAATTTGACAAGATTTCTGCTGAGGACATAACAAAGTTGAGACATCTTTACACAGCAATCAATGACGGTTTTGTTAAAATTGATGTTGCATTCGGTTTTGAGAGTGAAGAATTGCCTGCTCTTGACGAGGACAAAGAACTTGATGACCTTAACGCAGAGCTTGGCATTAAACAGGCCGAAAAGGAAGGCGATAATTAATGAGCTTTATCTTAACCGATGATAATTACTATTCAAGAGAAGCTGACATAAATTATCTTAGTTGTTCACAGTATCAGACCTTTGGAGAATGTGAAGCAAAGGCAATGGCAAAATTACAGGGCAGATGGACTGACGAACCGAAGGAAGCATTTTTAGTAGGTAATTACTTTCATTCGTATTTTGAATCACCTGAGGCACACGATAAGTTTTGTGATGAAAACTTTGAACACATCTTTAAGACAAAAGAAGAGGTTGTGCAAAAAGCAACTAAAACACAGCCTAAGATTACAAGGACCGTAGTAACAGGAAAATATGCACCATTTGAAAAGGCTGACAAGATGATTGAAACCGTTGAAAATGAAGAGTTGATGAAACGTTTTATTGATATGGGCGGTCAGAATGAATTATTTATGACCGGGACAATCTTTGGTGTGCCCTGGCGAATGAAAATGGACAAGTACATTCACGACAAAAGGTTTATTGTTGACTACAAAACGGTTGCAAAGATATGGGAGACAAGCTATGACCCGGTAAAGGGCGAAAGAGTAAGCTTTGTTGAATCATACGGATATTTATTCCGTGCGGCTATATATTCCTTAATTGAATGTCAGAATGAATATGGTATCACATTTGATGAAGCATATAAAAAGCTTTGTGACGGTGAATTAAAACTTCCTGATTTCTTTCTTCTTTGCGTATCGAAACAAGATGTGCCCGACAAGGAAATTATAAGACTTAATCACCGGCAGGCGTACATAGGAGAGCTTGAAAATGTTAAGAAGAATCTGATTGAGATTATGAAAGTCAAATCAGGTGTCAGGAAGCCGAAAAGGTGCGGTACTTGTGATTATTGCAGGTCAACGAAGAAACTTAAAGAGATTAAGCCATATTACATTTTAAAGCCTGAATTCAGGGAGCAGAGAGAAGAAGATTATGCGTTTTGAGAGAAAACGAGTATGGCTTACTCATAAATACCGTGAACAATGGGAGTGCTGCCCTCTGTGCTGTGAGCAGTTGAAGTGGGTATATGACGGAAATGTTTGGATTCCGTGCAATATTGAGCCGAAGATGTTCAGACGGCAGATAGGCAGTTCTCTCAATATGGTAAAGAAGAAAGAATTAATCGAAGGGTGCGAGTTGTACAAGGGTGGAAGTCCTGAAGGTTTTACTTATGGTCTTATTCCTCATGTATACACTTGTACTGAGTTGATGAAAGGGTTAAGCTTATGAATCAATGCGATAGAATTTTAAAATATATGAACGATTTTGGAAGCATTACTACATTGCAGGCCTTTACGGATTTAGGTTGTACCAGGCTTGCATCACGAATAACGGACCTTAGACATAAAGGGATAGATATCAAATCGGAGTATGTTTCGGGTAAGAATCGTTATGGCGAAAAAGTAAGCTACAAGAAGTATTCTCTTGCGGAAAAGAGTGTGAGCTGATGCTTACAGGGTATATACAGAGTTATGACGGAAGCTTTATAACTGTTGTGGTGCCGTATGACAATGATTTTCTTTTTGAAAAGCAAGGTATAACCGAATGCGAGGTTACGCTTCTTGACGGAAGAAGGATATCTGCAGAGCAAAGACGGAAGATTTACGCTACTTTTAAAGATATTGCATTATGGACGGGTCACGTTCCTGATGAAATTAAAGCTATTTTAAAGTATGAATTTATAGCTAAAAAAGGCTGCGAATATTTTAGTCTTTCCGATGTGAATATGACCTTAGCAAAAGAATTTCTTGAATTTTTGATAGAGTTCTGCATTGAAAACGATGTTCCTACTTCGGATAATCTGCTTGACAGAAGTCCTGATATTGCAAGATATGTTTACGTTTGTCTTAAAAATAAAAAATGTTGTATAACAGGCAAAAAAGCAGAGCTTCATCATGTTGATGCAGTAGGATTGGGACGTGACCGAAAGGATATAATTCACACAGGTATGAGAGTGCTTCCGCTTAGCCGGAAGAAACATACTGAATCACATACAATAGGACAGAAAAGCTTTGAAGAGAAATATCACATCTTCGGAATTAAATTAACCCCGGAGCTGTGCAAAATTTGGAAGGTAAAGGATAAATAATAAGCGCCGCAAGGCACACTCAAAGAAAAATAAATTATATATTGTTGTCGCAAGGCGACACTAACGAAAAAATGTATTTTTTCGTTAAGAGGCGAAGCAACGGAATGAAAAAAAGTATTTGATTAAAATACTTGTATAGGAATGGAGTTTGATTCGACGATGGGTAGGACCGTAAAAGAAGGATTGGATTATTTTCCTTTAGATACGGTAATGGATACTAAAATCAAACTGATAAAGGCGGAGTTTGGACTTGTAGGGTTTGCTTTAGTCGTTATGCTGTACCAAAGGATATATGGTGAGCATGGTTACTACTGTGAATGGACAGACGAGGTGGCACTTTTGTTTGCATCTGAAAACGGTGTGGATGGCAGTGTTGTTTCAGAATTAATAGCAGCCTGTATCAGGAGAGGTATTTTCAGTGAAGAAATGTACAATAGGTACTCTATCTTAACTTCAAAAGGAGTTCAAGAAAGGTACTTTGAAGCAACAAGTCGCAGGGTACGTTCAAAGCTGAAAGACGAGTACCTCTTAGTTTCTGTTGCCGATTTTAAAATAAATGTTGCAGAAATGCCGATTTCTGTTGCAGAAAAAGGGATTTATGTTGACATAAATGACACAAAGGAAAGTAAAGAAAATAAAAGTAAAGAAAATAAAAGTAGAGTAGTACTATGCGACAACACCGACCTTTATAAAAAACCTTCGGTTTGTCAGGGTAAAAGTGCGTAAAGGAGTGTTACAATGAGTACTATAGAACATAAAACTACAGAAAAAGAAATCAAGGAAATTTGGGAACGCTTATCAAAAGGTGAAGCAAGTATCAGTTCCGCACACAAAAGAATTGACAGTCTTGAAAAATTGGCTGACAGCGTAAATAACCTTGCGTTATCAACTTCGCAAATTGCGTTGGAAACAAAGGCATTACGTGAAGATTATTTGAAGGCTGATGAACGAATTGAAGGCTTAGAACAGAAACCTGTCAAGAGATACGAAACAGTTATAACAGCCATATTAACCGCTCTTTGTGGCGGTGTAGTTGGTTATTTAGCAGCACTTATTTTAAAGTAAAGGGGTGAAATATAATTGAGCCTTAATTTAAAAGACATTATCGGCAATATTTTTTATACTGACAGAAAAGCAAGAAGCGAACAGCAACAAAAGTCAGCAGATTTGCAACAAAAAACCAATACCGTGTTCGGACAAGCTGAAAAGCCTGCGGATAAATTGCCAAATCCCTTTCTTAATAAAAATGGAGAACTTTTCAATCCTAATTTAAATTATCAAAAAATACTTGATAATCCCGGTATTTCAGAAAGAGCCAAAAGATATATAACACAAGCTACAGGACTTTCGCCTACCGTAACCAAGCAGGCTACGGTAGTACCAAACACAGTACAGACAAGCACGGCAACAGCGACAGCGACAGGAAATACCATTGCAGATGCCGCACAGAAATATATCGGCACTCCTTATGTATGGGGTGGTGAAAGTATGTCAGAGGGCGGTATGGACTGTAGCGGTTTTGTATATAACGCTCTTAAAGATGCGGGGTATGATGTTGGCAGAACGACAGCACAAGGTTACAGAAGTAAAGGTAGCACAGTAAGTAAAGCTGATATGCAACCGGGTGATTTAATTTTCTACGGTAAGAACGGAGAAGCAAGCCATATAGGAATTTATATCGGCAACGGCAAAATGGTGCATTCTTCGGGCGGTAGTAAGAATACAAAAGCAAATCCGGGCAAAGGTGTTACAGTTGCAAATGTAGACCACAGAAGCGACTTTATCGAAGCACGAAGATATTAAGAAGGAGTGAATATAAAAATGGCGTACAATGATTACAATCCATATTCGGATGTACTTGGGATATATAATGCCAAAGTTGGCTATAACAAAGCAACAACAGACGAAGAAAGAAAAAGGCAGAACGAAATTGCTACTGCCGCAAGAAAGAATTTAGAAGCATACGGATACAAAGATGTTGCAGAACAACTTAGTGCAACAGGTGCTGATACAACGGCAGCAAGAAAGATTTTGGAACAATATAAACCTATAACTACTGCCACACCAACCACACCTACAAATTATACAGATGCCGAATTGATTAAGAAAAACAACAATGAGGTAAACCAAAAAGTGAATCAACTTTGGGGAACACAAGCAAACGACAGACAGGTAATGACAGGTAAATATAACAAGCTTGAAGATACAGCATATGCCAATCCTTTTGAGACCGAAGAAGGGAAAGCTATTATTGGTAAATTTGACCTTGATGCATTGCAAGGCAGAAACAATGAGGTCGCAAGCGGTGCAGGTTCTAACGGTGGAAACGTAGATAGCTTTGCGGCTGCTAATGCTTTAAGACAGCAGGCGGCACTTACCGCAAAAGGTCAGATGGTGGCACTTGATGCTCACAATAATAAAATCAATAATGTTAAAAGTATTTTATCAGACTTGGGTGTTTATCTTCAGAACCAAGATAAAGGTATGCAGAATACTATTGGTTTACAGTCTAACGAAGGACAGAGGTTGTTTGAGAATGATTTGGCAGAAAAAGCTACAATGGCTGAGATTACAGGCTATGTTCCTAACGAATGGACTATTAAGAACGATGCTGTATACAATGAGTTCTTAAATCCTGACGGTACTTTCAAGACCGAAAAAGAAGGTGTTGATATTCAGGCTCTTATCAATCAGACTAACGACCCTGCAACAAAACAAAAGTTGGCTGTGGTTCGTGCTAAAAAAGCATTAGGCAATTTGAATAAATACGGACAATATCTCAATCAGGGTGATATTGCGTTTATGGAAAATCAGAAAACCGAAGCTGCAGACCAATTTGATAAGAACGATGCTACTGTTCGTGAAACTCTTAAAGCAGAATCCGCAGACACAAGATACGGCATAGATGCAGAAAAGCAGATTGCCGCCGCAAATAATCAAAATGCTATAGACCAAATAAAAGCACAGACAGAGGGCGAAAAAGAAGTATTAACACATCAAGTCGAATTATCAGGTGGAGCGGGCGCTGATACACTTAGTGAGGATGCTGAAAAAGTTGCAAAACAAATTCAGGAAAAAATCAACAAGTATTCACAAGAAAAATATGGCGTTGATGTAATGGATTATAAAGGGAGAGGTACATATGGATTTAATCTTCCCAAAGGTCACGTTACAGGTTGGTGGGATGATATTGTAATAAAAGAGATTTTAGAAAGTCCACTTACTACAGATGAGAAGTACATTCTGATTAACCAATTAGGTTTTGGCGAACTTTTGGCAGATTTCAACCTAAAGTATAAACAAGATGAAAATGGTAAAGTTGTGAATAAATAATAAAACAATAATGGGGGTGCAGTATGGCTACCGAATTAGAACGACTAATGGCATTACAAAACAAAAAGCAAAATACCCAAAAATCTGAACTTCAGCGGCTGCTTGAAAAAAAAGGTTATGAATTTGATAACAACGGAGATATTGTAGTTGATTTAACAACCGAAACCAACAATGGCAAAAAGAATTTTGGCAAAGTAACATATGATGCTTATAAGGCTGTCAAGGGGAACACCCTTGACAGTTACAAGCCTAAAAATGAAGAAGAAAAGAAAATTCTTGACAGATATAAGCAATTGTCAACCGATGTTCCAACTACTAAGAACAACAGCAAAGAAAAGGTATATAGTTACAATCCGACTTATGGCACCGACAAGTATGAATATTCGAAACTACGAGAGAGTGATGGTTCGTTACCTGAGTTCGGAAGTTATGAATATTTCGTCAGCCGAGAAAAACAGTTGGGAGAATTGGTTGGCGACATCATAAAAGATGAAGAAAGAAAATACAAAGGATATCACGATAAAGCCAACAATTATGCAAATGGCAAACTTAGTGTCGGAGATGCGGAATATGAAGAGGGTAAAAGATTATATAATAAATTTTCTACTCAGGAAGAAATCGTCGAAGACTACAAAAAAGTTTCTGAAATTTTGGATTCCTTTGAAGGCAATGGTGTTAAATTAAAAACTGATGGCGATGTTGATTACGAAACAGGCAAACAGACTGCTTCTAATAAAAAAAAGAGAAGTGACAGAATAGCAAATGCTATAAATCCTCTCGAAAAGACTATGGAAATAGTAGATTCGGGCCAATGGGATAAAAAGGATATTGAAAATCAGACTGTAGTATTAGAGCACGATGCAAAAAGCGATATAGAAAACGAAAAGATAAAGGCATATAACTATTACGGAAAACACCACGATAATAAATATGATGGCGGTTTTTTTGGAAGAACTGCCGGCAATTATAGAGTGGGCGACATAAACGAACGTATAGGAAAATCAGGATTCATTTCGTTCAACTATATGTCTGATGACATTGAAGCGGCTGAAGTATACGGATATTTGAGGGATAAATTAACAAAGGAAAACCAAAAAGCCTTTACAAACTACAATGGTTTTGATAAAACTGTTGCAATTGTAGCAAATTATATTCCACAGTTCGTTAATCAGACCTTAGCTCAAATACCCGGTTATCTAATTGTTGCAGCTGTAGGCTATTCAACAGGAATAGGGGCAAAAAATGGAGCTCAAATCGGTGGAGCTGCAGGAAGTGCGATTTATATGTATAAACAAACTGCGGGTCAAAAATATGTTGATTTCATAAAAGAGAACATTTCACCTGAGGAAGCACAAATCCTTGCAGCTAATACTGCCGTTGCAACAGGAGCTGTTGAGTTCGGACTTGAGTTAGCACTTAGCAAATTGTTTTCAGGAGCAAGAACATTAGCATCTTTCAAAAAAACGGATGGTATGGTTAAGGAACTTACAGCTACAGGGATGTCTAAAGACGCGGCAAAAAAAGTTGTTGCAGAAAGGGTTGAAAAAGAAACAGTTGAGAAAGTTGCCAAAAGAGTTGCAAATATAGGTTTATCAGAAACAACGGCAAAAAAAGTTGTCAATTTATCAATACAGGCAGGAAAGTATGCTCTTAATTCGTTTGGTGAGGGTGCCGAGGAATGGATTCAGACGGGTATGGAATTTACTGCAGATAGATATGCAAGAGCAGGAAAAAGCGCATCTGTTTTTGATATTTTTACTGAATCTCTCGACCTTAGCAAATACACAAAAGAAGAATTTAATCAAATGGACGAAAGTTTCTTGTCGGGTATGTTACTTGGTTTTGTTTCGGGTGGTTTTAAAAGTGCGACTTTTAAAACTATTGATAAACTTGTAAGTGTCGTAGGTGATAATGCAGTAGGCATAAAGATCAAACAAATTGATGATGGTGGACATACTATCACAAAGCTTATAGAAGCAGGCTTACAAAGTGAAGATAAAAGCATAAGAAATTTAGCCGAAGAAATTAAAAAAAGTGTTCGTTATAATGAAGAAAAAGTTTCAAATTCTAAAATAGGCAAATTATTTAAGAAGGTTACTAAAGAATCAAGGAATGTCTTACCTTCGTTTGAAGAGCTCGTGAACAATGAAACTGCAAATATAAAACAGACCGCAACTCCCGAAAGTGTAACTGCTGTAGAGAATACATCTAATGAGAATGTTCCCGAAACAAATGTTACAGGAATCACACCCACCGAAAACAAAGCGTTTGACGATTACGAAAGCGAAGCAGATGAACTTATGAACACCGATATGTCGGAAGATGAAACAGTAGTTGATGAAACACCTGCGGAAATGGTTGCAGAAGCTAAAAATAAGCCTACAACGGAAGAAACCGTTTCGGTTGATGAAACAACCAAGCCACAGACTAAAATGCCCGGGGTTAAGGTTGGTGATGTTTACACATCCAACGGTGAGACTTTTACTATTACAGACCGTGACAACACGCATACAACGTATACGGTAACTAATGAAAATGGAAATGTAATACGAAAAGAAAGAGCAGAAAACACTACTGCTGATATGAACTTTGCTAAAAAAGCAAGATTATACACAGGTGTTGAAGTTGGCGATACTTACAGAAATAATGAATCAGGTGTTACTTATACTGTAGTTTCGAGAGATTCAAACGAAACAACTCTAAAAAATAATCAAAACGGCAAAACAAAGATAATGAGTAATGAAACTGCCGATAGTCTGTTTGCTTATGATGATGCTTACACAAAAGTAACAGACGGTAACATTGCAACACCCACAGATGCGAGTGTTGAAACCAATGATGTTCACGAGGCAACAGACAACAAAGGTGCAAAGTCAAGCGTTAATAATGCAAATGAAGATTTTATAAACCGATTTAATAAAGCTATTAATGACGGTTCTGTTGATTCTTTAGGCTTGAAAAAAGTTGATTTAAGTACCACAGGCGGTATGATAGAAATCACAGATAAACAAAGCGGTAAATTCTATGTGAGAAATATTGGGAATGACACGTTTGAATTATATCCGGACAAAGATGTTTCCAACAGAGCGTATGAGCCGTTGTTTAAGCCTTGGTATGACATACAGCGAAACAACGGAAATGTTATTAGTGTTACAAAGCCTTTGCTGATTAAAGACAATAAGTTCTCAGGCAGATATGACCTGTTATCAAAGGGAGAAGTTGTTATAAGCACATCAATAACAGAGGTTAAAAGTAACGACAACCTTGTTACAAACACACAACCTGCAACCAACGAAGAAACCGCAAGTAATGATGTTGAAAATGAAACTAAAGCGGAAGTATTGCAAAATCAACCCGAAAGTGATACAATTAAATCAAATGAAAACAAAGTATCGGAAAGCGTAGGTGAGAATAATGGCATTGAGCAGAGTGGAACGACACTTGAAAATGATGAACGACATAGCAAAGTGCAAGTCGAAGGAAGAATCGAAACAGTTCAGGATAGAAGTGCTGACGGACTACATAGAGAAACCGATGGAAGGAATGACACAAGAAGAAATAGACATATTTCGAAAGGAACTTCAAAAAGTGAAACAAGAAGTTTAGAAGAAATTGTCGAAAATGATGACTTTAATGAATTATCTTTAACTGTAGGAAACAGCATAACAAAAAACAAATATGAAGAATTAAAAACAAAATATGAAAATGACGAACGTCTTGAAATATATGATTTTTCTGAAGTTGTTGCTTATGATATGCTCGCAAATCCCGATAATGTATTAAGAGAACTGTTTGCGGATAATATCTCAGAATATTTCAATGATGATACCGACACAACAAAGGATATTACAGGGCAAAGTGTTCCTGCGAATGTGCTAAATGAAACTAAAAAATCTGTTGTAAAAAACAAACTTGGTCAGCTTATTCCTGTTTATCACGGAACCGGTTCAAGATTTAAGCACTTTAACAGAAGTGATGTAGGTATTCATTTTGGAAACTACGCACAAGCGGTTAAGAGAGTAACGGACAAAAAGATTAATAACCCACATTTTATAAAAGCTTACTTGAATATAGAAAATCCGATTATCATAAATCAGGATTTTTTCGGTTGGAACGCTTCACAAATCGTGCAAAAACTTTCAGAAATGGGAATTATTTCTCAAGAGGAAGGTTTAAAGTTTACTAAACAAAATTTAGAAAACAGACAAGATATGAATGACGAACTTGCCGACTTGTTAAAGAACAAAAAATATGACGGTATCATTTACAAAAATCAGTTTGAAAGTGGTTATGCAAATTCGTATATTGTTTTTGATGACAGTCAAATAATAAGAATTGAAAAGGAGACTGCAGAAAATGTTCACGAAAGAGTATTGGATGGAGAAAGCGGAAACGATAGTACAGTACGAAAATCCGAGCCTATTCAGAAAGCTGAAGAAGAACGGAACATTGGAACAGAGGATAGAGAGCTTGGCGAGGATGTCGCTTCAGAGAATGGAACAGACATACAAGCTACTGAAAGAAAGACACCTGCCACAGGACAACACGACAGCGGAGATAACGACAACGGAGTACGAGAATCAGACAACAGCGATGGAGATAGCGGAATCGGAGTTAGTGGAAATGATAATGTCAATGACGAAGTAACTGACGATTCCAAACCTGAAAAAGAAAGTAAAGCTAAAGACTACTCTATTACAAAAGCAGTTGCGGAAGAATTAGACACCAAAGCACCAAGTATAGATGATAATATCAAAGCTATTGAAACATTGCACGAACTTGAAAATAGCGGCAAAACACCTACTAAAGCACAGCAATCTATACTTGCAAAGTTTAAAGGTTGGGGCGGTTTATCAAATGCGTTTTGGCAAGCACGAAGCAGATTAAAAGAGATAATGTCTGATAGTGAAATATCGGCAGCACAAAGCACGGTAAACGATGCTTATTTCACACCTACATCGATTATTGACAGCATCTATAAGGGATTAAGTCATTTAGGATTTGAAGGTGGAAATATTTTAGAACCGTCAATGGGTGTTGGTAATTTCTTCGGCAAAATGCCAAAAGCAATTAAGGATGTTTCTTCATTGTTCGGTGTTGAAATTGATACCATATCAGGAAAGATTGCACAATACTTATATCCAAGTGCTAATATCGAAGTCGCACCTTTCCAAGATGTTGCATACAAAGACAATTCATTTGATTTAATTATCGGTAATGTTCCTTTCGGAGAAGTTAAGTATAAGTATAAAAACAACCGTTATCTGATACACGACTATTTCTTTGTTAAGGCTATGGACAAGCTTAATGACGGTGGTATTATGGTGTTCCTGACATCAAAAGGAACTCTTGATAAGCTTGACAGCACAACGAGAGCAGAACTTAACAGACAAGGAAATATAATCGGTGCGTACCGACTACCGTCTAATGTATTTTCAAGAAGTGCCAATGCGAATGTTGTAACTGACCTTATTATAATGCAGAAAACAACAAACAAGAACGGTGAAAAGTTTGTAAATACAGGCAGCATTAAAATCGGTAATGAAGATTTTTCTATCAATGAATACTTTGTAAATCATCCTGAAAACATAATCGGTGAATTAACCTACAGGAGAGGGCAATACGGAAAGTATGAGCTTACTGTTCAGGCAACAGGCGATGTTTCGGAACAATTAACAAAGGCGATTAAGAAACTGCCTAAGAACTTGTTAAGCGGAGTGCAGACTGTTGGTACTACATCTGTAATGGATAACACTTCAAAGCTTCAAACATTTTACGTTAACGACAATGGTAATGTTGAGTATGTAGATTCACAAACAGGTGAAGTTAAGGTATTAAAAAATACCGTTAAGAACAAAAATAACGATATTGCAAAAGATTATCTTGCAATAAAAAAGGCTTATACGGACCTTACCGATTATACATTAAACGATGTGGAAACTGATACAGTTGAAAGCAAGAGAAAAGAGCTTAACTCTTTATATGACGATTTTGTTAAAAAGCACGGCACATTCGAAAAAAACAAAAAACTTCTTTCTGCTGACAATGATTTTTACAAATTATCAGGACTTGAAGTTTATGATACTAAAACGAAGAAAATCATTAAATCGGAAATGTTTACAAAAGATACTATCGGCAAGAGAAAACCGAAGAAAGCCGATAATGCTCTTGATGCGTTAAGTATTTCAATGGGCGAATCAGGAACAGTAAATTTAAAACGCATTTCAGAATTAACAAACCTTCCCATAAAAGAAGTTGTTGAACAGTTGTCGGATAGAATTATTTATACACCTGACGGCACTTATGAACTTAATGAGGTTTACTTATCGGGTAATGTTCGTGAAAAATACGAAGCTGTAAAAGGCAAAAAAGGCTTTGAGAAAAACGAGCAGATGTTAAAATCTGTTCTCCCGGAAGATATATCTGCAAAGGATATAACTCCACAGCTTGGCTCTCCGTGGATTGAGCCTAAATATATTGAAGACTTTTTAAGAGAAACACTCCATATATACGGAACACCAAAAGTAAGTTATGATAAGACTTCCGGTACTTGGTCTATATCGGGTAATACTTGGGGCGATAATACACTTATGCGAAACAAGTATGGTACAAAGTATATTGATGCCGTACACCTTACTTTGCTTATGCAAAGCTTATTTTGTTTGAAGCTATTATGTACACGAAAGCCAAAAGATAGCACTGGCTTTTAAGTCGGTGCTATCTTTTTTTGTAAGCAGGGCAGGATTCGAATCCCATAGGGGGTGAGATCGCTAAGTCCCCAGGAGTGCAGAAAAACGAGCATTTTATTGCATTTTAAATTTCGAAGGAGAGCACCCGTATTCTCGCTGAAATGCTTTGCAGAAAGCATTTGGGGTACTATAGCCACAATACTCAGATACATAGTTCACACTTTCACCTTGATTAAGAAGTTGTTTTCCTGTTTCCAGTTTGAAAATACGTATATATTTCATTGGTGACATTCCCAGGTGTTTTTTAAATAATTGTATAAAGTAAGACTTGTTCAGGCAAAGAGATTCGGCAAGAGCGGTTACCGACAGTTCAGAGAAATTTGTGCGAATAATACTTAGTGCCTGACTTATGATTTTGTTAGTTATATAATCAGGTTTGGCATTATGCTCTATAATTGCCATAATGGTGGCAAAAGTGTGAAAAATAATCGTATCATCTGCATTGCCCGAATCAAGCAATTTATTTAAAAAAGAAAATATAAGATCTAAATTGCAAAAGCCTGCAGGAAGCTCCATAAAACTGTTAAACTTAAGTACACGATCAGTATAATAATCAAAAAAAGTGTGGTCAAAATTACAAGCGTTCACTGAACAAAAATCTTCTACAGAAGGAAGAAGATAAATATTCCCTTCTGTTAAAAAATGTTCTTTGTTTGCATAATATATGATTGCATTACCACTATTCACATAATACAACCTGTTTACAAGTTTTGCACGGTCTATCCACCACTTATCATTCAAACTTTTGCAGCGACCATAGCTGTAAATTAATTCATTCATAATCATAATCTCCTTAAAACTAAATTCCGGATAGGTTTTCGCATATAGCTATGCTTTACAAAACTGATTGAGAGTGATATTATAGTAATATAAAATTGGTTTTTTGTCAAGGAGGAAGCAAAATGGAAAACAACAACTGGTTTATGGAAGCGGGATACGGAATGATGATTCATTGGGGGTTGTACTCTGTTCTTGCAGGCGAATGGGAAGGCAACAGAATAGATTGTATTGGCGAGTGGATTATGTCTAAATGCCGTATTCCGATTAAAGACTATGAGAAATATGCGGCAGCTTTTAACCCTATATGTTTTGATGCGCGTGAATGGGTGAAGCTTGCTATGCAGGCAGGAATGAAGTATATTGTTATGACTGCAAAACACCACGACGGTTTTGCAATGTATCATTCAAAGGTTGATTCATTTAATATATATGATTCAACACCTTTTAAAAGAGACCCGATTATGGAACTGAAAGAAGCGTGTGAGGAGTTTGGAATAAAGTTTGGTTTGTATTATTCGCAGGAACTTGACTGGCACGAGGAACATGGCGGAGGTTGTTCCATCGAGAAAGATATATGGAAGGGTGCGTCATGGTCTAACAACTGGGATTTTCCCGATAACACAAAAAAAGATTTTAAAATATGTTTTGAAAAGAAAATAAAACCTCAGGTTAAGGAACTTTTGACCAATTATGGAGACATATCGTTGATTTGGTTTGACTGTCCTACCGACATTACTCCCGAACAAAGTGTGGAACTTTTCAATCTAGTGAAGGAATATCAGCCACAATGTCTTGTAAACTCAAGAATCGGAAACGGTTTAGGGGATTATTCTTCTTGCCCCGACAACTTTATTCCTGATGATTATAAAACCACTCTTTATGAAAGTCCCTGTACACTTAATGACACATGGGGATACAAAGCATTTGACCAGAACTGGAAGTCGGCTGAAGATATAGCTTCGACCAAAAAACATTTAAATGAAAGAGGTATAAATTATCTTTTGAATGTGGGACCGGATTATCTTGGCAGAATTCCTCAACCCTGTGTTGAGATTCTTAGAAAGGTTGCAAGTCAAATTGGCTGATTAATGAAAATACATATAGTATTTATTTTAAACTAAAAACTAATATAAGCGAGCAGAAGCTTGTTCCTGATAGGCAATCAGAAAAAGCTTCTCAGAGCAAAACTGAAGTTGATGTAACGATAAACGAAAACGAGAGCGTTTTACTTGATGAAATTGAATTTGACGCAGACGTTGCAAACAATCCGGTTGATGGAGAAGTTTCCTGAACTTCGGCAAAAGAGAACATCCTATTACAAAGAAAGTTAAAGAGTATAACGCTATAGATATCAAAGCTCCTGAAGGAACAACTGTCGTGCCTTCTATAACCGGCACTGTGACGGATGTAGGTTTTGATTCTGAAAAAGATAACTATGTTGTTGTAGAAAACGGCAGTGTAAAAACCTTGTATGCCCAACTTGCAACAACTAATGTTAAAAAGGGCAATGAGATTACTGAAAAACAATCTATCGGTACTGTAGGTAAAACAGGAAAAGCAACCGGCGCACACTTACATTATGAAGTGATGGTTGACGGCGAGTATGTTGATCCTGCAGCTTATATAAAATAAAAGCGTAGTACCTTTGGAGATGAAAAGGGTTTTACATGCATCTATTATGTATGTGATAGCCAAAAATCGACATTCTTCTACAGAGGAATGTCGATTTTACTTATTACCTATTCACTCTTCACTATTCCCTAAAAGGACTTGTCGATTTTGGAAAGTAATAAGTAATAGTGAATAAGGATGAAGTTGAGGAGGCTTTGCAAATGCAAAGCTTATTTTTATATGTCATCTAAATCGTTCGGCTCTTCCAATCGTTCAAACCCTTTTATAGCTTGAAATAAGGCTTTAGAAGGGTTTTTTATTTTGTTTTTTTGAATTGTTAAACATTTTGTTTTTATTAAATAAGTGTGTTGATTTATATCATTTTTGAAAAAATTAGGTGCAAAATTAGGGGCGTAATTTTGCAAAAATAACGGAAGAACAACATACGAGGTAACAGATGAGAACGGCAATACATCGACAAAAGAAACATCAAACGTAACTGCAGATATTAATTTCACAAAAGAAGATGTGTTTACAAAAGCAGAAGCAACAGATAATAAATGTACAAAGCCAAGCGTTAATAATGAAATGAAGATTTTATAAACCGATTTAATAAAGCTATTAATGACGGTTCTATTGATTCTTTAGGCTTGAAAAAGTTGATTTAAGTACCACAGGCGGTATGATAGAAATCACAGAAAAGCAAAGTGGAAAATTCTATGTGAGAGATATCGGAAATGACACCTTTGAGTTATATCCTGACAAAGATGTTTCCAACAGAGCATATGAAGCATTATTCAAGCCGTGGTGCAATATACACGAAACGGTGGAGATGTTATCAATGTCACCAAGCCCTTACTCATTAAAGATAATAAGTTCTCAGGCAGATATGACTTGTTGTCAAAAGGTGAAGTTGCAATTAATGCAGGGGATGCAGGAAAATCTTCAAATAATCTTGAAATTAAGACAAAAAAGGAATATAATGGAAATGCAGATTATTCGTTATACACTGATGAGATAATATTTTCTTCAAGATATACAGCAGTAACACAGACTAAGTCTACAAAAATGATGTATGATAGAGCTAAGAAAGGCGATTCCGAGTCGGCATTTAAACTGCTTTCACATCTTATAAAAAATGATATTATAAATAAAATCGGAAGTTTCGGGAACGAGGTATATTTGTTACCCGTTGTTGGTGTAGAAGGCACGAGTGCAAATGTATTACCAAGAAATATAGCCGAATACATTGGTGATGAAACAGAGCAAGGTATTTTTAAGGGCATTTATAAAAAACAGTCAAGCAATAGCCGGGAAATAAGAATTTGGGGAAGAATGAAGGAAAATTATCCTGAGTTCATACTCGATGAGAAAAGTAATATAAAAACGAGTGATATTGCCGGTAAAAAGTTCATTTTGATTGATGATAATTCTACAACAGGAAGAACATTTGTTGGACTTAAAAATTTTATCGAAGAAAACAGTGGCGAAGTTGTTAGTTATTATGCATTGACAACAGGGCAAGACCAATCTGAAAAAATGATAACTACAGACGAAACTTGGAACGAACTATTAAATTTAGGACTTGACGAGGTTAAAGATTTTGCTGAAAAGGAAGGGATAAAACGTGAAATATCAAAACTTGGACTTACAGAAAGAGAAACGCAAGAACTCCTCAAACATTTCAAAAGAGAGGGTGCTAACACCAGAAGAGGTGACAAAATTAATACAAGAAACGGAAGCAGCAGCAGCGAAATTCAGGGAATATATGAGACGGATGAAAAAGAAGTAAAGAGCAATTTTTCACTTAAATCAAAGGACAGCGAAGGCAACACCTTAACCTCGAACGAAAGGCCCACAAGCAATCCTGATATTAATTTCAGTCTGAAAGATACTAAAATATCAATACAAGATGTTCGTTCTGTGCAGAATATTGGTGCAGTTAAGGGTAGAATTTCTGTAAATGATTTTGATTCAAATGACATTAAGGCTACGGAAAATTTTGCAAGAAAATATTTTGCTGAACTTGGAGTAAAATCACCATTCTTCAGGGCATTTTTCGGTGATTGGAGAGCAAACGATGAAACGCCTGTTATGGTAGCTACTCAAAAGGGAGCAGACAGAGGCATTACGAAGAACAAAGATACCGACTGGGATATTCAAATATCAGGAAAGGTGTTTAATGAAACAACAAAACAAAAGAACACAGCTGCTAACAGACTTGAATTATCCGCCGAGGAAAGAGCAAAAACATATCCAAATTTTAGTAAAGGAGCGATACTGTTAAATGACAATAAAAAGGGAAATATCAATGACAGAATTTCAAAAGCTTCAAAAGAAACATCCGAAAGCAGATTTATTGAGATTTTATACTCCGATTTCGGACGAAGAATGGAAGAAAAAGCAAGAGTTTCAAATTCCGAAGTTTCTCAAAAGCACAGAGTAAGATACTCTCTTGATGGCGATGATATTCCTGATTTTCTTGACTTATGGTAAGAATATGTAGCTGAATATGGAGTTATACCAAAAGGTGAAAAGCCTGCAAGGGATATTGATGTTCCACAAAGAATCAGCGATAAAGATGTTGTAAGTCATTTTGCAAGAACTATGCTTGAAGCAGGAGTAACACCTGACGAAGCTGTTCCTACCATTGAGAAGATGGTGGAAGACGGGGTTTTCTCATATGATACTTATACGGACGAGCAAGCCATAAAGGATGCCGAGGATTATAATAACGGATATGGTTGGGATGAATGTCTTGACGATTGGTTTGACGATGTAGAAAAAGGTGTAGTATGAAAACAATATGATGAATCAATTATTTACAAAAAATTTTGCTAGTGATATAATGTAAATAACGTTATTTGTTATAAAGAAGAGGTGACTTATGTCTGAAATGAAAATTTCAAATATAGATAAAAAACGTAATTATGGGATTGATTGTTTAAGAATTGTTTCTATGATTATGATTCTTATTTTACATATCCTGGGACAAGGTGGGGTAATTGCTTCTGCAGAATACAGCAGTAGTAAATATTGGTGTTTATGGTTATTGGAAACATTTGCGTATTGTGCAGTGAATTGCTATGCATTAATTTCGGGATACGTAAGTTACAAATCCAAATTAAAACTGTCAAGTTTAATAAAGCTTACGTTTACGGTTTTATTTTACACCATATTGTCAACGGTAATTCTTTCTAAATTTGTTGACAGAAATTTTTCTTTAGGTGCTTTGTTTCGTATATTTATTCCTTTTGGCTTTGGTAACAATCCTTATTGGTACTTTACTGCTTATTTTTGTCTGTTTTTCTTTCAGCCGTATTTGAATATTTTGATTGAAAATATAAACAGACGTCAGCATAAAAAAATGGTGCTATTAAGTATAACATTATTTTCATTTCTGCCTTTTTTTATGAATATGGACCTTTTTAATACACTTTCAGGTTATAGTGTTATTTGGCTTGTTCAAATGTATATTTTAGGTTCTTACATAAGTAAATATAATCCTATGCCGAACTTTAAAAAAACTTATTGGTTCTTTTTGTATGTTGTTTCTGTTTTAGCTGTATGGGGGTTGAAGTTAATATTTGAGATTAATCAAGATTTTATATTGGATAAAATTTATGGAAGCGAGAATTTTGTAACATATACTTCACCTTTTATCTTATTATCCGGTGTTTCGTTATTGATGCTGTTTTCAAAAATTAATTTTAATAAAGGAGCGTGTAAAATAATTTCATTTTTTGCTCCTATGGCATTTAGTGTTTATCTTATTCACTGCGCACCTCTTGTATGGAATTTTATATTAAAAAACAGATTCTCTGATATTGCTTTGAACATTCCTTTACTTATGTTATTTGTTATTGCAACTGCTGTTGCAATTTGGTTAATCTGTTCAATTATAGATTTAATAAGAATTTATCTATTTAAAATTTTAAAAACTGAAAACCTTGTACTTAACTTAGAGAAGAATGTGGAAAAATTTTTAAATAAATTCTTGTGATTCTAAGACCTTACATTAGTAGGGTCTTTTTTCTATCAGTTATTGCATAATTGAAAGAAATTTGTTATAATGCAAGTAGTGGAGGTGTATATATGAAAATAAGAGAAGTAGCTAAGCTTTTAAATGCCGAGATTTTAACCGGTACTGATTATCTGGACGAAGAGGTGTATTCGGCATTTGCTTGTGATTTAATGAGTGATGTTCTTGCGTTTGTAGATAATCACACAATTCTTTTAACAGGACTTACTAATTTGCAAGTTGTAAGAACTGCTGAAATGATGGACATGAAAGTTATTGTTTTTGTAAGAGGGAAACGTCCAGATAGTGACGTGGTTGAGTTAGCAAAGAAAAAAGAGATGGTTATTTTGACTACTGAATTACCGATGTACCCATCCAGTGGAATTTTATATTCCAATGGGTTAGGTAGATAGGAGGTTTCTGTGGATAATAATACATTAAATATTCGATATGAAGTCGTTGCGAAAGACTTTTCAAGGGCGGGAGAAGCTTCAAGTGCATTGAAAAAGGTTTTAAGAAAGTTAAACATATCCCCTGATATAATAAGAAAAGTTTCAATTCCTATGTATGAAGCTGAAATCAATATGGTCATCCATGCTAATGGAGGTTATATTGATGTAGATATCACACCTGAAACAATACACGTTGTTTTGACAGATAACGGACCTGGTATAGCTGATTTGGAACTTGCAATGCAAGAGGGTTACTCTACCGCTACGGATAATGTGCGAGAGCTTGGTTTTGGTGCAGGAATGGGATTACCAAATATAAAAAAATATTCTGATGATATGAAAATAACAACCCAGTTAGGCAAGGGGACTACTGTAGAAATATTTGTAAATATTCCTGCCTGAGAAAGGAGGATTTATTATGGAAGATATTAATAAATTTAGACATGAACCATATTTTCATTCCGTAAAATTAAATCATGATTTATGCAAAGGATGTACAAGTTGTCTTAAAAGATGTCCGACAGAGGCAATAAGAGTAAGAAATGGGAAAGCGAAGATTATTAAGGAACGTTGTATTGACTGTGGTGAATGCATAAGAGTGTGTCCTTATCATGCTAAAATTGCGGTAACTAACAGTCTTGATAATCTTAAAAATTTTAAATACAATATAGCTTTACCTGCGCCTTCGTTTTATGGTCAATTCAGAAATATAAATGATATCAATGTCATACTTACAGCGTTTAAAAAAATCGGATTTGATGATGTTTTTGAAGTTACGGTAGGTGCTGAACTTATAACGAAAACTACGTTGAAGTTACTTGAAACAGGAAAATTAAAAAAGCCGGTGATTAATTCTGCGTGTCCTGCTATTATCAGACTTATTCAACAAAGGTATCCTGATCTTATTGAAAATATTCTCCCATTAAAGGCCCCTGTTGAAATCGCAGCCTCCGTCGCAAGAAATAAAGCTGTCAAAGATACAGGGTTTTCACAAAATGAAATTGGCGTATTCTTTATTTCTCCATGTGCTGCCAAAATGACAACTATTATTAATCCTATCGGAAGTGAAACCAGCAACATAGATGCAGTTTTATCTATGAAGGATGTTGTTAATGAAATGGCACCGTTTATACATAAAATCAAAAATATCGAGTTTACGACAGCTTCAGATTCTGCAGGAATTGTTTGGGCAAACAGTGGTGGCGAAATTAAAGCTTTAAGTGAATATAATTGTATCTCTGTTGATGGTATTCATAATGTATATAAAGTACTTGAGGATGTTGAAGACGAAAAACTTGGCGATATAGATTTTGTTGAGTGTTCAGCTTGCCTTAGTGGTTGTGTTGGTGGACCTCTTACAGTTGAAAATCCGTATATTGCTAAAGCTAAAATCAGGGAACTTGCAAAAAAATACAACATAGATACCAGACCGGTTAATTACGAAACAGATATGTTTCTTGATAAAGAAATAGAGGAAACACCACTTACTAAGCTTGGCTCATCAATTAGTGAAACTATTTCGTTAATGGAAAAAATCAATAAATTACACGAATCGTTACCACAACTTGATTGTGCTTCATGCGGTGCTCCAAGTTGCAATGCACTTGCAGAAGATATAGTTCGGGGATTCGGAAAAGAATCTGATTGTATCATAAAACTTAAAGAAAAAATCAAACTGATATCCGATGAAATACAGGAACTGGATTAAAGTTTATTGAATACTTAAAAAAGATAGGAGAGTATAATTATGACAGTAAGAGAATTGGTTGATACATTAAATTTGTGTATAGTCTCGGAAGGGGACTTATGTCGCAATATAAATGGTTGTTATATCGGTGATTTACTTAGTTGGGTTATGTCGAATGCACAAAGCGATAACGTTTGGCTTACAATAATGTCGAATATTAATATAGTTGCAGTTGCAACACTTACCGATGTTTCGTGTATTATTCTTTGCGAAAACGTATCTCCTGACGAAGAATGTCTGAAAAAGGCACAGCTACAGGAAATAAATATTTTGAAAACCGATATGAGTACGTATGATCTTGCAGTGAAACTCGGAGCTGTATTATGAAATTTTACTACGATTTACATATTCATTCCTGTCTTTCTCCGTGTGGTGATGAAGATATGACGCCTAACAACATAGTTAATATGTCGTTATTAAAAGGTCTTGATTTTATTGCCGTAACTGATCACAACAGTATTTTGAATCTTGAGGCAGTAATTAATTGTTCTAAAAATACAGATGTTAAAGTGATTCCCGGAATGGAAATAGAAACATCTGAAGAAATTCATATGCTTTCATTATTCCCTAATCTAATTGATGCAGAAAATTGTTATGATACTGTTAGCAAAAATATGCTGGGGATAAAAAATAGACCCGACATTTTCGGACGTCAGTTAATTATGAATGATAACGATGAAATAACGGGTATTGAAGATATGTTGCTGGTTACCGCCACGAAGTTGAATCTTGACAAAGTAAAACTGCTTGTGGAAAATAATCATGGTATATGCATACCGGCTCATATCGACAGAAATTCGTATAGTATAATTTCTAATTTGGGAACAATTCCTGATATTGGATTTTCATGTGTTGAACTTTCAAAAAACGCAGATTTTTCACAATATAATAACTATTTTTACAAGAAGATACGTAATTCTGACGCTCATTATCTTGAGGATATTTTTGAAGCTGATAATTACGTAGATATCGAAGAAAAATCGATTGAATGCCTGTTTTCACATTTAAAATGATAAAATTATCAAAAATGTGAAAATTATTTACAAAAAACTGTAGATTTTTATAAACATTTATGTTATAATTATAATGTTATTTTGACAATTAAAAAGGAGGTAACAAAATGTCAGCTAAAAATGTCCCTGCTTTTAATGGTACTAAGGAGCAGGAAGCTAAACTTATGGAGATTATCAATAAGCACAAAGGCACAAATGGTGCGTTGATTCCGGTTCTCCATGAGGCACAGGAAGTATACGGTTATTTGCCTATAGAGGTTCAAACAATGATTGCTGAAGGTTTAGATGTTTCACTCGCTGAAGTTTATGGTGTTGTTACATTTTATGCTCAGTTCTCTCTTTATCCAAAGGGTCAGTATCGTATCGCAGTATGTTTAGGTACAGCTTGTTATGTTAAGGGTTCTGGTGATATCCTCGACAAGATTAAGGAAAGACTTGGAATTGAAGTTGGTGAGTGCACTCCTGATGGAAAATTCTCAATAGACGCAACCAGATGTATTGGCGCTTGCGGTCTTGCTCCTGTTTTAACAGTTAACGACGAAGTATACGGAAGACTTACTGTTGACGATGTTGACGGAATTTTAGATAAGTATATGAATTAAGTTATGAAGGAATTATCTTTAAATATTCTTGATATAGCTCAGAATTCCATATCTGCGAATGCTGACTTGATTTATATTACTGTTCATGAGAACATTTCAGAAAATTATTTAAAAATCATTATTTCTGATAATGGCAAAGGTATGAGTAAAGAGTTTTTAAAAACTGTTACTGATCCATTTTCCACAACAAGAAAAACAAGAAAAGTCGGTATGGGAATTTCTCTTCTTAAACTTGTTACCGAACAGACAGACGGTGCGTTTTCGATACAATCTGAAATTGGTGTTGGAACTGTTGTTACTGCAGAGTTTACATTAAATCATATTGACAGGCCGCCATTAGGTGATATTGAACAAACAATTTCAACTTTGATATCTTGTAATGAACACATTGACTTTGTTTTTACGAGAAAAGTTAATAAAAATGAATTTGTTTTAGACACAAGAGAAATTAAAAAGATTTTAAATGGGGTTTCCCTTTCAGAGCCTGATATAATAATCTGGATTCAGGAATATATAAAAGAAAATGAAAATAATTTATTGGAGGAATAAACTATGAAAAGCTTAGCGGATCTTGAAGCTATCAGACAGAAAACTATAAACAAAGTTAATCTGCGCAATGAAAATGAAGGCGATACAAGAATTGTTGTTGGTATGGCTACTTGCGGTATTGCTGCAGGCGCAAGACCTGTAATGCAGGCTTTTGTTGAAGAAATTCAAAAAAGAAACTTAAATGGTGTATATGTTTCTCAGACCGGTTGCGTGGGTTTATGTAAATTTGAACCTATCGTTGAGGTTTATTTACCCGGTAAAGAAAAGGTAACATATATCAATATGACTGCCGAAAAAGCTGCTAAAGTTGTTAACGAACATATTGTTAACGGAAATGTAATCAGTGAATACACCATCGGTAATTTAGAATAATTATGTAATTTTAGGATTGGAGGATAAAAATGGAACTTGTTAGATCACATGTGCTTGTCTGTGGTGGTACAGGCTGTTCTTCTTCACATTCTGAACAGATAATTGAAGAATTTGAAGCACAAATTAAGAAAAACGGTCTTGACAGTGAAGTTAAGGTTGTTAAAACAGGATGCTTTGGTCTTTGTGCATTGGGGCCTGTTGTAATTGTTTATCCTGAGGGTTCTTTTTATAGCATGGTTCAGACTGAAGATGTTGCTGAGATTGTTGAACAACACTTGCTTAAAGGTCGAATTGTAAAGAGACTTCTCTATAAGGAAACTATTGAAGAAGATAATATAAAATCACTCAATGAAGTTGATTTTTATAAGAAACAAAAGAGAGTTGCTCTTCGTAACTGCGGTGTTATCGATCCTGAAAATATAGACGAATATATTGCTTACGATGGTTATAAAGCTCTTGGTAAAGTTTTAACTGAGATGACTCCTGAACAGGTAGTTGAAACAGTTAAAGCTTCAGGTCTCCGTGGTAGAGGCGGCGGTGGCTTTCCAACAGGTATTAAGTGGGCATTTGCTGCTGCTCAGCCTGAAGGTCAGAAATATGTACTTTGTAATGCTGACGAAGGTGACCCTGGTGCATTTATGGACCGTTCTATCCTTGAAGGTGACCCGCACAGCTTAATCGAAGCTATGGCTATTGCCGGTTATGCAATCGGTGCAAATCAGGGTTACGTTTATGTAAGAGCAGAATATCCTATTGCTGTTCACAGATTGCAGGTTGCTATCAATCAGGCAAAGGAATATGGATTACTTGGAGATAATATATTTGAATCAGGTTTCAGTTTTGACTTAGAATTAAGACTTGGTGCAGGTGCTTTCGTTTGTGGTGAAGAAACAGCTCTTATGACTTCTATCGAAGGTCACAGAGGTGAACCAAGACCAAGACCACCATTCCCTGCTGTTAAAGGTTTGTGGGGCGTTCCTACAATTCTTAACAACGTTGAAACATATGCAAATATCCCTGTAATTTTCTTAAACGGTGTAGAAGAATTCACTTCAATTGGTACTGAGAAGAGTAAGGGTACTAAGGTATTTGCTCTTGGTGGTAAGATTAACAACACAGGTCTTGTTGAAGTACCAATGGGTACAACACTTCGTGAAGTAGTTTATGAAATCGGTGGTGGTATTCCTAATGGTAAGTCATTTAAAGCTGCTCAGACCGGTGGCCCTTCAGGTGGTTGTATACCAGCAAGTCTTATTGATACTCCTATTGACTACGATTCACTTATTGCTATCGGTTCAATGATGGGTTCTGGTGGACTTATCGTTATGGACGAAGATACTTGTATGGTTGACATTGCTAAATTCTTCCTTGAATTTACTGTTGATGAATCATGTGGTAAGTGCGTACCTTGTCGTATCGGTACAAGAAGACTTCTTGAAATTCTTGAAAGAATTACAAGCGGTAAGGGTACACTTGAAGATATTGATCAGTTAGAAGAACTTTGTCTCTCTGTTAAGAGCAGTGCTCTTTGCGGTCTCGGACAAACTGCTCCAAACCCAATTTTAAGTACTCTTAAGTATTTCCGTGACGAATATGTAGAACACGTTGTAGATAAGAAGTGTCGAGCAGGTGTTTGTAAGGCTTTACTTTCATACAAAATTGTTGCTGACAAATGTAAGGGTTGCAGTCTTTGTGCAAGAAACTGTCCTGTTAATGCTATTACAGGAGAAATCAAGAATCCTTATACAATCGATCAGGATAAGTGTATTAAGTGTGGCGTATGTATGAACAACTGTAAGTTTGGCGCTATTGTTAAAGAATAATAGGAGAGGAGAGGAAATTATTATGAATAATGTTAACATTAAAATTAATGGTATTGAATTATCAGTACCTGCTGATTACACTGTACTTCAGGCAGCAAGAATGGCTAATATAGAAATTCCTACTCTCTGCTATCTTGAAGGTATTAATAAGCTTGGTGCTTGTCGTCTTTGTGTTGTTGAAATCAAAGGCGCAAGAGCACTTCAGGCTGCATGTGTATATCCTGTAAATGAAGGTATGGAAGTATTTACAAATACTCCTGCTGTAAGAAGAGCAAGAAAAGCAAATCTTGAACTTATTCTTTCTAACCATGACAGAAGCTGTCTCTCATGTGTCAGAAACAGAAATTGTGAGCTTCAGAAGCTTGCTGAAGAATTCGGTATTGAAGATATTCCGATTAAGGGAGAAAATGATCCTGTACACGAAATCGATGATATTTCAACCTCACTCGTAAGAAACAACAATAAATGTGTACTTTGTAGACGTTGTGTTGCTGCTTGTGAAAATCAGACAGTATCAGTAATTTCATGTATCAACAGAGGCTTTGATACAACTGTTAATTGTGCTTTTGAAAAATCAATTTCTGAGGTTGGTTGTATTTTCTGCGGTCAGTGTATCGTTTCATGTCCTACAGGTGCTTTAACTGAAAAAACTTCAATTCCTCAGGTTATCAACGCAATTGATAATACTGAAAAACATGTTGTTGTACAGACAGCTCCTGCTGTAAGAGCAGCACTTGGTGAAGAATTCGGTCTTCCTATGGGTACACCTGTTACAGGTAAAATGGTTGCTGCTCTTAAGAGATTAGGTTTTGATAAGGTATTTGATACAGATACTGCTGCAGACTTAACAATTATGGAAGAAGGAACAGAATTTATTGAAAGATTTACTAAGCAGGAAAAGTTACCTCTTATTACATCTTGTAGCCCTGGTTGGGTTAAATTCTGTGAACACTATTATCCTGAATTCACAGACAATCTTTCAACTGCTAAATCTCCAATGGAAATGTTTGCTGCAGTAATTAAGTCATATTATGCCGAAAAGAATAATATTGCAAAAGAAAATATTTATTCTGTTGCAATCATGCCTTGTACATCTAAAAAGTATGAAGCAGCAAGACCTGAACACTCTACAGATGGGGTACAGGACATAGATGCTTCTCTTACAACAAGAGAACTTGCAAGAATGATTAAGCAGGCAGGTATCAATTTTGCTGAGCTTCCTGATGAAGAATTTGACGATCCATTTGGCACAGCTACAGGTGCTGGTGTAATTTTTGGTACAACCGGTGGCGTTATGGAAGCTGCTATCAGAACTGTTTACGAAGTTCTTGAAAACAAGCCTCTTGAAAATCTTGAAATTGAACCCATCCGTGGTATGGATGGTATTAAAGAAGCAACTCTTACAATTGCGGGAAAAGATGTTAAGGTTGCTGTTTGTCACGGTACTAAGAACGCAAGATATCTTCTTGAAAAGATTAAAGCAGGAGAGAAGTACGATTTCATTGAAATTATGGCTTGCCCCGGTGGTTGCGTAAATGGTGGCGGTCAGCCTATAGTTTCTGCACAGGAACGCGCTAAGGTTGATATCAGAGCGGAAAGAGCTAAGGCTCTTTATGCCGAAGACAGAGCATCAAAGATTAGAAAATCTCACGAAAATCCGGCTATTAAGCTTCTTTATAGTGAGTATTTTGAAAAGCCATGCTCACACAAGGCTCATGAACTTTTACACACACATTACACAAAGAGAACTAAATACTAAAAAATATTAAAAAAAGTATTGATTTTTTTGAAGTATTGTGATATAATCTTACTGTTATGTAAGAAAGAGGTGATTTTAGTGAAAGAAGGAATACATCCAAATTATACAACAGCTACAGTAAAATGTGCTTGTGGTGCAACTTTCGAGACAAGATCTACAAAACCTGAAATCAGCGTTGAAATTTGTTCAAAATGTCATCCATTCTATACAGGTAAGCAGAAACTTATCGATACAGGCGGACGAGTTGATAAATTCAGAAAGAGATACAATCTTCAGTCTAAATAATTATAATAATAACAGGAAGCTCAAAGCTTCCTGTTTTATTTTTATATGATAGAATATGTAAATTATTTTGTATAATTAAAAAATTATATCTTAAAGAATATCTTTAATCTGAATTAAAAACTTATCGCAAGAGCTAATAGAAAATATTTAGTTTATATTTTGGTAATTTAAATTTGATTTAAAGGTACTAACAACTAATTAGAGAATTATTTATAAAGTTAAAATATTAAATTATAACATCTATGTCGTTTAGACAAATTCTTAGAAAATTAGGTCTCCGTAGGAGCGAATAGAAATTTTTTTAACAAAGAATTTATACATTTAGAAATTTCTATTGGATGAAAATTTTTCAATAATATACAAAACTATAATTATACTAATTTAGTCTCATTGTGTTGTTGTTAATATACTATGTTTGGTTATGTTCGTTAATAGCATGTTCATCAGTTAATGATAATATAAATTATTTAATATTTAACAATTATTGACAAGTGGGGAATTTTATGATATAATTATACAAAATAAAGATTTTGTATAATTGAGGTGAGGGGTTTTGGATTTTAGAACTGCAGATGAACCTATTGTATATAGAGAATTCCTGATTTATATGCAAACTATTAAAGGTAAATCTCCTAACACGGTTAAGGAATATTCATTAGATTTAAAGATATTCTTCAAGTTTATGAAATATCATTTTGGATTGGTGGATTGTTCTATAGACCAAATTGATGATATTCCCATCAATGAATTGGATTATTCCTTCGTTAATCAAATTAAACTTACTGATTTATTTGAATATTTATCATTTATGAGCGATGTCAGAAAAAATAAGCCATCAACACGTGCACGTAAAGTTGCTTGTTTACGTAGCTACTTTAAATATATGAATTCTAAAGCTCATTATATTGATGATAATCCCGCAAAAGATTTAGATTCACCTAAAACAAAGCAAAGTATGCCTCGTTATCTTGAATTAGACGAATGTAAAGCATTGTTGGAAACCGTAAGGAAATCTAATTCAGAACGTGACTATGCTATTATTTTCTTATTTCTTAATTGCGGTATGCGTGTTTCTGAACTTGTAGGAATAAATATTTCTGATGTTAGAGAAGATACATTAGTTGTTACCGGAAAAGGAAATAAAGAACGTATTATTTACTTAAATAATGCTTGTATTAATGCTATTAAAGCATATATGAAAGTCAGACCTGTTGAT
Source organism: Clostridia bacterium (assembly GCA_017626145.1). Classification (GTDB taxonomy): domain Bacteria; phylum Bacillota; class Clostridia; order RGIG6154; family RGIG6154; genus RGIG8497. The sequence goes on from JAGAJK010000060.1 coordinate 142,618, forward strand.
GGAGTCAAAGACAGAAATGCTCTATTTTTAAGTAAACAGAACAAAAGAATCAGCGTTAAAACCGTTCAATGGCTTGTAAAAAAATACATAAAAGAAGCAAATCTTGATGAAAGTAAATTTTCTGTTCATAAATTAAGACATACTGCGGCTACAATAATGTATAAATATGGAGAAACTGACTTAAGAACTTTACAGGAAATTTTAGGCCATGAACAACTTGCCACCACGCAGATTTATACTCATATTGATGATAAAGAAAGACGTAAAGCTGCCGATAACAATCCATTAGGTAAAATATAATACATATAGTAAAAACCAGCTAAAAGCTGGTTTTTACTCTCCTATTTTATTCTTTATATCCTTTAGGATTATTGGATTGCCATCTCCATGCATCTTTACACATATCTTCTAAACTATGAGTTGCAACAAAACCTAATTCTTTTTTTGCTTTAGAAGGATCTGCGTAACATTCAGCAATGTCCCCCGGCCTACGGTCAACGATTTTATAATTAATATCTTTTCCGCTTGCTGCACCGAAAGCTTTAACCATATCAAGTACGCTGTAACCGTTACCGGTTCCTAAATTATATGTAACTACACCTGATTTAGTCATAATCTTTTCAACAGCTTTAATATGTCCATAAGCAAGGTCAACTACATGAATATAGTCTCTTACACCGGTACCATCGGGAGTGTTGTAATCATTACCAAATACACTAAGGCATTCAAGTTTCCCAATGGCAACTTGTGTGATATATGGCATAAGATTATTCGGAATACCAGCAGGATCCTCTCCTATTAAGCCGCTTTCGTGGGCGCCTACAGGATTAAAATATCTTAAAATAGCTATGTTCCATTCGTTATCGGAAACATATAAATCACGAAGAATTTCTTCTATCATCAATTTTGTTCTTCCATAAGGATTTGTTGCGTGAAGTGGAAAATCTTCTTTTATCGGAACTGTGTTAGGATCACCGTAAACAGTTGCTGAAGAACTAAAAACAAGGTTTTTAACGTTATATTTTGACATAATGTCACAAAGGTTAAGGGTACCTGTTATATTGTTGTGATAATATCTCAATGGTATGGCAACACTTTCACCAACTGCTTTTAAACCGGCAAAATGTATAACAGCATCAATATCATTTTCTTTAAATACTTTCTCTGTTTCTTCATAATCCAGCAAATCAGCTTTATAGAATTTTAAATCTTTACCTGTAATTTGCTTTACACGATCCAGAGAAACTTCGGAACTATTATCTAAATTATCAAGGACAATTACATTGTATCCTGCTTCTAATAATAATACACATGTATGACTTCCTATATAACCGGCTCCGCCTGTAACTAAAATATTCATAATTTTCACTCTCCATATACAAATTATTCAATTGTGATTGTTTTAATTATCTGTGGAACAATGGGCTTATCCATATAATCACACTGTACAGAAGCGATTTCATCTACAACTTCAATACCTTCTACAACTTTACCAAAAGCAGCATATTGACCATCAAGGTGCGGTGAATCACGATGCATAATAAAGAACTGTGATCCTGCTGAATTCGGGTTCATAGAACGAGCCATAGAAATAACTCCTCGTGTGTGTTTTAAATCGTTGTTAAATCCATTTGATGTAAATTCACCTTCAATTGTATGACCCGGACCACCTGTTCCGTTTCCTAAAGGACATCCACCTTGAATCATAAAACCGCTTATAACACGGTGAAAAGTAAGACCATTATAAAAGCCTTTTTTAACAAGATTTTCAAAGTTTTCTACTGTTTTAGGGGCTTTATCCGGATATAATTCCAGTTTAATTTCTTTTCCATTTTCCATTGTGATTTTAATCATTGTTATTACATCCTTTCAAAATATTAATTATCATTTTTAAAGCTTTATTAGTTGCTTGATTGCGAACTGATTGTCTATCGCCGTCAAAAAGACATTTTTCATATATATGCTTATTATCAGTAGCAATTGAAATGTAAACAAGACCAACAGGTTTTTGTTTTGTTCCACCACCAGGACCTGCGATTCCGGTAATACCAATTCCAATATCAGAATCTGAAATTTTTCTTACTCCTTCGGACATTTCAAGTGCAGTCTGCCAGCTTACAGCACCATAATTTTCAAGCGTATCACATTTTACACCTAAAATCTTCATTTTTGAAGCATTAGCATATGTTACATAACTTTCATTAAAAACCGACGAAGCCCCCGGTACATTCCCAATTTTAGATGCAAGAAGACCACATGTACAGGATTCTGCAAAAGATATCGTTAATCCTTTATTTTTAAGAATATTTACTAATTCAAATTCCATTTAATCCTCCAAGGGTTCAATAGTAATCACTTCAACATTATTAACACAATCATCGATTATAGCATCAATATCAAGTAATTTTTCAGATTGAAGAATTTTTTCAAGTTGTGGTTTTGTTTTTGGATGTTTTGGCACAAACACAGTGCAACAATCTTCATATGGCAGAATTGAAGTTTCAAAAGCACCAATTTTTTTAGAAATTGTAACTATTTCTTCTTTATCCATACCTATTAAAGGTCTTATTACAGGCATAGAAACCGATGCATCTGTTACTGCTAATGCTTCTAATGTCTGACTGGCAACCTGACCAATACTCTCGCCTGTGATAAGTCCTAATGAGCCGTGTTTTTTTGCCAACGCTTCAGCAATTTTCATCATAATGCAACGCATAATAACGGTAAGCTCTTCATCAGGACACTTTTCGTAAATTTCAAGCTGAGGTTTTGTAAAAGGTACTACATAAAGCTTAAATTTACCTGTGTAGCGTGCAATTATTCTGGCAAGTTTAATTACCTTATCTTTTGCTCTTTCACTGGTATACGGATATGAATAAAAGTGAACCGCTTCTAACGAGACACCACGCTTTGCGGTCATATATCCGGCTACCGGGCTGTCAATACCTCCAGATAATAAAAGACAAGCCTTACCATTACTCCCAACAGGCATTCCTCCGGCGCCTTGTATTCTTCCTGCATGAACAAATGCACCGTAATCGCGTACTTCGGTATATACAACAACATCAGGATTTTTAACATCTACTTTTAAATGAGGAAAATTTTCAAGCAAATGGCCACCAAGCTCCATACAGATTTCAGGTGATTTCAAAGGAAAAGCCTTATCGGAACGTTTAGCTTCACATTTGAATGTTTTGACGTTGTTTAAAACGTCTTTTAAATATTCACATGCAAAAGCTTTAATTTTGTTTATATCCTTTTCGGTTTCACCACATGTTACAATTGAAACGATTCCGAAAACACATTTTAAGTTTTCTACTGCTTTATCAAACTCAAATTCGTCAGACGGAAATATATATATTGTTGATTGAGCTATCTTCATATTAAATTTCCCGCAATTTTCAAGACTTTTACGGATGTTTGACATAAGCTTTTCTTCAAAACGACGCTTGTTCAAACCTTTTAAAACAATCTCACCTAATTTAAGTAAAATAATTTCTCTCATTTTATCTCCTCTTAAAACGCCTTAATAAGTTTAAAATATTTTCAATTTTTTCAACGGTAAAATCAATTTCTTCTTTTGTATTAAATTCAGAAAAGCTAATTCTGATTGTTCCTTCGGCAAATTCTCTGGGTACGCCCATAGATGATATTACGTAACTAATATCTGTGGACTTTGAATTGCACGCCGACCCTGTTGAAACATAAATACCTTCTGATTCTAATGAATGTAAAAGAACCTCTCCTCTTACTCCTTTGAAAGAAACATTTACTACATTCACCGCATCATAACCATTAATTAATATATCATCAATACTATTTAATTTCTCAATCATATAAGAACGAAGAGATTTTAAATATACAATATTTTTTTCAAGATTAGCGTTAAATATTTCAACCGCTTTTGCAAATGATGATATTGCAGGTGTGTTCATTGTTCCTGAATGAAGTATACCATCTTGATTTCCACCAAAAATCACAGGGGTAATTTTTGTACCTTTTTTTACATACAAAGTCCCTACCCCTTTAGGTCCATGAACTTTATGTGCTGATACTGTAATTAAATCAGCGTTAATATCAGAAAAATTCATTTTTCCATATGCTTGCACAGCATCAGTATGCAGGATTATATCACCGCATAATGCTTTAATTTCATTAATAGGCTGAAAAACACCTGTCTCATTATTAGCTGACATTACAGATATAAGAATTGTATCATGCCTTATTGCCTGTTCAACATCTAAAGGGTCAATTTTACCATCTTTTTGTGGCTTTATATAAGTTACTTCAAACCCTTCTTTTTCAAGATGCTGACAGGTATGAAGGACAGCATGATGTTCAATTGAGGATGTGATAATATGCTTGCCTTTTCTGGAATTTGCATAAGCTACTCCCAAAATTGCCATATTATCTCCTTCGGTGCCTCCTGATGTAAATATTATTTCATCAGTTGATGCACCAAAACTTCTGGCAACAATTCTTCTTGATTTCTCTATTTCGCGTTCTGCATTAATTCCGCCAATATGTAATGCAGATGAGTTTTCATACAAGTTTTCGGATACTTCAACATATTTTTTAAGTGCAGCACGGTAAATTTTAGTTGTGGCTGAATTATCAAAATAAATATTTTCCAATCATATCACCAAAATAATTATACTATAATAATCACATTTTTTCAAGTAAATAGAAAAAATAAGACTTTATTAATAATGATAAAATTATTACTTTCATATAAAAAAGCACTTCCTCAGAAGTGCTTTTTTGGTGAGCCATCGGAGAGTCGAACTCCGGACGCCATGATTAAAAGTCATGTGCTCTGCCAACTGAGCTAATGGCCCATATTAAAGTTGAATGGCTGGGCTGGTGGGACTTGAACCTACGAATGCCAGAGTCAAAGTCTGGTGCCTTAACCACTTGGCTACAGCCCAACGTCATCAACAGCTCACTGTTATCTCAACAGCCTGTTTAGTATATCATAAACTCAGTTGAATGTCAACCCTTTTTTAGAAAAAATTAATTTTTTTTGAATTATATTTTAAATTTTACAAAATTATGTTATTATATCTATGGTGATAAAATGAATCAAAAATACTATATTTATATTCTAAGATGTTCTGATAATACTTTATATACAGGTATTACCACAGATATTAAACGAAGAGTTAAAGAGCATCAATCTAAAAAAGGCGCAAAATACACAAAAAGTCATTCTGTTCAAATGTTGGAAGCATTATGGAAAACTAATTCCGGAAGAAGTGTTGCTTCAAAAATCGAATATAAATTAAAACATCTTACTAAAACTGATAAAGAAAATTTAATTAAAGCTCCTGAATCAATAATATCTTATTTTGACGATATTGATATAACTGTTGCGGAATTAAATATTTAATTCCGCATTAAATTTTTCTATTATAGCTTTAATTTCTTTTTCCCTTTCAGTATTTAATATTTTTTTTGCCATTTTCTCAGCTTCTTTCAAATTGATTTTCGATATTGTGTATTTAAGCATATTTACCATTGGAATAGGTACACTGAATTTTTTTAAACCTAATCCTAAAAGTAAAGCTGTCATATCAGTTGTCGCTGCCAAATCGCCACACATACTTATCTCTTTGTCATTTTCACTTGCAACCTTGATTACATTAAAAATCACCTTAATTACAGCAGGATTATATGGCGAATATAAATTACTGACAAATTCATTTCCTCTGTCAGATGCCGTTATATATTGTATTAAATCATTAGTTCCAATACTAAAAAAGTCACAATATTTCACAAAATTTGAAATATTTATAGCACTTGAGGGTGTTTCGATCATCATACCTACTGGAACTTTTTTACTATAAGGAACGGTCAATTCGCTTTGAACTTCTTTGATAATCTTTTTTGCTGTTTCTATTTCTTCAACTGTGGTGATCATTGGTAAAAGAATCTTTACAGATTTACCTGATGCGGAGATTATAATAGCTTTCAGTTGTTCTTTGAATATTTCTTTGTTGAGCAAACACATTCTGATACCTCGGTTGCCAAGAAACGGATTGTCTTCTTCTGGCATATCCAGATAATCAATTTTTTTATCACCACCGATATCCATTGTTCTGATTGTAACAGACTTTGGATGTAGTACATCAATTACCGTACTGTAAGAAATAATTTGTTCTTCTATAGTAGGTTTTATATTAGTAGATGAAAAAAGAAATTCCGAACGAAATAATCCAACTCCATCAATGTTATCTAACGTATTGTTTTTTACATCTTCAATATTTCCGATATTACCTAACACATATATACGGACACCATCTGAGGTTTTGGCTACAGTATTATTAAATGAATTAATTATATCACGTTTTCTTTTTTCTTCCATTAATTTATTCTTGTAATGATTGATGATTTTTTCTTCCGGATTTATTATTAATTCACCTTTTTCAGCATCCATAATAGCATTTTTTCCATTAAGATTTTTATTTAAATCTTTTATGCCTACAATTGCCGGGATGCCTAAGGATTTTGCTAAAATGACAGTATGAGAAGTGCTACCACCTCTTAATGTAGCAAATCCAACTATGTTTGTTTTATCCATTTGTAGTGTATCAGCAGGGGTAAGCTCTTCGGCAACTAAAATAATTTTATCATTTTCGGGAATATCAAAAATATCATCATTTCCATTTATACAATCTATAAGCAAATCTCCCACATATTTTATATCATCACTTCGCTGTCTCATATATTCAGATTTGTGATTTTCAAACAATGAAATCAATTTATTAGATTGATTTGTTATCGCTTCACAAGGTGCCACACCGATTTTTTCAGCATCAATTATAGGTGATATATAAGCTTGGTCATTAAGCAACATATCATATGCTTCAAAAATCTTTGCGTTATCATTTCCTAATTTATCTTTGGCTATTGTATATAGTTTTCTTAATTTTTCTTTTGCTTTTACAATAGCTTCGCCAACCGTTAAATTACCTTCATTATTTTTAATTTTTGAAAAATAATAAATAGTGCCTATTGAAATACCTTCGGCACCTGAAATTCCTTTATATATTTTCAAACATATCACTCCATATTCAGTGTTTTGATTAATTCATCAGATGCTTCATTTTCGTCGATTCCGTTAACAATAATTTCCAATAAATCACCTTTAACAGCACCCATACTCATAACCATAAGAATGCTTTTCCCCTCATATTCATCGCCATCTTTAATTATCGTTACACTACTTTCGAATTTGTTAGCTGTCTTACAAAACTCCGCTGCCGGTCTTGCGTGTAATCCTTCGTCTGATGTTATCAAATATTTAAACTTTTTCATTTTAATTTTCCTTTCAAATTATCATAATACTATTTTGTTTAAAATACTCAAAAATAACTATGGAAAATTTTGCTAAAATAAAAAATCAGCACTTTAATGTACTGATTTTTATTTATAGAGCCATGTTTTGATAATTTCACGTGCTATTGGTGCTGAGTTTTGTGAGCCACTACCTCCACTATATTCACATATAACTGCTACCGCTATTTCCGGATTTTCAGCAGGTGCAAATCCGATAAACCAAGTATGTTCCTTACCGTCGGTTTCATTTTCAGCAGTGCCGGTTTTTCCTCCAACTATAATTCCCGGAATCTTTGCAGTAGTCCCCGTTCCTCTTTCTACTGTTTCTGTCATATATTCTTTAATAGTATTTGCCGTTGAAGATTTAATAACTCTACTGGAAGAAGAATCATTCCCGTAATCAACAGTAAAACCAATGGTGTTTGTGATTTTAGCAATTAGATGAGGCTCTTGGTATATTCCGTCATTTGCAATAGTAGCAGTCATAACTGCCATTTGCAGTGGAGTAACTAATGTTTCACCTTGTCCAATCGACATCAAAGCAATTTCACCATCAGGTAATTTTGAAGAATAATTAAAATTACCATTTTTATATGGTATTTCAAGTTGAAAGTTATTGAGGCCTATACCGAATTTTTTAGAATATTCCCTGATAATATCAGGTCCCATTTCGACTCCTAATTTCATAAAAGCTACATTACTTGAAACCATATACGCTTCTTTAAGGTTAATTTGTCCATAAGCTTTTTTACCTTGATTTTCGAAAATTTTATCACCTATTTCCAGAGTACCATTATCATAGACCGAATAATCTTCGTACCCTTGTTCAAGAGCTGCAGCAAGCATTATTGTTTTAAAAACAGATCCTGGTGCATAAAGTCCACTGGTAGCACGTGATAAAAAAGGTGATTTTTCACTTTCAACAAGAGCATTCCAATTAGTCTCAAGACTTTTTCTGTTAGGGTCAAAACTCGGATTACTATACATACATAATATTTCGCCGTTATCAGGTTTTATCGCAACAACTGCTCCATTCTTACCATTAAGCATTTTTTGTGCCATTGACTGTAAATCATTATCAATTGTCAATTGTATGGTATCGCCCCTTTTTTCTTCGACAAAGTTTCCTGCGATATCGGTAACATCAGACATACCCGATAAATATTTATTGTACGAAAATTCAAGCTGACTTTTTCCATAAGTTCTTGAACTGTATCCAATTATATGTGCATATAATGATCCAAAATCATAAATTCTGACCTGTTCATTATCAATTGATTCGCTATGTGCTAAAATTAAGCCATTCCTGTCAATAAAACTACCTCTCAAGACACTTTGTTCAGTTATCCATTGACGTTGATTAGCAGAATGATTCATATAATCATCCTTATGCATAGTTTCAATAACAGTTATATGAATCCCTAAAGTCAAAAATAAACAACCTATTATAACTAACAGAATAAGAGATTTTGTGCCTTGACGATATTCTTTTGTAATTGACTTCTTATCAATCTTCTTCAACTTCAATCTCCTCTTCTTGCTCAATACTTACATATTCTTTATTAGATACCGCTTCAAGTATAGCAATTGAAATGAAACTAACTAACAACGAACTACCACCGTAACTTATAAATGGCAATGTTATACCTGTGAGAGGAATAAATTTAGTTACACCACCCAAAATAATGAATGATTGATATCCGAACATACAACTAATACCAACCGCCAAAGTTTTATAGAAAGTATCTTTAATTTTCATTGATATCCTTATTCCACGATACACCAACATAAAATACAGCATTAATATAGCAATTCCACCAAATACTCCAAATTCTTCGCAAATAGCTGAATAAATAAAGTCTGAATGAACCTCAGGAATAAAATCAGGACTTCCCTGACCTAAACCAGTTCCAAAAAAACCGCCGGCTGCAATAGCAAAAAGTGACTGCGTTACCTGATATCCAGAGCCCATCACATCATTCCAGGGATTAAGCCAAACGTTTATTCTCAATTTAATATGTGAAACAAATATACATCCTAAAATACCGATAATAACACCTAATACTATATTTCCTGCAAGCATCCATTTTTCATCATTAAAAACGAACATCAAAGAGAAGTGAATTAACAAAAGCAGCAAAGAAGTTCCCCATTCTCTTTGCAGGAGCATAAATCCTATTACAGAATAAACAATTAAAGAAGAAACTATTGCCGGACTTAACTGTTTAAATTTGTATCTTGCAGGATGAGCATATCTGTCTGCAAGAAAAAAAATCACAAGTAGTTTAATGATTTCAGAAGGTTGTATTGTAAAAGAAGCAATTCGAATCCAGTTTCTTGAACCACCAATTGTAGAGCCTATAAAAAAAGTAGCTACAAATAAAATTAAAGACATAATGTAATATATGTAACCATTCTTGTCCCAAAAATTCAATTTAAGAACCAAACAATAAGCAACAAAAAATACTAATACACCTAAAATCAGCCATAAAATTTGTTTTTCGCCAAAAGATGGGGAAATTCTGTATAACATTATTTCGCCAACTGAGAAGAGCATTGCTACGAATAAAAATATATACCCATCGCAACCGCTCAAATGTTTAACAACAATATAAGATAAGGAAAGGGTAATTGTAACAGCAATACCAGAATAGAGTATTCGGATATCTGAAAAATCATTCATAAGCGACAGTAATCCGTAGCCTAATAAATTAATTAATATAATCATAAATACAGGCGTTTTTGAATTTAAATGCTTCATCACTATTACCTCCTCTCAAAAAAATTATATTATTATATAGCAATAATGTCAAGTCGTATAATTTAATAAAAACAAATAAAAACAGAGACGAAGTATAACTTCGACTCTGTTAAAATCATTCATCGTCGTCCGTGTTTGATGATTCATCGGAAATTTCAATGCTTTTAACAAACACATTAACCGATTCAACAGTGAGTCCTGTCATAGATTCAACCGCTTTTGTTACTCTATCCTGAATAATAGCAGCAGTTTCTGCAATAACAGCTCCATATTTTAACGTAACATCTATATCAATATTTACTTTCTTGTCCTTGATATCTGTTCTTACACTTTTAGAGTTTAACTTAAGCTTATAAAGATTCAATTTGGTAGAACTATAGAGCCCTACAACATCCTTGATCTCTGATATTTCTTTTGCAGCTATAACTAATATAACATCGTCAGAAATTCTTATGCTACCTTCGATATTATTTTTTATTGTTTCATTCAACATTTATATCCCTCCGCATTTTTAAATATGAAATTTAATAACTATGACGTTATTATAACACATATTATAAAAATAATCAATCAATTAGTGAAATTTTTACCGATTCAGGGGTTAGCGATGTTTGTGACAATATAACTTCCTTAATACGGATTAAATCAATTTCGTTCAATACTTCTGCATCAATAGTAACTGATGCCTGAGGTGGATTTATTATTACCATAACATCACTGTTAATTTTGTTTCCTATTAATTTTTCACATATCTTTTCAAGTTCTATGCTTTTTGAAAGTTCAATATAAGAATTTCTTACATCGTTTTTAGATTCTTCATCTAAAGTATTACTTTCTAACAATGTTTTTAAATATGATAATTCTGTATCTCTTGCTTTTTCTATTTCCATCCTGTCTTCATAAAAGATATCTTTGTCATATTCAATGATATTTGATACATATTCAGCTTCACCAAGTATTTTCGTGGTATCTTTGTTCTTATGTTTAATATTCATATATCCGCAAATTACCATAACGATCAACAAGAATACCAGTAATATTACGTTTTTATTAAAAGAATTTTTTGATATATGCTTTTGGCTCATTATTTCACTCCTATTTCAACACTTATTCTATCATAGCCAACTCCTGTTACTGCTTTTACAGCTTTAAGTATATTATTTTTAATAACCGTATCGCCGGCACCTGTTGCCGTTATAATAACACCTCGCACCTGTGGATTTATGTATGAATTTATCACAGGTTCTTTATTCGAAAATACATGCTTACTTTCGTTCGTTCCACCATTATATTCGTTAGTTTTCGTATCAAATGCATATCTTGTAACCCCTTTATTTTCATAAGTAATAAATACATTTACATTTCCTGCCCCTTGTATATTTGAAAGAATTCTTTCAAGTTTATTCTCATCAATTTTTTCCCCAAAAAGTTTAGTTGAATCTTTCGATATATTATTGTTATTATCAGATAACATATTCCCTATAAAAATCAGAGTGATTCCTATACATATCAAGATTAATATTTTTTTATTCTCTTTTAATAAATTAGTGATTTTACTTTTCATATATATTCTATCACAACCTCTTCACTATTTATGTCACAAAATAGCGCAACTTTATTTTTTATTTCTTCGGTAAAATTGCTATTGCTTATCTGAACTGTCACCAAAACAATTGCTCTCCCATTATACTCAACTATAACATTATTTATTGAATTATTATATTCCTTATTAAGATATTCTATAATTTCTGTTGATATATTTTTCTTGACCATATCATTAAATACATCTTGCTTAACAACTTCCGAAGTATGAGTATAATTACCTAAATCTATGTTTATATCCAAACTCGGTAAGCCGGAAAAAATATTAATAACAACAAGCGTTGTAATTGTTCCAACAAATATCTTACAATATCTCCCGTATTTCTCATCCGGCACTATTGAATAAATTATGTTTATCAAAACTACAAGTCCGGAAATTGTTATAAATAATCCCATCATAATCAATCAATAAAATTCCCTGTTATCAACAAAATACCTACACACCCCACAAATAATAAACACACTGCTATAAGAACCGACATAATTAATGAAATTGCTTCCGATGTTTCGTTAGTAAGGCTGATTATTCTTTTATCAGAAACAGGTTCGAGAATTATAGCTGAAAATTTGAAAATCAAAATATAAACAGCAGTTTTTATTATTGGAACCAATCCCCATATACTAATCATCACTATTCCTGCTACACCTGTTATATTCCTTACAGCACCAAAAGTAGTCATAACAGCCTCAATAGATTCTGATACTACACCACCAACAACAGGTATACCCCTACCGATTGCATAACGAGCAGCTTTTCCTATTCTGTTATCTAACGATGATCCAACTAATCCATATACACCATAAAAGCCTGTATATAAAGCAAGTGTAAATCCAAGTATCCATTTTGCACTTTGTCTCATAAGATTAACTAAAGTACCAATATTAATTTTATCAGACATATTGTTGGCAACCGAAACTGTTACAGATGCAATTATTAAAGGAAAAACTAAAACATTAATAATCTGTGTCAGAACCTCAATTAACATCAATAATGACGATGTTATCATAGACGAAGTCGTAATACCGCCACTCAAATTAAGTAAGGAAAGAAATAATGGCATAGTTGTTTTTATTAGTATAATTATACAGTCAAACATCTCTTTTGCGGGTTTTATGCAATTTAAAAATAAAGAAATTATTAAGATGGCATATAATGAATATGATATATTAAATGTTATATGCGATATTGAATTATCGTTCGCACTAATCGTATTAGTAATGCTTATTGCAAAACCTGTAATAACTATAACTGCAAGTATTTTATAATGTGATGTAATAGCTTTTATGAAATATTCAGTTATACTTTTTAAAATTTCATTAACATTCAATTCTTCATTGTTTTCAAAACTAAGTATTAGTTTTTCTATGTTTAACTCAGGAAAAATCTCAGATTCAATGTTAAAATAATCATAAATTTCTAAATCTTTATAAATCTCAGTTGAAAAATCCGCAGCTAAGCAATTAATGGGATTAATCAATATAAAAATTAAAACTAATAGTTTTATCATAATGTGACCTCAGATATTGCAGTAAGTAGTTTTTCCAATATAGGCAAAGATAAATAAAGCAAAGTTACCTTTCCGGCAATATTAATCTTTATAGCCATTGCACTTTCACCTGCATCATTACATATTGCTGATGCAAATTCACAAAGGTAACTAATACCTATTATTTTAAATAGAATATTTATATATAAAATATCAATGCCGATGCTTTGTGTAAGATTTTCTAAAAACAAATATGTATCTTTTAATAAATCTGAAATAGCAAAAAAAATTATAACTCCTGCTGCAATTGATATTTGTACTGCGAACTCTGGCTTGTATTGTTTTAATATAACTGATAATATCGTCACAGTAATACCTAAAAGTATTATTTTAAAAATATCCATATCAAAATCCAAAAGTTGTTTTAACTGTGTCAAACAAATTATTTATTTGATTCACTATCATCATTAATACAACAATCAAACCCGCAAGTGTAGTCATCATTGCTTGCTCATCACGACCGGATTTTACAAGTAATTGATTTAAAACTGCAACGAGAATTCCAACAGCAGCTATTTGAAATATTAAATCTACGTCCATTAAATTCTCCTTTATAAAACAAGAATAGCTATAAGAATCCCTGTTATAATCCCAACCTTTTCAATAAGTTTACCCTTGTTTTCATAATCATTTTTACATTTTTCAAAAACTGATGAAATTTTCTCTATGTAAGAATCTATTACGGCTATTTCGTTTTCTGTATCGCTTGTCCCTAATTGAGCACCTAAATCTTTTAATATAGTAAGTAGTTCATAATCAGTGCATTCGGAATTTTCAAAAAATATATCTCCTAATTTTAAAGACGGATTTTTGATAAGTAAATTACCAGAACTAACGAATAGATTCCTGGCATTACCCGCAAATTCTGATGAATTAATTAACGCCTTCCCAAGTAAAGCTGAAAAAAACATAATTTCCGTCTTTAAGTGTTCTAATCCGTATATTATTCCTTCAATATATTCACACGTGTTTTTCAGCTTTTTTTTCTTATCACGTGAAAGTTTTATGCAAACATAAATCAAAATAGAAATTCCAATCACTTTTATAATCATAATCGTGACACCTTATCAATGGTACCAACACCATTTTTCTTACTAAGTACAACGAAATCAGAAAATACTTTGTTTAAAACCAGTTCTGAAAACTCAGGTCTTTTTAAATAATCATCTGTGGAAATTCCATGCATAGATGCAATAATTTTAACTCCGGATGCGGAAGCTGATTGGATTGAATAAGCATCCTCTTTAGTAGCAATTTCATCACAAATAATTACATCAGGATTCATAACTCTCAGCATAATTCTTATTCCGTCAGATTTTAAACATAAATTAATAGTATCGCATCTTAATCCACTGTCAAAAATACACCCTTTATCATTATAAGGGAATATTTCCCCACGTTCATCTATTACAGATACATTATATCCATTATTTGAAATAATTCGTGCTAAATCTCTCAGGTAAGTTGTCTTTCCACAACCTGGAGGTGAAATTATAAGAAGGTTTCTTAATTTATCCATTAATAAACTATAAATACCTTCACTTATACCAATATATTGTTTTGCTATTCTTATATTTATTCCCGTTATATCCTTAATATGATATATTTCTCCATTTCTTATCACGCAAGTTCCTGAAAAACCAACTCGATGACCACCGGAAATAGTAATGAATCCATTTTTTAAATTTTCCCTGACAGCGTAAACTGAGTGAGAGGTAAGCATTTTCACTACTTGTCCGAACATCTCATCAGTGAGAATTTCAAAAATATATTCTTGATTCTCAGAAACAATAATATATGGTTTACCAAGACGTATTCTTATCTCTTGTATTGTTTTAAATTTATGAATATTTTTTAGAATATACTCCGGTAAATAACTTTCAAGCATTTTTATCACCTAATACATTATATTAGTTAACATAAAATTTAGAACATAAAAATAAGGCTACACTTTAAGTGTAGCCTTATTAAAATAGTTAACTAAGTATATTACTCATCAAGATTTGATTCGGCATCAGTTTGAATATCTTCAAAAGCAGAAAGCATAGGCTTGATATCCTGTGGATTTTTAGAAATTTTTCTTTTAATATAGTTTCTGGTAATTGCCATAACTGTACCGGAAAGCATAATTACACCAATAAGGTTAGGAATCATCATAAGTCCGTTGAAGGTATCGGAAATATCCCATGCAAGTGAAGAAGTCAAAAGAGCACCAAACATAATCATAATAAGATGAATTACTTTATAAACCTTAACAGTTTTCGTGCCAAAAAGGTATTCCCACGCTTTTGTTCCGTAATGATCCCATCCAAGTACAGTTGTAAAAGCAAAAAGCAGAATTGCTATTGCTATAAATTTAGAACCGAGATTTCCCCAGCTGAATACACTATTGAATGCATCAGCAACCATAGTTGCATCGTTTGTATATGTACCGATAGGAGCATATAAATCTGCATAAACACCTGAAGTTAAAACCACAAGAGCTGTCATTGTACAAACTACCATAGTGTCTGCAAACACTTCGAAGATACCCCACATACCCTGCTTAACAGGTTCTTTAATATTAGAATTTGAGTGTACCATAACAGATGAACCCAAACCTGCTTCGTTTGAGAATACGCCTCTCTTGAATCCCTGAACCATAACTTTTTTGATTATAGCACCGGTAACACCGCCGGCAACAGCAACAGGCTGAAATGCTGTTACAAATATTGCTTTAAGTGCAGGAATGATCATATCATAGTTAACTCCGATAATGATAATGCTACCTGCAACAAAAAGTACAACCATAAAAGGAACAACTTTTTCTGCAAACGATGCAATTCTCTTAAGTCCGCCTAAAACGATAAGACCGGCAATAATAACAAGAATTACACCAATTACTACAGAATATACACTTACACCTTCATAAAGCTGAATATTTGCAAGTGCATCAATTCTAAAAGCTGATTCGATATTAACAACAATCTTATTGATCTGACCCATGGCACCGATACCGAAAGATGCAAGAAGAGTAAAGATTGAGAAAAGAATTGCAAGAATTTTACCAATCTGCTTCCAACCCTTCTTTGAACCTAAACCATCCTGAAGATAGTACATCGCACCACCAGACCATTCACCGTCTTTGTTCTTTCTACGGTAGTAAATACCAAGAACATTTTCGGAATAATTTGTCATCATACCGAAGAAAGCTGCAACCCACATCCAGAAAACAGCACCTGGACCACCAATACATATAGCAGCAGCAACACCGGCAATATTACCTACACCTATCGTTGCAGCAAGAGCTGTGCAAAGCGCCTGGAATGGAGATATTGAAGCTTTATCCTTTGAATGGCCAATAACATCTTTGTTAAAAAGACTTCCTATTGTGTTTTTCCACCAATGTCCAATATGTGAAACTTGGAAAAACTTAGTGAGTACAGTGGTAAGTACACCTGTAAAAAGCAACAATGCAAGACCGAGCGTTGTCCACACGAATGTGTTTATAACATCATTGTATGTTGCAAGTGAATTGAAAAACTGATTCATGGTTCTAAAAACCCCTTTCAAAAAAATAATAAGAGTTAGGTATATATACCTAACTCTTTCCACACAAGACAAAACACACCCGTCTGAAACGAATGTTGTTTCTACGTCCTTTTGCCTGAGAGATTAGGCATATTGCCTTTGCACCTTCGGCACTCCGTTTTTTGGAGCTTCTCCGTAGTGCTGTCCATATACGGTCCTCGACCTTTAAAGTCACCTGAGAGTTTTACTCCTTCGGTCAGATATTGCTATCTGTTTCCCGCATATTTCATACAGCTTTTATAATATAATACACTAAAAGTCGCAATTTGTCAAGTGTTATATAAATTTTCTGAAAAAATACCACCGGCAACAATACCGGTGGCAAATAAACCAACTAATTTGAAATTAATTAATTATTTAATTTCTCTTGCAATGTAATACAATACATCTTCATCTTCAACTGAATCAAGACCAAGGTTTTCATTGCTGATTACGATAAGTTCGTTTTCTTCGTCCCAGAATACAAACTTACCAAATGCTTCTGAAATGGCACGAACAGGAACCATAGTTCTGTCTTGAATTGTTCTTGCAGCAACATCAAGTTGTTTTTCTTCCCCATTTACTGTATAAGTTGTTTCGTCAAGAGTCATAACAATAGTGTTACCGTCAAGTTCAATTGTAACTTCCTGAGTTGCATCTTCCCAACCAACCTTAGCACCAAAGCTTTCAGCAACAAAACGAACTGGAACTAATGTTCTGCCATCAATAACAGTAGGAATAACATCAACGTCATTTTCATCAATCTGAACTACTTCACCATTAACAATAGCTGTCTCGTAATCAACCATAAGAATTACAGAAGACTTATAAATTTCATTTGCTGCATTTACGAGGAATGGTTCTTCTTCAATATAAACAGGTTTACTGTGTGTTACAATATTATCTTCAGCATCCACAATGCAAGCTAAATAGAAATCAGTTGCGTACTGAGCTTCTGCTTCAATTTCATTACCTTCACCTAAATAATCAGGATATACGCCTACACATTCGTAATTATTGCTGAATTCTTTTATAGCAGATTCATCAATTTCTGTGAGTTCTGTACCTACTTTCTTTACGCTGTGACGCCATGTGATTTTATATGCATCCTCAGTTTCTTCACCAAATGAAATTAATGAATAATCTGTCTTAAGTTTATAACCATTTTCTGTATCAGCTGTTACAACAGGAGCAGTAGGAACAGAAGGAACTGCATCACCTGTGTATGCTGAAATTGAAGAACCCGCTGAAGCATAAACATTGAAATACTTGCCTTCAGTTACGGCTCCCTTATCGTCATCGCAAACGTTCATTACACAAACACCGTCAACAAATAAAACAATACATACACCTTCGTCGGTATTAACTGCACCTACACTAATACTTGCGTCAACACCGTCTTTTATGTATTTGTTTTCAACAACATCAAGTATTACCTGGCCGCCGCCCCATCTTTGTAATTCAATTCGGTCAGACTTGATAACAAAAAGATATGCACCTGAATATGCGTTCCATGTTTTATCATTTGTTATAGAACTTCTAAGTGCAAGACCACTCCATGCAGATTTACCATCGGCACCAGTATACTTAAAATTAACATCATACTGTACAAGATTGTCTGCAAAGCTATCTTCAGTATAGGAAAATACTACCAATTCATCGTTCTCATTAATGATTTTACCATTTTTGAAAGTAAGATCTAATCCTTCAGGACCTTCCCATTTCTTCGTATCTTTGATATAATCACCAAGATTAACAGTCTCTACATCATAAACCTTTCTTTCTTCTGCAGTTTCTTCTGCTAATACACAAATTGATGATAAGAGTATCATGCAAGCGAGTATAACTGCAAAAAATTTTTTGCTAATTCTCATATTAGTCATCTCCTTATTTTTAGTAAGGTAATTATATCATTATAAATAGGTTTTGTCAATATTTGAAAAATTAATGTGTTAAAAGCAAAATTTTTTATTTTTTGTGAAATCATTGCCATAAATGATATAATAAAAACTTCCTATTTTTGTTATACTACATAAATCTATATTGATAATATTGAAAAATTCATCTTTTCCCGGGTTGAATATATAAGCTTTAAGTTCTAATTCATCATTTCGAAAATAATAACATTTATCACTTGTTTTTTTTAGTTTAAAGCCTCTTATTTGTATAGCATTGTCATATTCAAACATATTATCACCAAATAATTTTATGCAAAAAAAGAAGTCCGTAGAACGGACTCCTTAAAAATAATTATTTCATCATACTTGCAACTTCTTCAGCAAAATTATCTTCTTTCTTTTCAAGACCTTCGCCTTTTTCAAAACGAACAGTATCGATGAGCTTTACTCCCTTAGATTCAAGATATTTTGCTACCGACATACTGTCATCTTTAACGAATGCCTGTTCAAGCAAGCAGTTCTGTTCATAGAACTTATTAATCTTACCGCCAACCATCTTTTCAATAATCTGGTCTGGTTTGTTTGCATTCTTTGGGTCTTCCTTAATCTGAGCAATGATAATATTCTTTTCCTTTTCAACATCTTCAGCAGGAACTGAGTCTTTTGAAGTGTAAAGAGGATTGATAGCGGCAATATGCATAGCAACATCTCTTGCTGCAGTAGCATCTTCGCCTTCAAATTTAACCATTACGCCAATTCTGCCTTCACCATGAATGTAAGCAGCAACGCTTCCATCAAAACGTGCAAATCTTCTGATATTGATATTTTCACCAATAGTTGTGATCTTTTCATTAAGCATTTCTCCAACATTTAAGTTAGAACCTGTATAAGGTAATGCTTTTAATGCATCAACATCTGCAGGATTTTCTTTAGCAACAATTTCGGCTAAGTCAGCAACGAAACTTTTAAATTCTGGGTTCTTACCAACAAAGTCAGTTTCTGAATTTACTTCAATAATTGAAGCTACAGATGCATCATCAGCTACATATGAACCAACAATACCTTCAGCAGCGATTCTACCTGCTTTCTTTGCAGCTTTTGCAAGACCTTTTTCTCTAAGAATTTCAATAGCTTTTTCCATATCGCCTGATGCATCTGTAAGAGCCTTCTTACAATCCATCATTCCGCAACCTGTTCTTTCTCTGAGTTCTTTAACATCCTGAGCTGTAAACATAGTTTAATTCCTCCTATTAAGTATTATTCCTGTGTTTCTTCTACTTCATCGTCAGCAACAGCAAAAGATTCGCCCTGCTTACCTTCAAGAATAGCATTAGCAATTGTTGAAGCAATAAGTTTAACTGCTCTGATAGCATCGTCATTACCTGGAATAGGATAATCAACTTCTTCAGGGTCACAGTTAGTATCAACGATCGCTACAACAGGAATATTAAGCTTATGTGCTTCTGAAATAGCAATTTTTTCCTTTTTAGGATCTACAACGAACATACAAGCAGGAATTTCTTTCATATCTTTAATACCGCCAAGATACTTTTCGAGTTTTTCTGCTTCTTTGTTAAGGTTAATTACTTCTTTCTTTGGAAGAAGTTCAAATAAACCTTCATCTTCCATCTTCTTTAACTGAATCAATCTTGCAATTCTCTTTTTAATAGTATTGAAGTTTGTGAGCATACCACCAAGCCATCTTGCATTAACATAATACATTCCAACTCTTTCTGCTTCTTCTTTAATTGATTCCTGAGCCTGCTTCTTTGTACCAACAAAAAGAACTTCGCCGCCATCTGCAGCAATCTGTCTAACAAAGTCATAAGCTTCTTCTACCTTTTTTGCAGTTTTCTGCAAATCGATGATGTAAATTCCGTTTCTTTCAGCAAAAATATATTCTGCCATCTTAGGATTCCATCTTCTTGTCTGATGTCCGAAATGAACACCTGCTTCCAGTAACTGTTTCATTGAAATTACTGACATTTTAAAACACCTCCGTGGTTATTTACCTCCATACTGCCTTGAATTTTACCAAATATCTTAAACTAGACACCACCGGCAAACAGTATGTGCGTATTTAATCGCCATAATAGTTTATCATAATTTTGTTAAAAAATCAAGAGTTTTTTTAAAAAAATGCGGATAAATTTAATTTATCCGCATAAAAATTATTTATTAAGGTTTCTTTCGAGAATTTCAAGCTGATTCTTAATTTCACTTGGAAGTCTGTCGCCAAACTGTGCAAAATATTCTTTCTGATCCTTAACATCTTCCATCCATACATCCTTATCAACACTTAAAAGTTCATTGAGAACTTCAGGAGTGATATCAAGGTCTGTTGTATCAATTGCACCTTCAGTTGGAAGGTAACCAATTGCACTTTCAACTGCATCTGCTTTACCTTCGCATCTGTCAAGAATCCAAAGAAGAACTCTCATGTTATCACCAAATCCAGGCCACATAAAGTTACCTTCTTCATCCTGTCTAAACCAGTTAACATGGAAAATCTTAGGAGCTTTATCTGCATCCATTTTAGTTCCCATTTCAAGCCAATGAGCAAAGTAATCTGCCATATTGTAACCAACAAAAGGCTTCATAGCCATAGGATCACGTCTTACAACACCTACAGCACCTGCAGCAGCTGCTGTTGTTTCAGAAGCCATTGTTGCACCAACAAATACACCATGATTCCAGTCACGTGCCTGATATACCAATGGAGCAGTTTTTGCTCTTCTACCACCAAATACAATAGCGGAAATAGGTACACCCTGTGGGTTTTCAAATTCACTTGAAATACAAGGACAATTTACAGCAGGAGCAGTAAATCTTGAATTAGGATGAGCAAGCTTACCATCAAATGTTTTTCCGTTAACCTGTTTACCGGTCCATTCTGTGCAATTTTCAGGTGGATTCTTATCAAGACCTTCCCACCAAACAGTGTTATCATCATTGTTGATAGCTACATTAGTGAAAATGGTATTTTTCTTTGTTGCAGCAAGAGCATTAAAGTTGGTTTTTTCACTTGTTCCGGGAGCAACACCAAAGAAGCCTGCTTCAGGATTAATAGCATAAAGTCTTCCATCAGGACCAATTCTGAGCCATGAAATATCATCACCAACAGTCCATACTTTATAACCTTTTTTCTTTAAGTACTCAGGTGGAATAAGCATTGCAAGATTAGTTTTACCGCAAGCTGAAGGAAAAGCAGCACAGATATACTTAACTTCTCCTTGTGGATTTTCAAGGCCGAGAATAAGCATATGTTCAGCCATCCAGCCTTCCTTCATACCAAGATATGAAGCAATTCTTAAAGCAAAGCATTTTTTACCTAAAAGAACATTTCCACCATAAGCCGAGTTAATAGACCAAATTGTTGAATCTTGTGGAAACTGAACAATATATCTCTCTTCAGGATCAACATCTTTCTTTGCATGGAGACATTTAACGAAATCAGCATTATCACCTAAAGCGTCTATAACAGCTTTTCCTGTTCTTGTCATAATCGCCATATTTAATACAACATAAATGCTGTCTGTAAGTTCTATACCGATTTTTGAAAATGGTGACCCTACAGGCCCCATAGAATACGGAATAACATACATTGTTCTTCCAATCATAGAACCAGCATAAAGTTTTTTGAGTTTTGCATACATTTCAACAGGATCCATCCAGTTATTGATAGGGCCTGCTTCTTCTTTGGTAGGAGTACATATAAAAGTTCTGTCTTCTACACGTGCAACATCGTTTTCGGCAGTTCTGTGATAATAGCAACCGGGAAGTTTTTCCTGATTTAATTTAATCATTTCTCCTGTGGATACAGCTTCAGCTCTTAATGCTTCAAGTTGAGCTTCTGAACCATCAATCCATACTACCTGATCCGGTTTAGTCATATCTGTCATTTCTCTAAGCCAATCAAGTACCACTTTATTATTTGTCATAAAGATTTCCTCCTTAAATAATTATCTAAAATTTCACCCTATTTCAATTTATTCTATATTTCTTCATTATTTCCTTTTATTTTTGTAAAAAATCTGAAAGTTTAGCAAAATCTTGTAAACTAAGCACCTCTCCTCTTACTCGTTCATCATATCCGCAAGTAATAAGAGCTTCAATAATAGTTGCTTTATCAATTTTCAGGTATGAATTTACAGCATTAACAAAAGTTTTTCTACGTTGTCCAAAAGCTGCTTTAATAATTGAAAACATAAAAGAAACATCATTCACTTTGACAGCCGGAAGATGACGTATATCCATTTTAACAACAGCTGATTCAACTTTTGGAGCAGGCACAAAAGCACCTGCAGGAACGTTAAACATAATTTTCGAATCAGTATAGTAATCGATAGCAAGCGTTATTGCTCCATAATCCTTTGAACCGGCTTTTGCAACTAATCTCTCTGCAACTTCCTTTTGAATCATAACAACAATACATTCAGCATTAATTTTTTCTTCAAGCAATTTCATAATAATTGGTGTCGTTATGTAATAAGGTAAATTTGCAACAACTTTAATATGTTCTTCATCAGCTATCAAAGAATTTACATCAGTTTTCATAATATCAGCACAAATAATTTCAACATTACCAAATGGAGCGGTGATATTTTTTAAAACAGGAACAATATTGTTGTCAATTTCTATTGCAATAACTTTTTTTGCCTTTTCTGCAAGTCGTGTCGTCATCACTCCCAACCCGGGACCAATTTCAATCACAACATCTTCTTTAGTTATATCTCCGGATTCAACTATCGCATTAAGATAATGTTCATCGAATAAAAAGTTCTGTCCTAACCCCTTGTGAAACACAAGGTTATTTTCTGACATAATTTTCTTTATATCAGCTATGGAGCTTATATGGTTCATCAGTTCACCTACATTTCCACACGGTTTTCCAAAGATTTAACCAATGTAATTTCGTCAGTATATTCAATATCTCCACCAACTGGGACGCCTTTAGCTATTCTGGTAACTTTAACTCCCATTGGATTTATAAGTCTTGCAAGATAAGTTGCTGTAGCTTCTCCTTCGATATTGGGATTAGTAGCAATTATCACTTCTTTAACAGTATTGTCTGAAAGACGCAAAATAAGCTCACGTATTTTTAAATCATCAGGCTTTATTCCATCCATCGGAGAAATTACCCCGTGTAATATGTGATATAATCCTCTGTATTCCCTGGTCTTTTCCAAAGCTACAACGTCAGTTGGAGATTCTACTACACATATAATGCTCTTATCCCGTGAATTGTCAGCGCATATGCTACACGGATCAGAATCCGTAAGGTTGCAACAAACCTTGCAGTATCCTATTTTTTCCTTAGCTTCATTTATTACATTAACAAGATTTTCAGCTTTAGATTTTGATAAACCCAAAACATAAAATGCTAATCTTTGAGCGGATTTGTAGCCAATTCCGGGCATTTTTCTGAATTCTTCAATTAATTTTTCAACTGTAACGGCATATAAACTCACATCAATTCTCCTTATGAGATCTATAATAATTTATAAGACAGCCGGAAAGAATAATATCCCTTTCATCATCGGTCATATCAGCAATCTTAAGTGTAATCTCCTTATTGCTACCAACAACCACAGCATTGAATTCATTCTTCTTTTCAGCAATCGTTTTTCTTACATCTTTTACATAAATGAACTGACCTTCCTCAAAAGTATCATTATCTGACAAAAATGGAAGCATACCCCAGTTAATTAAATTGCTTCTGTAACGTTTTGTAGCATATTCGCGAGCTATATTTGCCCAACCACCTAAAACCTTCTGACAAGACGCTGCTTGTTCTCTGGCTGAACCATCACCCGGCTTAACAGCAAAAACAACACTTCCAATACCTGTATTTTCTTTAGTTGCACCATATTTTGAAATCTGTTCATATACTGCTTTCAATTCATTAACTGCTTCTGCAGGATTTTCTCCTTTAATACGTGCTTTTTCTGCTTTTTGGATGTCTTTAGCTTCCTGCACATAGTAAGGAGCCTTTCTCGATAAAGCAAATTCCGAAAGTTTTAATGGGTTTGAGCGATATGATGAAGTTTCCCCTGATGGAATAAGTTCATCAGTAGTAGTAACCGGATCATTAATCACACAAACAACCTTTAATAAAAGATTTTCAGTAAGTGGGCTCATTTCCGGCCAATCAGCAATATTAGGTCCGAATTTAAGGGATTCCTCAGTTTTGGCATCTCCAAAACCATTATAAACTCTGTTTTTATAAACAGTATCATTAAACTTAGCTTTAGGAGCTTTGTACTCGATGTCAAGATCTGTTGCAGGAGTAAGAATCCCTTTATTTGCTGCTGTAGCAGCAATAGAACGAGCGTCCATAAGAGCAACTGATGCAATCTGACCATTACCCGGCTTTGAACCTTCTCTATTGGGGAAATTACGTGTTGAATGGCGAATCGAAAGTCCATTATTCGCAGGGACATCTCCTGCACCGAAACAAGGTCCACAAAAAGCTGTTTTAACAGTAACCCCTGTTTGCATAAGTTCAGAAATAACACCGTCTTCGGCGAGATTGATATATACCGGCTGACTTGCAGGATAAACACTCATCGCAAATTCACCATTACCAATCGACTCGCCTCTGAGAATATCTGCAGCAGCACAAAGGTTATCATATGTACCGCCGGCACAACCTGCAATAATACCTTGTTCAACATGTAATTTACCGGCTATAATTTTATCTGTAAGATTGAAATTAAGCTTGCTCATATCCAATTGCTGAGCTGCATTTTTTTCAACCATCCTTAAAATATCACCTGGATTTTCAGCAACATCTTTCACTTTGAAAACATTACTTGGATGGAAAGGCATAGCTATCATTGGAACAATTTCAGAAAGGTTTATTTTAACCGCTCTGTCATAATATGCAACATCTCCTGGTTTTAATTCACCGTAAGCATCAGCTCTTCCGTGATCAGCAAAATATTCTTTAGTTTTATCATCAGTAACCCATATCGACGAAAGACAGGTTGTTTCTGTTGTCATAACATCGATACCGTTACGAAATTCAATAGGGAGATTTTTAACACCTGGACCAACGAATTCCATAACTGAATTCTTCACAAATCCATTGTCAAACACTTCACCAATTATAGCTAAAGCTACGTCCTGAGGTCCAACTCCCGGTACAGGTTCTCCTTCAAGATAAATCGCAACAACATCAGGCATATCTATGTCGTATGTTTTTTCAAGGAGTTGTTTTACAAGTTCCGGTCCGCCTTCACCTATAGCCATAGTGCCGAGAGCACCATATCTTGTATGACTGTCAGAACCTAAGATCATTTTTCCGCATCCTGACATCATTTCACGCATATACTGATGTATTACGGCCTGATGTGCAGGAACATATACACCACCATACTTTACAGCAGCAGAAAGGCCAAACATATGGTCATCTTCATTAATTGTTCCACCAACGGCGCATAAACTATTATGGCAATTTGTCAGCACATAAGGAACAGGAAATTTTTCAAGCCCACTTGCTCTTGCAGTCTGGATGATTCCGACATAAGTGATATCATGAGACGCCATTGCATCAAATTTAATTTTTAATTTATTCATATTCCCGGAAGTATTATGAGCTTTTAAAATGGAATATGCAATTGTGTTTTTTCTGGCTTCTTCAACAGCTACAGTAGATTGCAGATTTAATTCTGTGCCGCTTACAAGAAAACATCCTTCGTTGATTAATTCTATCATGTATATACCTCTTTCTAAAAAATAGTTTCAAATAAGTGTTTAATTTCATTTTTTACATCCGTAAGAACACGTGAAGATGAAAAATGATAAAAATCTACCGGAACACCGAAAAGAACAGTAACTGAGTTTTTAATATAAGTAGCAGTTGTATCAAGTTCGGTATTTACATAAGATTCAGATATTGTGTCCGGTATAAATTCTTCCGGGACTTCAGAAGATACAAAAGCTCTGGCGGCTTTTATATTAAGTATTTTTTTTGCATCAGATTCAATCTCTTCAAAAGCTATAATATAATCAGGTTCAATATTATTAGAAGCAACGATAGCACCTTTATGACCAAACAAACTCTGAACTTCAAAAACGATGTATAAATCCAAATCACCACTATAGTTGTTGGCAAGATTTATCATCTCGTTTAAAACGCAAACTCTGCCAATTCTACTCCCTTTAATATAAAACTCATCTTCAAAATAATCACTTACTATAATTCCTGACGTTGAAATCTGAATCTCAGCATCATTAATTAGTTTGATATATTGGTCTTTAGTTGGATTTTCCATATTATCTGAACACACATATCCTTCGTTACCACCTAAATTAACTAAGGTACCGGGAAATAGTTTTTTGTTACCAATATGATTAAAATTAACTTTTCTGCAATCTTGATTAAGTGCGATAACACAGTCCTCATCAATTCCACAGATAAGCATTACTTTTTTGCCTTCACCCTTTATATGAACAATAAGGTTACCTATGGAATCTTCGTATGTTTCGGCATCTATTAATTTTTTCAGAAATTTTATCATAACTTCCTCACCACCTGTAGGTGAAGGGATGCTACTTAACATATCAATCATTAAAATCAACTCCTTTGCTTAATAATCGATCAAAAGCCTTGATACATACATCAATATCATCAGGAGAAACAACACTCACAGGAGAATGAATGTATCTTGACGGAATTGAAACCGAAGCAGTTCTTATTCCATTTAAGTGTATCGAACCTGCATCATTGCCACCACTACCGGATTTTTTATATTGAAACTTAGTGCAACTGTTCGCAAATAAACCGTTTAACATCTTATCTGCGTAAGTAACTTTATCAGATATGCTAATTGCAGGGCCATATCCAATTTGGGTTACGGACTTTTCTGCAGTAACTTCAGGTAGATCCAAACATACTGTTGCTTCAATAACATAACATAAATCAGCACTCAGATTATAAGCAGCTACCGAAGCACCTCTGAGTCCTGTTTCTTCCTGTACAGTAAAACAATAAGTTACATCATCATAATATTGTTTTTTCAATAATTCGCATAAGATAAAGCACCCTATTCTGTCATCAAAAGCCTTACCTTTCAGTAAATTTCCAAATTTTCCACACGTAGTATCGAAACTAACGTAATCACCTAAATTCACAAGAGACATTGCTTCTTCAGCTGATTCAGCACCGATATCAATATACATATCTTCGACACACGGTTTTTTATCACGCTCATCTTTGTCGGTTAAATGTACGGCTTTGATTCCAATAACACCTTTAACCTTTTTTCTTCCAATAAATACTCTTCTTGCAAGAAGCACTGAAGTATCAATGCCACCAACGACACGAAACTTTAAATATCCATTTGGGGTAAAAGATGAGATGATTAATCCCACTTCATCCATATGTGCACAAAGCATCACATTTTTTTTATTATCTCCATATCCTTTACGAAAAACATAAATGTTTCTTATTGCATCAGTCTTTATTTCGGAAGAATAATCACGTGCATAATTTATTATAAAAGAACGCACAGCATCTTCATTACCTGATACAGCAAATAAATCACTCAAAACATTAATTAAATTATCCAATTGCATCACCTGCATAAATCAAATTGTTAGTTTTAATTTTATTCAAATGAATATTGTCAAGAAATTCAGTCAAGTGCATTTGCATATTATCATAATCATTTATACTTATACATTCAACAGGAGTATGCATATACTTTAATGGTAGAGATAGTAACAGACAAGGTGTACCCTGTCTTAATGTCTGATACGCCCAGGCGTTAGTTCCTGAATTACCTTCAAGTATTTCAATTTGATGTGGAATATTTTTATTTAGTGCATTTTCGATAAGAATATCATAATAATACTTATCTATATTCGGGCCATAACCAATAGCTACACCTTTAGAACACTCAAAAGCAATATCTCTTTTCTCATCAGGAGTTTTGGCATGTGTAACATCAATAACAATCATAAGATCAGATTTAAGTTTGGAAAAATATGCTCCCTTTAAGCCAATCTCTTCACGAACAGAAAATAATCCGACAAGATTATAAGGTAGTTTTCTATCTTTGTAATGTTTAAAAATATTGATTATAGTAGCAACGCCTGCTCTGTCATCAAGAGACGTTCCTGAAATATACTTATCATTTAATACATCAAAATGAGTCCTGAAAGAAATTAAATCTCCTATACTTATCAACTTATCAACATCAGAACCCAAACCTGTATCGATAAACATATCTTTTATATTTAAATCAGTGTCTTTTTTGTCGGTAATATGAGGTGGTTTGGATGTGATTATTCCACAGATGTTTTTTTTGCCGTGGATAACTACTTCCTGTGAAGAAAGTATCCTTACATCAATTCCACCAATAGTTCTAAAACCAATAAAGCCATTATCATAAATTTTATTAACTATAAATCCAACAGAATCAATATGTGCATCAAGTGTTATAGTTTTATCAGATGTACCAAATTTAGTACATACTATATTTCCAAGTTTATCCACGTATATGTCATCACATAAATTTTTCATAACATTTGTAATTATAGTGGTTACTTCCTTTTCGCATCCGGATACACCATAAGTGCAACATAATTTTTCAAGTAATTCTATATTCATAATCTACTCCATAAGACCATTAACGAGATCCTTAAAAACATTACCTCTTTGTTCAAAATTATCAAACATATCAAAACTTGCACTTGCAGGACTTAAAATTATTATATCGCCAGGTTTTGCTCCATTTTTAGCACAATACAAAGCTTCGTCAAAAGCGGAACACTTAATTATTTCGAGATCATCAGAATTATAATTTTTACACTTTTTAGTAGATGCTTCGATTTTATCTGATGTTTTACCTACCAACACAAGTTTTTTTACCTTTTCACAAATTACCGGACCCAAAATATCGTAATCTAAATTTTTGTCATATCCACCGGCAATTAATATTACCTTATTTTTGAAAGATTTCAATCCTGCTATAGATCTGGTAGGACTTGAAGCGATAGAATCATTATAATATTTAACGCCTGATAATTCACGAATAAACTCAATCCTATGAGGAATCTTTGCAAATGTTGTTGCAACTTTTCGTATGGTATCAATCTCCACATAGTCTATAACTGCTCCAATAGCTGCCATATAGTTTTCCACATTGTGAACACCAGGAAGTAATATTTCCACTGTATCCACAATTTTGGAATCACCATAATAAATACAACCATCATCAAGATGCAAATCTGTATCACCGCGAAGTCTTGAAAAATTGCGAACTTTACCTCTTGCTTCAGAATAAAGTTCACGTGTTATTTCGTTGTCCGCATTTGTAACAAAAAAATCACTTTCATTTTGAAATCTGAAGATGTTTTTTTTTGAATCTAAATATTCATCCATATCTTTATGCCAATCAAGGTGATTTGGTGATAAATTAGTAATTACTGATATATGAGGGGATTTTTTAATGGTTTTCAATTGAAAGCTTGAAAGTTCAAGAATAACTTTATCTTCTTTAGAAATATTAGCTATTTCAGGTAATAAAGGTTTTCCAATGTTTCCACCAAGGTGACATTTATATCCTTGTTCGTTCAGTATTTCGTAAATCAACGTCGTCGTAGTTGTTTTACCATCACTACCCGTTACTGCAAAAATTTCACATGGGCATAATTCAAAAAAAACCTCCATTTCAGAAGTAACGATACTACCTTTTGCCTTAGCTTCAATAAATTGAGGAATATCGTCACGAATACCGGGACTTTTAAATATTATATCATGGTTAAAATGTTCGAGGTAATCGTCACCGAATACCGTTTCAACACCCATAGAATTCAATTCAGCAATTAAATCTTTCTTTTCAGCATTCTTATCAAAAGCACTGACCTTGATTCCATAAGATAAAAGCATTTGTATAAGAGGTTTATTGCTCACTCCAATTCCAACAACAGCAATTGTTTTGTTTTTAATAGACTCAAAATAATCTATATAATTCATACTTTATCTCCATTCATAATGATATAATATACTAACCCATTATAGTATATTATATCATAATTAATTAATTAAATCAACATATTACGTATTTACTTTTATAATATTTTGATGTATAATTTTTGTCAGAGAGGTATTATATTATGAAAGCTATCAAACATTTTATCACTATTACCAGACATCGTCACGCAGTAATTAAACATGGTTTTAAAACAGGTATTTTTTGGCAATCACTTTTCCATGATTTGTCAAAATATTCTCCTGCTGAATTTATATGTGGTGCCAAATATTATTTAGGAACCAAAAGTCCTAATGAAGCAGAAAGAGAAAAATACGGTTTTTCAAAAGCATGGTTACATCACAAAGGAAGAAATAAGCATCATTTTGAATACTGGCTTGATTATAATCCCACTACTAAGAAAAACGAGCCTGTAAAAATGCCGATTAAATATGTAAAAGAAATGTTCTGTGATCGAGTAGCAGCTAGTAAAATTTACCAGGGAAAGAATTATAAACAAACTCACCCTATTGAATATTTTGAACGCGGACGTTCTAACAGAGTTATCAATAAAGAAACTTCTGATTTAATTGAATTTTGGCTAAAACTTCTTTCGGATAAAGGCGAAACTGAAACATTTAAAATTATTAAAAACACAAAAAAATATTAATACGGTGAAAGCGTTGCTACCACCGTATTATTTATGATAATTTTCATTATTATTAATTTTAAAGGCACGATAAACTTGTTCAACTAACATAAGTTTTGCGATATTATGAGGAAAAGTCATTTCCGACATAGATAATTTAAAATGACTTAACTTTTTAATTTCTTCACTTAAACCATGAGAACTACCTATAATGCAAACTACCTCAGATGACTGATTGTGAATTCTTTCAATAATATTTGCAAATTCTTCTGATGAAACATTTTTACCTTCTATACATAAAGAAATAACATAAGCTTTTGGGGACAGGTATTTTAATATTTCCTTACCTTCTTTAGTGATAACTGATAAAATATCATTTTGTGACGGATTATCAGGTACAGCTATATCATTAATTTCTACAATTTCAATTTTAGCGTATCTTCTAAGCCGTTTAATGTATTCATCAATAAGTATACTTAGTGATTTTTCTTTGATTTTGCCTACTGATATAATTTTTAACTTAATCATTTGGTATTTCACCTACACCTGTTAATACATATTTAGGTCTATATGGGTAATTTTCAATATCGCTTCGGCGCGTAACTCCACTTAACACAAGAACAGTGTCGATAGCTGATTCAATACCGGAAATAATATCAGTATCCATTCTATCTCCCACCAATGCAGTTTCGTGACTATGGCAACCCAAAACTTTTAATGCATGGCGCATTGTAAGTGGGTTAGGTTTGCCTATGAAATAAGCTTTTTTACCTGTTGCAATTTCTATTGGTGCTACTAAAGCACCGGTTGCAGGCATAATTCCTTTTTCAGTAGGTCCTGTTATATCAGGATTCGCTCCAATTAATTTTGCACCTTTATTCACAAGTTCAATGGCTTTTTCTATCTTTTCAAAATTGTATGTTCTTGTTTCACCAACAACGACATATTCAGGATTTACATCATTAGTGCATATACCTTTATCGTACAGTGCATTCAACAAACCGGCTTCACCTATTACATACGCACTGCATCCCGGTGACTGACTGCTCAAAAATGATGCTGTTGACTGAGCACTAGTATAAAAATGTTCCTCAGATACTTCAAGCCCCATTCTGTGTAATTTCATCGAAAGTTCATGAGGTGTTCTTTCAGGGCTGTTGGTTAAAAATAAAAACTTTTTATCATTATTCTGTAGCCACGTAACAAATTCCACAACACCATCAAGTATGTTATTACCGTGATAAATAACACCATCCATATCACAAATAAAACCTTTTTTGTTTCTTAATACATCCATGTAAGTTATGCTCCTTTCGTAGTAACATAAATCTTAACACAAGAAAATATATTTGTCAATGTTATAAAAAGAGTCCGAACTAAGTCGGACTCTAAATATTAAATTATTTTACTGCAGCTTTTATATACTTGTAAGCCCAGTGTGCATCATCGATATCAGCGATTTCTACATCAATATTATCAGAAGCATCAACATCCTTGCCGATAGCTCTGTTGATAACAATAACCATTTCTGCTTTAGAAATTCTAGCATCAGGTCTGAAGGTTCCATCAGGATATCCAATGATATAGCCAAGTTCAACGAATGAATTTACATAATCAACTGACCAATGACCTGCAAGATCGTCAAATTTATCTTCTTCAAAATCTTTAATTTCAACACCAAGTGCTACTGCAAGAACCTTAACGAATTCAGCTCTTGTGATTGAATCAGTACCACGGAATGTTCCGTCTTCATAACCTGCAATAATGTTAGCTTTTGTGAAGAGTTCAACGATTTCAGCATTTTCAGCATTTTCGATATCTTTCAATTCACAGTCACCTGTTGCATTTTCGATATCAAGAACTTCATTAAGAGCATTAACTACATCATCTCTTGTAGCTTCAGCATCAGGATAGAAGTTACCTTCTTCATCAGTTTCAACGAATTTGATTTCAGAAGCTTTTTCTTTCAATGAAACATCAGCAGTAGCCTTTGTAAGGTCTTTAACTTCTTCGTCCTTAACCTCATCGTCTTTAACTTCTTCATCTTTAACTTCTTCGTCTTTTTTATCATCAGCAGGAGGTGTCACAGTTGAACTGCTTGATCCACCACCAGAATATGAAGGTCTATAGTTACCGGAACCAGCTGATGAGATATTTACAGTAACATCTGTAGGATCTGTTACAGTGTAGTTAGCAGCATCTGCACCTTCAAGTGTGATACCGGTAATTGTAACTACTTTGTTTGAACCGGCAGCTGCAGATTCAATTGAACCTGTTGCAGGAACATTAACTGTAACTATATCTTCATTAATTACACCGGTAACAACCTTGTTTGTAGAATCAATTTCAACAACTGTTGTACCATCTGCTTTTCTGTTTTTAGCTGTAACACCAGTAACTGTTAAAGCTTTTGCTGAAATTGTTACTGCAACATCAGCAACTGTTGGATTTGTAAGATTATAGTTTGCAGCATCTGCACCATTAATTGTAACAGCTACTGTTGCATCTGTATGTTCGCCAGCATTCTTAGATGTTAACGAACCTGTTGCTGTTGTTTCAACAACATCACCATCAATTACACCTTCAAGAGTTGCTGTTGCAACAAATGCTGTTGTAGCATCATATTCTCTGTTTGTAGCTGTAACTGTAGCTGTAACATCTTTAGCTGTTACTGTAACTGCTACATCATTAAATGTATCTTCAGCAAGAACATAGTTTGCAGCATCTGTACCTTCAAGTGTAACTACTGCATTACCATCTGTATAAGAACCTGCGTTCTTAGATGTTAATGTACCTACTGCTGATGTTTCAACAACATCACCATCAATAACGCCTTCAAGAGTTGCTGTTGCAACAAATGCTGTTGTAGCATCGTAAGTTTTGTCTGTACCTGTAACTGAAGCTGTGATTTCCTTAGGAGAAATTTCAACTGTTACGTTATCAAATGTACTTGTAGCCAATGTGTAGTTGGCAGCATCTTCACCTGTAATAAGAACTACGACTGAACCTACGCGTGTACCCACATTTTTAGAATCAAGTTCATCTTCTTCACAGTAAGAGTTTACAACATCACCATCGATTACACCATCAAGAGTTGCAGTTGCTTCGAATGTTGTTGTAGCATCATATTCTCTGTCTGTACCTTCTACTGAAGCTGTGATTTCTTTTGGTGAAATTTCAACTTCGATATCATTAAATGTATCTTCAGAAAGAACATAGTTTGCAGCATCCGCACCTGCAATTGAAACTTCAACAGAACCGGTGCGTGTACCGATGTTTTTAGAATCAAGTGCACCTTCTGTGCATTCAACTGTAACTTCATCACCGTCAATTACGCCTTCAAGAGTTGCTGTTGCCTCAAAGTTTGTTGTAGCATCATATTCTCTGTCTGTGCCTTCTACCGAAGCTGTGATTTCCAGAGGTACAATATCAATTCTTGCACTCTTTGTGAATGGTTTATAATTGTTATGTTCTACTAAAGCGGTAACTTCATATGTACCGACTGCTTTAGCGCCTGTAAATTCTTCACCATCACATATGTAAGAAATGCTTGAACCTTCAGGAGCACCTGTAACTGTAACGTTATGTAATTCACCATCGTAATCGAAGATGTCTCCTGTAACATCAACACCTGTCATTTCTTCTCTTTTATCAAATGTAAATGACTTAGCATTAAAGCCATAACTATATTCGGTATTTCCACCATTAGTAACTTTTAATTCCGAATCATCAATTGTTAAATTAAGAACTAAGTTTGTAACATCAACATTTTCTTTTACCTGAAGGTACACAGTTGCAAGCTTAACAGGTAAGTATGTATCTGTTTCAAAATCCAATTCAGGTACAACATAATTAGTTGCATTAAAGTCAAGTTCTAAGGAATCAGAATCATACCTCATAGCACTTTCATTCCATGTTGTAGTGTTAATTTCTTTGACGGCACTTTCTTTACCTGACTGTGTCCTGGTAAGAACCTTTGTTTTTTCACTGTCAAAGTTAAGTTTAATTTTACCTAAACTCTTAATGGTTTCAGTTTCAGAATCAATGCCTTCAACAGAAAAATCAATCTTAAGAACGTTTTCTGCAACAAATTTGCCTTTTTCGAAAGTAATAAGTTCGTCGGCAACATTAACTGTAATTTCAACATCCGGGTCTGTATTCGATTCACCGGCAACTGCACATGTTACACCCACCATGGTGAAAAGCATACAGAAAGCTAAAATCGCACATAATGTCTTTTTAATCATGTTATCTTCTCCTTTTTTATCTAATTTAGTGTACTTTGTATTTGCAAAAATGCATATACACCTATTTTCAAATATTATACAATATATAGTATAAAAAGTCAACAGATAAAGTAAGATTTTTTCAAAATTTTCACAAACTTAAATGAGTGTGTATAAACACACTCATTTAAGTTCTTATTAATTTTTTCTTATATTAAAAATCTTGTCATTCACATCAACTATAACATTATCTCCACTCCGGATTTCCCCGGAAATTATACTTTCAGCAAGTAAATCTTCAACATTCGATATAATTGCTCTCCTTAAAGGTCTTGCACCATATACAGGATCAAAACCCATATCAGAAAGTTCAGCTATCGCTTCATCTGTGATAGAAGCTATTATATCATTCGCCTCAAGTCTGGAAAACAAATCATTTATCATATTACGTGTGATTTTCTTAATTTCATCTTTATTAAGCTGTCTGAACACTATTATATCATCAATTCTGTTTATAAATTCAGGTTTAAATGTCATTTTCAGTTCATTTAAAACCTTATTCTTTATGCTATTATATTCATTTGATAAATCGTTATCATCTTCGTTAAATCCTAAGGTTTTATTTTTGCCTATAATTGACATCGCACCAACATTTGATGTCATTATTATTATGGTATTTTTGAAATCCACTTTTACACCTTGTGAGCTTGTTAATACGCCATCCTCCAATACCTGAAGCAGGATATTAAATATATCAGGATGTGCTTTTTCAATTTCATCAAATAATACTATACTGTACGGTTTACGCCTTACCTGTTCGCAAAGCTGACCACCTTCGTCAAACCCAACATATCCCGGTGGTGAACCCACAAGTCTTGACACAGAATGTTTTTCCATATATTCAGACATATCAAATCTGATTATAGCATTTTCATCACCAAACATTACCTGTGCAAGTGTTTTACACAATTCTGTTTTACCAACACCGGTTGGTCCACTAAATATGAACGAACCAATCGGACGTTTTGGGTCTTTTAAACCTGCTCTGCCTCTTTTTACTGCTTTTGCTACAGCAGTAACTGCTTCGTCCTGACCGATAACACGCTCATGTAGCTGTGTTTCAAGATATTTAAGTTTTTCGCTTTCTGTTTCTTCAATTTTAAAAACAGGTATTCCTGTCCAGTGTGACACAACATTTGAAATATCGACTGCATCAACTTCCATATTTAATTTCTGTTTTTCCTGTGTCCAAGTTTCTCTTGATTTCTTGATTTTTTCTGATATAATGTTTTCTTCATCACGAAGTGAAGCAGCTTTTTCAAAATCCTGTGAATTAATCGCAGCCTCTTTTCTTGCCTTGATTTTTTCATATTCGGCATTAAGTTGCGAAAGTTCATCGGGTGCTGTAAATGAATCAAGCTTAACTTTTGATGCTGCTTCATCTATCAAATCTATAGCTTTATCAGGCAAAAATCTATCAGTTATATACCTTGAAGACATCTTAGCTGCTGCTATTAATGCTTCATCAGTAATTTTAACTTTGTGATGAGCTTCATATTTATCACGCAATCCCATAAGAATCATTATAGTTTCATCCACTGTAGGCTCTCCTATAGTTACAGGTTGAAATCTTCTTTCAAAAGCCGAATCCTTTTCTATATATTTTCTATACTCTTTGATAGTTGTTGCTCCGATAATCTGAATTTCACCACGCGCCAAAGCCGGTTTCAATATATTTGAAGCATCAATAGCTCCTTCAGCGGCTCCGGCTCCAATTATAGTATGAATTTCATCTATGAAAATAATAATATTTCCGGCAGAAATTATTTCATCCATAACTTTTTTTAAACGTTCTTCAAAATCACCTCTGTATTTTGAACCGGCAACCATTGAAGAAAGATCAAGCGATATGACACGCTTATTCTTTAAAATTTCCGGAACTTTTCCGTCATGGATATTTTGGGCAAGACCTTCAGCCACCGCAGTCTTACCAACTCCCGGTTCACCAATTAAACAAGGATTATTTTTAGTGCGACGTGAAAGTATCTGCATAACTCTCTCAATTTCTTTGTCCCTTCCTATAACAGGATCGAACTTACCTTCACCAGCAAGCCTTGTCAGATCTTTACCAAATTTATCTATATTAGGCGTCTTGCAACCTGCTCCGTTTTTATTGTCAAATGTTGATGTTTCATGTATTGGATCATCATTGCTGTTAACACCTAAAGAATTCATTAAACTTTCATATATATCTTCAGGATTACACCCCAGAGAAGTAATCACGTTATATGCTGCTGAATCTTTATCAGATAGTAATGCCATTAATAAATGTTCTGTTCCAATATAATTTTGTCGTATTTTTCTCATAATTTCATATGCTGTTTCTATAACTCTTTTATATCTGGGAGAAAAACCTATAACCGCAGACCCCATATTGGTAACACCAATGTTTTTGACTATTACATTCTGAACCTTCTCGGCAGTAACACCGGAATTACTTAAAATATTTCTGGCTATACTGTTACTGTCACATAATAAACCAAATAACAAATGTTCGGTTCCAACATATTTATGATTCCAACTTTCAGCTGCTAAAGAAGCATTTCTGATAGCTGTCTCTGCCCTATCTGAGAATTTATTTTCAAAAAAACTCATAAAACTACCTCCTTTACTGTTTATATTGTTGCTATATGTTTTTTCGGATGCACATTTACTACACATATAAATTTCTTTTAAAACACCGTTTACTATTGAACGATAATGAATATTAGCGGCATTTTTTCCACAAATCTGACATAACATAATTATACCTCCTAACTAATAATACTTACTATCATATTTTTAAATATAGAAGCTCTTAAAATATCTCTTCCGGGTTGCTCAACAATTCTTAACACATTGTCCGAAATAGCCGATGCTATCAACTGTGCCTCTTTGTTTGTAACAGCTCCATAATCAAGAAAATTTTTAATAAACGTATATGCTACGTTTTGAGTAATGGAATTTCCTATGGATGACGCTATATGCATAAGATACCCATCATTATCCAATTTTATCCTTGTTATGGTAATATTACCACCGCCACCTCGTTTACTTTCAACTGTGTAGCCATGGTCATTTGTAAATCTTGAATTAATAACATAGTTAATCTGAGATGGCACGCAATTTAACCTGTATGCCAATTCATTCCTTCTAAAACTCGCAACACCATCTTCATTGTCAAGCATTTCTTTAATTATTTCCTCAATAAGATCGCTTATTTTCATAAAACACCTCTGTTTTTGACTTTGACTTTCTTTGACTTTATTATATCATATTTTAAAAATTTTTCAATACATAAATTATGAAATTTTTGTGAAATAAAAATAAGGTCTGTAAAAAATCAATGATTTTTTACAGACCCAACATTTACTTTTTGTTATTTAATATTGTATTTTTTTAATAATGAATCAATCTTTTCGTGAGGATCAAGAATCAAAGATGTTGAAACATCATGGTTGATTGCTGCAATCAGATAAGCAATATACTTAGAAACATCAACTTCATTAAACCATTCCCTACTCTTTAATTCAGGACTGATATATGTAAGATTAGTACCAAATACACCATCAATGATACCATCAGCATATGCTTTATCAAATAAATCAAGACCATTAGTAAAAATTGCATATGTTGCATAAGTGAATATTCGGTTAGCTTTTCTCTTTTTAAGTTCATATGCTATATCAAGCATAGATTCACCGGATGAAATAATATCGTCAGCAATAAAAACATCTTTTCCTTCAACAGAATTTCCCAAATACTCATGAGCTACAATTGGATTTCTACCATTAACGATGCGTGAGTAATCTCTTCTCTTGTAGAACATACCCAAGTCAACACCCAGCACTGAAGCATAGTACATATTTCTTGAAATTGCACCCTCGTCAGGACTGATAATCATAAAACTATCTTTACAAGGCTTGAAACTATCAATATTTTTAAACATCGATTTAAGAACCTGATAAGTTGGCATTACATTGTCAAAGCCTGTGAGAGGTATTGCGTTTTGTACTCTCGGATCATGAGCATCAAATGTAACGATATTAGATACGCCCATACTAGCTAACTCCTGAAGTGCTACCGCACAATCTAAAGATTCACGATAACTTCTTCTATGTTGACGACCACCATAAAGTGAAGGCATAATAACATTGATTCTGTGAGCTTTACCTCCGGCAGCCTGAATAATACGTTTAAGATCTGCAAAATGGTCATCAGGAGACATAGCATTTTCTTTTCCGAACATATCATATTTACAATTATGATTACAAACATCAACTAATATAAATAAATCA
This sequence comes from Clostridia bacterium, assembly GCA_017626145.1. Classification (GTDB taxonomy): domain Bacteria; phylum Bacillota; class Clostridia; order RGIG6154; family RGIG6154; genus RGIG8497. The sequence continues at coordinate 182,506 of JAGAJK010000060.1, forward strand.
TGACCACGAACGGTAGATTTAATTATACCTTTACCATCACCGGATGAAAATCTTGGACAATCCGACTCAATAAGAAACGTATTGTGTGTATTGCCTCCCTCTTTTGCCCACGAAACAAGATAATTATCAATCTTATCTCCTAATTCAGTAGCACTCTGTGTAGCTATAACACCTAAAGGTGCCACTCGATTAGAATCGTCGAATAAAATTTCTTTAATATTTTGACTCATATTCTCAATCCTCTTAATTTATTGTAATTATTGTAAAAAATTCAGCCCCTGCTATACTTCTATAGAGGGGCAATAAATTAAAACTCAACTATATATTTTTTCAAATATTCAGGAGCTCTGTCTCTGCCGGCAGAAATTGCAATTGTAAAGTTGATATTATTCTTTTTACTGAATTCATCAAGTTCAGAAATGAAAGTTTCAAAACCTTCTTCTTCAGTTTCTACAATTTTCCAAATGCTGTCAACAAAAACATGTGAAATATCATAATTGCTGGATACAATACCGCCAATAAATCCAAAAAATACCTCGTAATCTTTAATACCGAAATCTTCTGTGGTGATATAGCGAACAGCATGAGTTAAATCACACATAAGTCTGTTAGTTTTACCGATAAAAACTATATTTCCCGGTTCATCCTTAACAGCGTTGTTTACATGGTCCACAAGATACTTTGTTTTTCCAGTACCCTTTTCACCAATAATTACGTTAATCATGTAAATCTCTCCTTCCTTACTGCTTATATATATGATACTATAAATTATAAATATTTTCAAGTGTTTTTGGATAATTTTCCAAAAAATTATAATCTTTTTTCAAGTTCAGCTTTTAAATCTTCATAACCGGGTTTATTCAAAAGAGCAAACATATTCTTTTTATATGCTTCAACACCAGGCTGATCAAAAGGATTAACACCAAGCACATATCCGCTTATTGCACAAGCTTTTTCGAAGAAATAAACCATATAACCAAATGTTGATTCATCAATCTTTGGCAATGTGATAACTAAATTAGGTACACGACCATCAGTATGAGCAAGTAATGTTCCTTCAAAAGCTTTTTTATTTACGTAATCCATTGTTTTACCTGCAAGGAAATTAAGACCGTCAACATTATCTTTTGTTTCTTTAATTGTTATAGTCTTCTTTGGTGTTTCAATATTTATAACTGTTTCAAAAATATTTCTTACACCATCCTGCACATACTGCCCCAATGAATGCAGGTCAGTGGAAAAATCAACAGAAGCAGGAAAAATACCTTTATTATCCTTTCCCTCACTTTCGCCAAACAACTGTTTCCACCATTCTGCAAAGAAATGAACGTAAGGTTCATAATTAACCATAATTTCAGTAGTATATCCTTTTCTGTAAAGAATATTTCTTATCGCAGCATACTGATAACAAATATTATTATCAAGTTCAGGTGCAGTGAATTCTTCACGTGCTTTTGCAGCACCTTCCATAATTTTCTTAATATCAATACCTGCAACTGCAATAGGAAGTAATCCTACAGCAGTAAGCACTGAAAATCTTCCACCAACATCATCCGGAACAACAAAAGTTTCGTAACCTTCCTCATCTGCAAGATTTTTTAATGCACCTTTCTCTTTATCAGTTGTAGCAAATATTCTTTCTTTAGCTTCTTCTTTGCCGTATTTTTCTTCCAGGAGTTCCTTGAAAATTCTAAAAGCAATAGCCGGTTCAGTTGTGGTTCCGGATTTTGAAATTACATTTACAGAAAAATCTCTGTCTCCTATTACGTCTATAAGATCAGCAAGATAAGTAGAACTGATTGAATTACCTGCAAAATATATCTCAGGTGTATTTCTCTTTTCCTTTGAAATTTTATTAGAAAAAGAGTGTCCAAGCATTGTGACACCGGCTTTAGCACCTAAATATGAACCACCGATACCAATAACAACAAAAACTTCACTGTTGTTTTTAATTTTCTCGGCAGCCTTAAGAATCCTTTCAAACTCATCTTTATCATAATTTACAGGCAAATCAACCCAACCTAAAAAATCGTTACCTGCACCATTTTTTGTTGTTAGCAGCTCATGGGCAGTTTTAATCTGCGACTGCATATACTCAACTTCATGCTCGTTAATAGCCCACCCTGTCTTAGAATAATCAAATTTTATCATAAATACACACTCCTTTTACTGACACATTCTTCTTACATCAAACACGCCTGGTATTTTATTTAAGTTCTTAATAACAGTATTTAATTCCATACCATTATGAATTTCAATTGAAATTGATATTACACATACATTTTCCTTTGAAGTTCTTGCATTAACACCGCATATATTAATTTTCTTATTTGAAAGTTCAGCAGTAATTTCAAGTAAAACGCCATTTCTGTTAATACCGCTTATTTGAAGATCAGCTATAAATGAACAGCCATCAGTTACATCCCATTCTACACCGATCATTCGTTCTCTATCGTTTTCAGAAGAATTAACTACATTCTGACAATCTGTTCTATGAACAGAAACCCCTCTTCCCCTGGTAATGTATCCTACAATACTATCACCAGGAACCGGATTACAACATCTTGATAATCTTACCAGGCAATTTTCTATTCCCTTAACAATTATTCCGTTTGAAGAAGGTTGTATACGCCTTTGTCTTGGTGTCTCATTTTCCTCTTTTGTGTTATCCGTCAAAGCTTTTTTAATATCATCTTTAAGTTTTTTAAGTAGTTTGACAGAAACTGCACCTTCAAAACCAATAGATGCGTACATATCATCGACATTCTTGATAACAAATTTTTTCATAGCGCTTTCTGCAAATAAATTTTTGAATTCATTAATATTCTGAATATCGGTTTTACGTATCTCTTTATCAACAATGTCTTTGCCTTTTGCTATATACAAATCTCTGTTATGAGTCTTATACCATTGATTAATTTTATTTCTCGCCTGAGAAGTCTTGACGATTTTTAACCAATCCAAGCTTGGACCTCTTGATGTAGGCGTAGTAAGTATTTCTACTATATCACCAGTTTGTAATTGTTGGTCTATCGTTGAAATTTTCCCATTTACCTTAGCTCCAACCATTTTATTACCAACTTCACTATGGATAGCATAAGCAAAATCTATTGGACACGATCCCACAGGTAAGTTGTAAACATCGCCTTTAGGTGTAAACACAAAAACCTCATCGGTAAATAAATCAATTTTGAGAGTTTTCATAAACTCTTCTGAATCATTATCAGAAAGTTCATTTTGAACATCAAGCATTTTCCTGATCCATTCAAGTTTACTGTCTAAATCAGAAACCTGTGGTGCGCCTTCTTTGTATTTCCAATGTGCGGCAATACCGTATTCGGCAGTTCTGTGCATTTCCCAAGTACGAATTTGAATTTCAAAGGGCACTCCACCAGGACCTATAACCGTTGTATGAAGCGATTGATACATATTTGGTTTTGGCATTGCAATGTAGTCTTTGAATCTTCCCGGGATAGGTTTATACATTTCATGTACAGCACCAAGAACTGTATAACACTCAGTAATAGAGTTCACAATTACTCGCACCGCAAACAAATCATAAATCTCGTCAACAGTTTTATTTTGAGTATACATTTTTCGGAAAATACTGTAAAAATGTTTAACTCTTCCTGCAATGTGTACACTCATTTCCGGATAGTTTACTGATAATTTCTGATGAATACTTTCTATCAAATCATCAATATATTTTTCTCGCTCCGCTCTTTTTTGTTTTATGCTCTCCATAATTTCACGATATGCTATAGGATCAAGATAACGAAGCGATATATCCTCAAGTTCCCATTTAATCTTAGAAATTCCAAGTCTATGTGCTAATGGAGCATAAACATCCAATGTTTCTTTAGCCTTCTCAAGTTGCTTAGATTCTGGCATACTTTTAAGAGTACGCATATTATGAAGTCTATCTGCAAGTTTTATCATAATTACTCTGATATCTGCAGCCATTGCAAGAAACATTTTTCTTAAATTTTCGATTTGCTGTTGCTCTTTACTCGAAAAAGGAATTTTTTCTAATTTAGTAACCCCTTCAACAAGGAGCATAACATCTTCACCGAACATAGCTTTAATTTCTTCAAGAGTGTGTGGTGTATCTTCTACCACATCATGTAATAAGCCAGCACAAATAGACTGACAATCCATTTCTAGGTCAGCTAAAATATTAGCAACAGCCAAAGGATGAATTAAATAAGGTTCACCAGATTTTCTAAATTGTTCAGAATGTGCGTCCTTAGCCAACTCGTAAGCCTTGCAAACCAATTCACAATCTTCTTTAGAACAGTTGTATTTTTCAATTTTTTCAATTAAAATTTTACATTGTTCATCCATAAATTTCACCTTTAATATCAATTATACGCAATTGAGGTGCGTAATTGTTTTTATAGTCATTAATTTCAAGATAGCACATTACACTTACGACTGAATTAGGCATAAGTGTGCCAACTTCATAATTAAAAGCAACTCCATCAATGGTAATTCCGTCTTTAATAAAAGTAAATTTTAAATGTTGTTTATTGTTACCAATGCAATACACTGAAAGAATTTTCATATTACGTATAAAAAATAATGGTTTGTTATTTTGTGTACCATAGGGCTCAAGTAGTGATAATTCTTTAATCGTTTCGATATTAAGATGTCTGCCTTTTAATTCACAGTCAGCACATATAATGTTTTCAATCTCATTAAGTTTAAAATACTCGTCAGCATATAAATTTATCAGTTTGCGAAAATCATCAATTTTTTCACGGGAAATCACAACGCCTGCCGCAAGCTCATGTCCACCAAATGATAAAATTGCATCCTTAGAGTTCTCCAAAGCCTTATAAAGAGAAAAACCTTCAATACTTCTTCCTGAACCTTTACAATTACCATCGACTCCAGGTGAAATCAAAATAAATGGCTTCATATATTTTTTTGTAAGACGAGAAGAAACGATACCTACAACTCCATGATGCCATTTGTCGTTGAAAAGAACGACAACACTATTATCAATATAATTTTCAAGATATAATTTTTCTGCTTCTAAAAAAATTTGAGCTTCTATTCTTTGTCTTTCACCATTAAAATCATCTAATTTTTGTGCTAATTCATTTAATTTATCATAATTATTTTCCAACAACAACTCGATTGCATAAGAAGCATTAGTAATTCTGCCTGATGCATTAATTCTTGGTGCTATAACGAATCCAACTTTTGTAGTATCAATTTTAAAATCAGAGGATGCTAAGGTAAGCATTTTTTCTAACCAAAGGGGTATATTATCATTCAATTTTTTTATTCCCAGTTGGCACAAAAATCTATTTTCTCCAAGCATAGGTACTATATCTGCTATAGAACCAATTGCAACAAGCTCGGAATATTCTTCTGCAGTTTCCAAATAACTTTGACTTGTAGCAAGTAGTGCCTGTGCAAGTTTTAGTGCTACACCTACACCTGCAAGTGAAGAATGCGGATAAGTTTCAGTTTCCGATTTAGCGTCTATAACAGCAACTGCCTCAGGCATTATATCAGAACATTCGTGGTGATCGGTAATAATCATTTCGATTCCTAAAGTTTTTGCATACAGACACTCAACAACAGCAGTTATACCACAATCAACTGTGATAATTAATTCAGTACCCCTCTTATTCAAAGTGTCTATTGAACTTTTTGAAACACCATACCCCTCGATATCACGTTGTGGAATATAATAATCAACTTTTGCACCTATTTTTTTCAATGCTTTTACAAGCAAAGCCGTAGCAGTAACACCATCTGCATCATAATCTCCGTAAATGGTAATTCTACGTCCATTTTCAACATAACTATTTATAAAACTAACTGCTTTTTTCATATCACGGAACAAAAAAGGATCTAAAAGATTTTGTTCGTCATTATTAATAAAATCATTCGCTTTATCACTATCAATGCCTCTGACAAGAAGAAGAACAGCAAGTAAACGACTCACATTACATTGACACGCAATGTTTTCAATTTTTTCCACATCCGGTATAGGTAAAACTTTCCACTTTGTATCCATAACGTTCTTCTCCTTTCTAAATTATCTCAAGTAACAATTAAAATTTCCATTGCTGTTATTGTCAAACAATTGACAATAAAATGTGATATCGCCATCAATGTACGCTATTTGAATTTTGCCATAAACACGCGAACGTAAAGAAAACACCTTAATATCATATTTCTTCCCGAAAATTAATATAACGCCATCTCCGTTAAAATTAACATTCGAAGAGTTAATGCAAAACAGCTTGTCAGATGAAAATTCTTTAAGTAATTCAGAATGTGATTCATAAATATCATAAGGAACAGAACAAATAAACTCTACCCTGCTTAAAACGCATTCATTTATCAAATTATTATCATCAAGTGCGGAACAATATCTCAATACCTCTTCGGAAAATTCACACGGAGTAACAAAGCTCTTAACCGGAACATATTCGGACCTAAAATCCGGAATTAGCAATTTAGTGATTCTATTTTCCGAGAAAGGTCTTAAAAACTGTACCAACACATTTGTCATATCAATACAAGATAATAGTTTATCAATATAAATTGGATATTCACCGCAAATAATTACAGCTGTTTTTTGCATACATGTTGCATTGTTTAACGTACTTTCATCTATAATATTTTTACATATTATATTTTTCTTTGATAACTGTAATAAAATTTCTTGTTTGGTAATCTCATCAGAACCAATAATTATAAGTGTAATTTCATAATTATCTTTAGCTAAAAAGGGTTCTTCTTTGAAATTTTTAATATATAAATCAGGTCTGTTTAAAGCCGTAACCTTCTTTGCATTCTCACTTCGCCATTTATCAATATTGCTTTTATTACCTGTCAATAAAACCTCAGGCACACTTCTGCCGTTATAAATTTCAGGTCGGGTATACTGATCATATTCAAGCAATCCATTATAATGTGACTCTTCAGTAAAAGACTCATCAGAAGATAAAACACCCGGTATTAACCTTGAAACACAGTCACATAAAATCATCGCAGGCATTTCTCCGCCGGTTAAAACATAATCACCTATTGATAATTCAAAATCGCAAAGTTCATCGATAACCCTTTGGTCAACTCCTTCGTAATGTCCGCATAAAATAACAAGCTCATCCTCGTTTGAAAGTTGACAGGCTATTTCTTGATTTAAAACTTTACCCCTCGGCGACATATATATTACTTTGGGACGTTTTCCTGCTTTAAGTATTATATCATTGTAAGCTCTATAAATAGGTGATGGCTGAATTAACATACCTTTACCACCACCATAAGTATAATCGTCAACTCGATTATGCTTATCTTCTGAATAATCACGAAAATTGATACACTCGTATGAGATAATGCCGTTTTTAACGGCATTACCTATTATACTTGTTTTAAAAAAAACGGAAAAAGCTTCCGGAAATAAAGTTAAAATATCGAATTTCATTCTAACAACCCCTTCGGAAGCTTAACCTGTATTATTTTATTTTGAATATCAATGGAAACAATATTCTCCTTTACTGCCGGAAGATAAAAAATAGACTTTTCGGCAGTTTGAATTTCATAAATATCGGACGCTCCGGTATTTATGATATCAATAACCTTTCCTAATTCTACACCGTTTTCAATAACAGAACACGAAATCAAATCCGCGATAAAGAAAGTATCTTCATCAAGTGCTCCAATATCATCACGTCGACAATAAACTATTTTTTCTTTGAATTTTTCTGCTTCATTAGCATTATCGATACCTTCAAGTTTTAAAATAACAAAATTTTTATGATATTTTAAATCCTGAATCCTAAATTCTGTATCATCTATAATTAAAAATTCGAAATTGTCGTATATATACGGAGAATCAGTCCAAGGAAAAATTTTGAGATATCCCTTAACACCATGTATATTGCAAATTTTTCCTGCTTCTAAAAGTTCACTCATCATATAATATCAACAGCAACTTTTTTGTTATCTGAAACAGAAGCAGCTTTAACGATAGCTCTTATAGCTTGTGCTATTCGGCCTTTTTTACCAATTACTTTGCCCATATCCTCTTTAGCAACAGAAAGCTGATAAACAGTCAAATTCTCTTTTTCAACTATCTCAACCTTCACTTCATCAGGATTATCAACAAGAGATTTGGCAATTTCTGCTATTAATTCCTGCATAATTCTCTCCTAATTATTTAATGATATCAGCTTTTTTAAGCATAGCTTTTACTGTATCAGTAGGCTGAGCACCATTAGCAATCCACTTTTTAGCCTTTTCAGCATCAATTTTAATCTCTGAAGGCTGCTTCAAAGGATTGTAAGTTCCGATTTCTTCGATGAATCTTCCATCTCTTGGAAATCTTGAATCCGCTACAACAACTCTGTAGAAAGGTGCTTTTTTAGAACCCATTCTTCTTAATCTGATTTTTACTGCCATTTTAAATTCCTCCTAAAATTTTATAGTCCCAATTTGGAACTTAAACCCTTAAATTTTTTCATTTGTTTCGGGTTTGTAAACTGTTTCATCATTTTCTGCATTTGTTCAAATTGTTTCAACAAAGCATTTACCTGTGTAAGTGTTGTGCCACTTCCAGCAGCAATTCTTTTTCTTCTGCTGTAATCAATTATAGACGGCTTTTCCCTTTCAAGCATAGTCATAGATTTGATTATTGCTTCTGTTTGAGCCATTTTTCTATCATCTACATTCAATCCCTTAAGAGCTTTGTTATCAACTCCCGGAAGCATACCCAGCAATTGATCCATTGGTCCCATTTTTTTCATCTGTTGAAACTGATCAAGAAAATCATTTAAGTTAAATGTCTGTGATCGTATCTTTTTTTCCAACTCGATCGCTTGCTTTTCATCAAATGCTTCCTGGGCTTTATCAATTAAAGTAAGTACATCACCCATTCCAAGTATTCGTGATGCCATTCTATCCGGATAAAAAAGATCTAAATCATCAAGCTTTTCGCCCATACCGCAGAAAACAATCGGTTTTCCAACTACAGCTCTGATAGAAAGTGCCGCACCACCTCTTGCATCACCATCAAGTTTAGTTAAAATTGTTGCATCTATTCCTATCTGTTCATCAAAAGATTTAGCAACGTTAACGGCATCCTGACCTGTCATTGCATCAAGTGTAAGATACAGTTCAGTTGGATTTACAGCATCTCGTATTCTCTGGAGTTCTTCCATCAATCCTTCATCTATATGAAGGCGTCCTGCCGTATCCAAAATAACAATATCTATATCTTTATTACGAGCATAATCAACTGCTTCCACAGCTATTTTGACAGGATCACTCACACCGAGAGAAAAAACATCTGCACCGACCTTAGAACCAACAACCTTCAACTGTTCAATAGCCGCCGGTCTGTAAATATCACAAGCCACAAGAAGTGTATTCTTATTCTGTTTTGAAAAATATGAAGCTATCTTTGCGCAAGTTGTTGTTTTACCTGCACCCTGCAAGCCCATTAACATATAGACTGAAGGAGATTTAGGTGAAATCACAGGTTTATAAGCTTCACTGCCCATTAACTCTGTAAGTTCTTCTTTAACAATTTTAATAACCTGTTGTGCAGGAGTAAGACTCTCTAAGACCTGAACACCAATAGCCTTTTCAGTTGCAGAAGAGATAAAATTCTTTACAACTTTAAAATTAACATCAGCTTCAAGAAGAGCAAGTTTAACCATTCTCATAGCTTCTTTAACATCCGATTCATTTACTTTGCCCTTGCCACTAAGCTTCTTAAAGACACTATTAAGTTTTTCGGTTAAATTATCAAAAGCCATTTATAGTCTCCTTAAATCAAATTATTAATTTGATTTGTCAATTTTGTAATTTCTGTTTTGTGTGATTCTTCGATACACGATTTATCAATAAGTTCTTGTATTCTGATGACAATTTCTGACAAATTCTCATTCTTTTTCATTATTCCCAACTTTTCTTCAAAATTGATAAGAATGTTCTCGGATTTTATAAGTGAATCTCTTACTCCTTGCCTGGTTATTCCAAGGTTTTCAGAAACTTCACTCAAAGAAAGATTTTGATTCAGGTACATATCACAAACATCATATTGTCTTTTTGTTAACATCTTTCCGTAATATTCAAACAACACAGAAAGCTGAAGCAAGTCGTTCATATGACACCTCACTCTCTGTAAAGTAAATAACTTTACAGCTATTATACAATATAAATTAACTCTTGTCAACAGTAATTTTATTATTTTAAATAATTTTCAAGAATCAATATGTTCTCTTTCATATAGTTCATAGAATTACCAAACTCATTCCAATTACCTTCAGCAGCATTTTTTTCCAAATCATAATATGAGTTAATGATATTGTTAAGAATTTCTTCATCAACAACATCATCAGAAAATTCATCATATTCAGTGGATTCAGAATATACTATATCCGTAGATAATACTCGAGAAAGTGCCCCCTGAACACTTGTGTCCATTGCAATTCTGTCACCGAGTGCTACAATTACCCTTTGCAGTACCGGAAGAGCAGCCTGGTTTTCGGAATTAAGATATACAGGTTCTATATACAAAATTGTGTTATTTACAGGTATAACCAACAAATTCCCTCTTATAACATTCCCTTCACCCGTATTCCATAAAGCGAGCTCTTTTGATATTTCAGAATCATTGTCAATAAGATTCTCAATTTGGAGTGGACCGTATATACTTAAATTTTTGGGAAATTTATATGCTATGATTTTACCATAATTTTTACCACTATTCCCCACAGCAATCCAGGATACCATATTTTCTCTGTTATACATAGTGTACGGAAGCATAAGCACCATCTCTTCAGAATTATTATTAAATTCTTCGAGTTTAAGATAATTATAGTAAGGTAAAATCTGTCTTATATCGTTATTGTATTTTTCATTAGCGATCTGATACATATCGCTATTATTGTAAAAAGCTGCAGCTTCGGTAGTATGATAAAGGGCATAAACCTTACTTTGTAAAGAAAAGAGCCACTCCGGATAAGAGGATTTTTCAGCAAGTTCATCTGGGAAATTTTCATTTTCAAAGATATCCGGGTATGTTTTTTTATAAGTATTAATGACGGGATCTTTTTTATCTATAATATAAAATTTAGTATCACCTGTATATGCATCTATAACTACTTTTACAGAATTTCTAATGTAATTAATTCCATCATTATCCGCGGAGTAAGGTAACAAATCACTGTAAGTATAAGCATTGATTACCCATTTGATACCTCCATCTGTAATCACACACTGTGGGTCCGGATCATATTTAAGAAAAGGAGCAACCAGCTTAGCTCTTTCAATTATATTAGTATTTACCAAAAGACGACTTTCTGAATGAATTTGATTAGTTACAAGCATTTTATAATCCATTTTAATTACAGAATATATAACTTTATTTAAAAAGTTGAGTTTTATACCAGAATCAGCATCATATGAAAATACATAGTCAACTACGCCTTCGGAATAATCTAGTTCCGAAGTGTTAGTATTAACGATAGAATAGTCGTTTTTTTGCTCGCCATAATAAATTCTTGGTTGAACGATTTCATTTGAACCTGTGTCATTAAGCAGCGTCATATCTTTAATATAATAATGTGGTTCACCTTTAACTGTTACCTTATTGGTTGCCATCATAACAGCACCATATCCGTGAGTGAACTTAAGTTTTTCATTAGTATAATTTTTGGCACTGTCTTCAATATTTGATTTATCAAGTTCTCTTACACCAATAGCAACCATCTCTTTTTTACCATTAACATCATAAAGTGCAACATCGATATCTGAAAATCTGTAATAACTACGCATCGCCTGAATTTGATTTGTAGCAGTCAAAGCACTATTGTAATCAATAATTCTTGTATTGGTCACAATGCTATTATCACTGAAATCTGACTTGGATACAGTATTATCGACGTGATATGTTGTTTCTTTAACATCCTCGATATTGTAACCAAAACGAGTAGCTTTAATATTATTTTCAATATAGGGATATTCAACCATTACTTCATTAGGTGAAACATAAAACGACTGCAAGCAAAATGATAAAATCACTCCTAATAAAACTGATCCTGAAATAACTATAAATGAAATAACGATTGATTTTATTCTGTTTTTTCGTGAAAAAGAAACAAATAGAATACTAAACAATAGTATAATTGAAATGAACTTATACAAATTCATTTTCATAACCACATCGACAAAACCAGCACCATCGAGGCCTGCAAATTCAGAATATACTAAATCATATGATCTCATCCACAAGCTGGCGGCGAATATAAGCATAAGTAATAATATAAGAAATAATAAATGTGTAGAAATTCTTTTATTTCTTACCATATCTTTGAGATTTCTATGTGACAAATCCACATACATCAAAAAATAACATATAAAAACATATATTAAAGATACCAGCATAAAAGATATAAATGCCCTCAAAATTGAATCTACAAAAGGTTTAACAAAGAAAAAGAAACTTAAATCCAATCCACTAACTTCTTCAACTCTGTTAAATTGAATTGCATTAAAACATAGCAAAAAATTTTTCGATAATAATCTACAATTAAACACAGAAGTTATTATAGAAATTGAAAAATTCAAAAAATTAAAATAATTTTTATTTGAAAGAAAATTAGTTGTAATACTTTCATTATTCAGGTTTTTCTTAACCATATATGTGTTAAACTGAAAAAAGCAGAATAAAATTAAAGAACTTAATATAAATACAGTAACATCAACTAAAAGATTCTTAAAATATGCATAAATAAAGTTATTACCAACATCAGAAATTTCAAGATATTGTACATATATTCTAACGGAAAAAAAGCACACTAATAATAGTACTACCAAAATTGTAAGTACAATTGAAAAAATTTTAAATTTTGACTTTTTTTCTTTTTTTATTTCAGCATTCATACTTAATCACCTTAAAAATAACAACTTTATTCGAACAAAGCTTTAGCAAACTCTTCAGGATTAAATGGCTGAAGATCATCAATTTGCTCACCGACACCAACAAATCTTACCGGAAGTTTCTGAGAATTTGCAAGACCAATAATAACTCCGCCTTTTGCCGTACCATCAAGTTTAGTAAGAACAAGACCGGTTAATCCCGTACTTTCATCAAATAATTTCGCTTGAGTAATTGCGTTCTGACCTGTTGTTGCATCTAAAACTAATAATATTTCTTTATCCGCATCAGGCAATTCACGATTAACAGTACGAACAATCTTCTCGAGTTCGTTCATTAAATTCTTTTTATTATGCAATCTGCCGGCAGTATCACAAATAACAAGATCACTCCCTCTGTTTTTTGCAGCCGAAATTGCATCAAAAACTACCGCAGAAGGATCAGCACCTTCGTTATGTCTTACAATGTCACAATCAACACGTTCAGCCCATATCTGCAACTGTTCAGCAGCTGCCGCTCTAAAAGTATCTGCAGCCGCTAAAAGAACATTTTTACCAAGTGATTTGTAATAGGAAGCAATCTTCCCTATACTTGTTGTTTTTCCTACACCGTTAACACCAACAACAATTATTACAGATGGTTTGGTGTTTAATTGAACATTTTCTGAATTTTGAATAAGAATTTCACTTATAATATCTATTAAAACATTTTTGATTTCATCAGGTTCTTCAATCCTTGATTTTTTAACCTTATCTCTCAATTCATCTAAAATATACTCCGTTGTTTCAAAACCAACATCTGACATAATAAGAATTTCTTCAAGTTCTTCGAATAATTCTTCATCAACTTTTACAAAAGCAGAAAAAACAGAATTAATTTTTTCAGAAAATTCTTTTTTAGTTTTGGTAAGACCATTTTTTAACTTTGCAAAAAAACTCATAATTTCTCCTTATTTCAACAATTTTTGTTCTATGTTATCTATATCAAGATGCAAAAGCTTAGATACGCCTTTTTCCTGCATTGTAACACCGTAAAGTGCATCAGCTTCTTCCATAGTGCCACGTCTGTGTGTTATGATAGCAATCTGAGAACGTTTACTGATTTTTCTTAAGTATCTTGCAAAACGAGAAACGTTGACATCATCAAGAGCAGCCTCGATTTCATCGAGCACACATAAAGGTGATGGACGTACTTCAAGCAAAGCAAATATCAACGAAATAGCTATTATCGCTTTTTCTCCACCGGAAAACAGCGTCATATTCTGTAATTTTTTTCCTGGTGGTTGTGCAATAATTTCAACGCCTGAACTCAGTACGTTTTCTTCATCAGAAAGAACAAGCATAGCTTCACCACCAAGAAACAGCTCTTTAAAAATGGAAGAAAAAGTATTGTTAATAATTTCAAGCTGTTGAACAAATTGCTTTGTCATAAGACTTTCTATATCACTGATAACTTCAGCTAAAGCATTTTTTGCATTAACAAGATCATCTCTCTGATTACAAAGAAAATCATATCGCTCTTTTGTGATAGCATACTCTTCAATAGCACCTACATTAACATCTCCTAAAGCACGAATAGAATTCTTAAGTGAGTTAACCGTCTTTTGAACTTCTGCAGGATTTTCAACGGGTTTACTTATTTCCAAAGCTGCATTATATGTAAGTTCATAATCCTCCCAAAGACGGCTCGTAACAGAATTGAGGTCAGTTTCGGTTCTGGATAACTTACCTTCTATTCTGGTATGATCCTGCGACAATATAACAAGTTTCTCGTTAAATTCTTTAGTTTCTGTTAATAATTTATTATACTCTTTTGAACAATCTTCACGTTGTGCTTTGATAGACAAAATCTTATTTTCCAAATCAGATTTAATATTCTCTTTCTCTGCAATAAGTAATTTAATCTCATTGATTTTATCATCAAAAGCTTTATTGGTTTTTTCTGCAATTTCACGATTTTTCTCGTCAATCTCGCTCTTAGCCTTCTTAATAACAGAATTATTGGAATCTATTCTTTCTGTAAGAACCGCTTTATCGCTTTCGTAATCGGAAATTTCAACTGTCTTTTTGATTATTTCATTGTTAAGATCTTTAAATTTAACAGAATTCTTATCACTATTTTGTTGAATTGTATCGATAGTACTGTTAAGTGTTTCAATTTCCCTATCTGTTGCCAAAATATAGGTATCTGTATTCTGTATTTTAACTAAATTATCATTAATAATTGATTCAGTATCAGCTAAATTTGCTTTTAGTTGGTCAATTTCAGAAGTGCATTCATTAAGCACATTTGTGTAATGTTCAAGGTTATACTTAGTTTTATATATCTCACTTTGAGAAAGCTGATATAATGTATTAAGATTATCGCATTCAGAATTAAGCTGTAACAATAATGAACTTATATTATTAACTTTATCCGAGATTGTTTTTCTTGCCTGAGAAACATCGTCTAATTTACTTTTCAAGTTTTTAATTTTTGTAACTCTGGACAAAAAGCTTACATTTTTAGATAAATTACCACCTGTAATAGAACCACCGGGATTAAAAATTTCTCCATCAAGTGTAGCGATTTTATACTTTTGTTTAAATTTTTTAGAAAATGAAATAGCGTTCTCAATATTATCAATAATAATTGTTCTACCGAGAGCATCATCAACAACTTTACTGAATTTTTCATCCACATTAACTAATTTTGATGCTATTGAAATATATCCTTTTTCAATTCTGAACTCTGAATCATCCAGTACCGTTCCTTTCACAGAAGATACCGGTAAAAAGGTAACTCTTCCGGCTTTGTTTCTTTTCAGGTATTCTATCGCTGTCTTAGCATCATTTTCATTATTAACAACAACATTTTGAAGATTGTTACCAAGAACAGCCTCAATGGCAACTGAATATTCAGCGGGAACATCTATAACTTTCGCTAACGTTCCATAAACTTTAATATTATTTAACGCACCTTTATCGGATTCTTTTATAACAGTTTTAACGCCAAAAGCATAACCTTCCATTTCTTTTTCAAGTTCTTCTAAAACAGATATTTGAGAGGTTAAATTTTCAAAATCGATAGTTAATTTTTCAAGTTTACTTTTTGATTCCTGAAATAAAACATTCTGTTTTTCGATTTCAGCACGTTTTGAATTCAAATCATTATTCAAAATTTCTGATTTTTTAATTTCATCTTCCAAGCGTAATTTTTCACTCTCAGCACGTTTTTGATAAACTTCAATATCATCTTCTTTAAATTCAATATTTTCAATTATTGATAATTTTTTCTGTCTGTTAGCTTCGTTTTCAGCTTTTAATGAAGATTGTTCAGCTTTATATTCAGATAACTTTTTGTAGTGTTCTAAAATGATGTTATTATTTTTTTCTATTTCAAGGTCAGCATTTTCGTTTTCTTTGCTAATATTTTCAAATTCAATTTTTAATTTTTCAAGCTCTGAATTTAAAACACCAAGTGTTGCATTAACTTTTTCAAGTGATTCAGCAGCATTTGAATTTTCTACTTCAGCAAATTGAATTTTTTGTAAAAGAGCCTTAATTTCATTATGAATTCTATCAGACATTTCGCCACTGAATTCTTTATTATTTTCGATAACTTTAATCTCATTTTCCAATGAATCAATGGCACTTCTGATTTCGTAAAGTTTTTCATTTTCAGTATTCTGATTTTCTTCTAATTGCTCCGAATATGCCTGCTTTCGCTGCGCCTCTCGCTCATTATTATCTATAAATTGATGAACGTCATCAATTTGTTTATTACAGATGTCTATGTTTGATTTTAATTTCTCAATTGATTCTTTATAGTTATCAATTAAGGCAACATTCAGACTAATTTCAATTCCTTTAAGTTCATCTCTCAAAGAAAGATACTTTTTCGCCTTTTCACTGTCTTTTCTCAAAGGCTCGACACGTGATTCTACCTCAGAAATTAAATCCATAATTCTTATAAGGTTTTCTTTAGTTTGTTCAATCTTTTTTTCAGATTCAGCTTTTCTGTACTTGTATTTAGAAATACCTGCTGCTTCCTCAATAATAACACGCCTGTCTTCAGGTTTAGCGGTAATAATTTCATCAATCTTACCTTGTCCGATTATAGAATAACCGTCACGACCCATACCAGTATCCATCAATAGTTCATGGATATCCTTAAGTCGGCACGAAGATTTGTTAAGATAATATTCACTTTCTCCTGAGCGAAAATAACGTCTTGTTATAAGAACCTCATTGTAATCAACATTAAAAATACGGTCGCTATTATCAAAGCACATAGAAACTTCCGCAAACCCTACCGGTTTACGAAGTTGAGTGCCGGAAAAAATAACATCCTCCATCTTGCCGCCACGAAGACTTTTAATACTTTGTTCGCCCATAACCCACCTGATAGCATCAGAAATATTACTCTTACCACTACCATTAGGACCAACAATCCCAATTATTCCTTTGTTAAATTCAATTCTTTCTTTATCAGGAAAAGACTTAAATCCCTGAACCTCAAGATATTTTAAAAACAAATTAACCCCTCATTTTCTTTAACGCTTTTGAAGCTGCACTTTGTTCAGCTTTTTTCTTTGAAGCTTCTTTACCTATACCACAAACTACACCGTCAATGATAACAGCAATTTCAAAACTTTTCTTGTGCTCCGGCCCGGACTCACACAGAAGTTTGTAAGAAACTTCACCACCATATTTTTTAACATATTCTTGTAAAATAGATTTACTGTCACTCTGAATATTTAAATATGAATGATATGAAGCAGGTTTAACTATACTGTTAACCCAATACTCGGCAGTACTGAAGTCACTATCCATATAAATTGCACCCAAAAGAGCCTCAAAACAATCACTAAGTATAGACTCCTTTTGCTCACCATGTACAATCACTTCACTTCTTCCAAGTTTCAGAAACTTGTCGACACCTAATTTTTTTGAAAATTTGGCAAGACTTTTTTCTCTGACAATTTCCGAACGTAATTTAGACATTTTTCCCTCATTATAATCAGGATACATTCTGTATAAATTAGTACTTACTATTAAATCTAAAACCTTATCACCTAAGAACTCAAGACGTTCATTAGAAATTGCACCCTTGTGCTCATTTGCATAAGAGCTATGTGTAAGAGCAACTGATAATAATTCTTTATTGTTAAATGAATAACAAATATTCTTTTCAAAATTTAGAACATCACTCATACTCATTTTACCTCATTAAATCTCATTACTGTAAAAAACACGAACGAGTATGCCTTGTAATTTCAAGGCATACTCACTAAAATCATTATAAGTTTTCGTTAAGATAGTTTACAACATCACCAACAGTTTTTAAGGTTTCTGCCTGATCATCATCAAACTCAATATCATATTCTTCTTCCAACTGCATAATTAATTCAACTAAATCGATAGAATCGATGTTTAAATCTTCCCTGAAAGAAGATTCAAGTGTAATAATGCCCTCATCAATACCAGTCTGAGCTGATATTGCTTTTTTAATTTTGTCAAAAATCATACATAACCTCCGTTAATTAAATAAAATAGTTTTATTCTTTATAATATAAGATATTCCCGACACTAAAGTCAATAGAATACTTACGTAATACAAAATATATGTTGCATATTTCCAAAATGAAAAGTCAAATAAACCATAAACCCCGAGAAGCATCATAACTATAGAAATCATTTGTATAACGGTTTTAATTTTTCCGGATTTATCTGCAGCAATAACAACACTTTTTGAAGCAGCAGCCATTCTTAAACCAGACACAATAAATTCACGAAATAAAATTATAATTACTCCCCAAGCTAAAATATGTCCTGTTTGAATAAGACAGATATACGCTGAAATTACAAGAATTTTATCGGCAATCGGATCTGCAAATTTACCAAAATCAGTAACCTCGTTTCTCTTGCGTGCAAGATATCCGTCAAGAGTATCAGTAAGAGACGCGATAACAAAAACTATGCACGATATTAAAATTAATGTGTTGTTTGAAGATAATAAGCAGATAACAAAAACCGGAACGAGGAAAATACGAAATATTGTAAGTTTATTTGAAATTGTCACAACAATCACTCCTAATCAATAATATCGCCGACTAAATCACAATCAATATAATCGGTTATTCTAATATCAACAAATTCTCCGGGATGGATTAATTTGTCAGATTTGAAAAATACTTTTGGATCAACATCGATAGAATCACCATATGTTCTTCCGTAATACATCTTCAAAACGTTATCTTTGCCCTCAACGAGAACTTTTACTTGTTTACCTAAAACAGACTCATTTTGTTCTTCACTAACTTCATATATTATTTCAGACAGCCTTTGAAATCTCTCATTTTTTATATCTTCATCAATTTGATTATCTAATTTAGCGGCAGGTGTTCCTTCTTCACAACTAAAAGGGAAAACACCAACACGTTCAAGTTTATATTCTCGAAGAAATTCAATCATTTCGGTGAAATTATCGTCTGTCTCACCCGGGAAACCTGTTATCAAAGATGTTCTAATAACAGAATCCGGACATTTTTCGCGTATAGAACTAATTACTTTTCGTATATCGCTACCTTTAGTTTTTCTTCCCATTCTTTTAAGAACGCTATCAGAAATATGTTGAATAGGAATATCAAAATAATTAAGAAGCTTATCTTCACTTGAGAACACATTAAGTAACTCTTCGTTAATTTTTTCAGGATAAAGATAATGTACCCTAAGCCAATGAAGTTTATCTAATTTGCATAATTCAGTAAGCAACTTTCCTAAGCAAGGTTCACCGTATAAATCAATTCCATAGGAAGATGTATCCTGTGCAATAAGAATAATTTCTTTAACGCCATTATTTACCAGTTTCTCCGCCTCAGAAATAACATTTTCAATTTTTCTGCTTCTATATTTACCTCTGATAGACGGAATAACACAGTAAGTACACTTATTGTCACATCCTTCAGCAATTTTAAGATAAGCAGTATAAGGTGGAGTAGCAATTATTCTTTCGTCACATTCCAAAGGCGCAGCCATACATCCTTTTATATAAATATCACGTTTTTTAACGGCTTTATCGATAACAGAACATATGTCATCAAAATCTCCTGTACCACATACCGCATCTACTTCCGGCAATTCATCCAAAATCTCTTTCCCGTAACGTTCACCCATACATCCTGCTACTATAAGATATTTTAATTTACCTTCAGTTTTGTTTTTTGCCACATCGAGAATAGTATCAATTGATTCCTGCTTTGCACTATCAATAAAACAACACGTGTTAACAACGATGATTTCAGCTTTACTTTCATCGTTAGTAAGTGTATAACCGTGTGAATTTAATTTAGCAAGCATAATTTCGGAATCTGTAAGATTTTTAGCACAACCGAGAGATACTATGCAAACATTATTCAAAGTCGTCCACTTCCTCAGTAATTTTTCTTAAACAAGATTTAATCTTCTCATATTCAAAACCTTTAGCAGCAAAAGACCTTATAATCTTTGCACACAAGGCTTTATCAACAATCTTCCCATAAGTTTTTTGTTTAATTAGATTAAAAAGATTTTTTTCATTGTCAAAATCAGTAAGTTTTTCAGAAATTAAGTCTTCAGATATTCCTTTACTTTTTAATTCATATCTGATTTTATGTACACCATATTTGTTCATATAGTTTTCTATAAACAGAGATGTAAAAACTTCATCATTTATGTATCCGTATTCTTCTAAAATTGAAATTACTCCCGAAATCGCGGTAAGACTAAACCCCTTAGAACTAAGTTTATCTGAAATTTCTTTTTTAGAATACATTTTTTTTGCAACTAATCCAACAGCATAACTCTTGCATTTTTCAACATCAATAAGTTCATCAATACGTAAAAGTTGCTCATCGGTTAAAATATCACCAATACGTAATTTTAACTTATATAAGTCAAAATCACAAATTCCAAACGCAAATTCACCATCTATAAAAACAGAATACCTGTCGTTAGCGTTCTTTTGCTGTTGAATATCAGTTATCTCATTCTTCTTCACTAGATTTTGCTTCCTTTGAAAATTCTGCTCTCACAATACGATCGATTTCTTCATAAAAATCAGGGTTGTCAAGAAGATACTGTTTTGCAGCTTCTCTTCCCTGGCCGATTTTTTCTTCACCATATGAGAACCAGGCACCGGCTTTTTTGATTATATCTTTTTCAACTGCGTAGTCAAGAAGCACACCTTCTCTGGAGATACCTTCGCCGTACATAAGATCAAACATTGCTTCTTTAAATGGAGGTGCAACCTTATTTTTAACAATTTTCACCTTTGTACGAGCTCCAACAACATCAGCACCATCTTTAATAGCTTCTGCTTTTCTTACTTCCATTCTTATTGTAGAATAGAACTTTAAAGCACGTCCACCGGTTGTTACTTCAGGATTACCATACATAACACCAACTTTTTCACGAAGCTGATTAATAAAAATTGCAATGGTGTTTGTTTTATTTATAGCACCAGCTAACTTTCTTAAAGCCTGTGACATAAGTCTCGCATGAAGACCTACATGAGAATCACCCATAACACCTTCAATTTCAGCCTTCGGAACTAACGCTGCTACCGAGTCAACAACTACAACATCAATAGCACCGCTTCTGACTAAGGATTCTGTTATTTCCAAAGCTTGCTCACCATCATCAGGCTGTGAGACAAGCAAATCATCAATACTTACACCTAAAGTTTCGGCATATTCAGGATCAAGAGCATGCTCTGCATCGATAAATGCTACTTCTCCTCCTCTGCGCTGAGCTGCTGCAATGATGCTTAAAGCAACTGTTGTTTTACCGGATGATTCTGGACCATAAATTTCAATAATTCTTCCTTTCGGCAATCCACCTACACCAAGTGCAACATCAAGACTTAATATTTCTGTTGGCAAAACATCAACACTCAATGCATTATCAGCACCAAGACGCATTACTGCACCTTTGCCGTACTGTTTTTCTATTTGCTTAAGAGCAATTTCCAGAGCTTTCTGCTTTTCTTCTGACATGTTTTTTCTCCTATCTTCATAAATTTACAAGATATATTTTATCATAAAATAACATATTTTGCAACTATTTTAACATATTATAAAATTCTTTTTCATCTATTATTTTAACTCCTAGTTGTTGAGCTTTAACAAGCTTACTGCCCGCTTCTTCACCTGCGAGAACAATTGATGTTTTTTTAGAAACAGATGAAGATGTTTTTCCTCCGTTATCCTCAATAATCTTCTTTGCTTCGTCTCTCGTAAGTGTTGGCAAAGTTCCCGTCAATACAAACGTAAGGTCGGCAAATATATCAGAAGTTTTTTCTTTTTTCTTGGCTTTAATATTGACCCCCGCTGCATTCAACTTATCAATTTGAAGACAATTATCTTTATTTGAAAAGAAATCAACTATACTTTGAGCCATAATTTCGCCAACATCATCAATACACTTTAATGTATCTACATCGGCATTCATTAATTGAAATATATCCTCAAATCTCTCACAAACACTTTTGGCACTTTTTTGTCCTACATGTCTTATACCAAGTCCGAAAACCAATCGATACAAATCGTTTGCTTTACTTGTTTCGATTGCGTTTAAAAGATTTTCTGCAGATTTTTCACCAAAACCATCTAAGGAAGATATATCCTCTTTTCTCAAAGTATAAATATCTGAAACTTCAGATATGAGATTGTTATCAATAAACATCCTTGCAACAGCCGGACCGAAGCCATCGATGTTCATAGCATCACGTGATGCAAAATGAATTATGTTGCGTTCAAGCTGAGCCCGACATTCAAGTCCTGTACACCTGTATGCTGCTTCATCATCTTCATGTACAACTTTTGCACCACAAACAGGACAATTTTGAGGCATCTTAAATATAACCTCATTACCGGTTCGCTCTTTCTTAACGCTTTCTACAACAGCGGGAATTATATCTCCTGCCTTCTGAAGAACAACCAAATCTCCTATTCTTATGTCTTTTTCAGTAATATAATCATAATTATGCAACGTCGCTCTCGAAACTCTACTTCCTGAAATGAAAACCGGCTCTAAAACTGCATTTGGTGTAAGAACACCTGTTCTTCCAACCTTTATTTCGACATCAAGTAACCGTGTAATTTTCTTTTCAGGCGGAAATTTATAAGCCACTGCCCATTTCGGAGCTTTAATTGTGGAACCCATAACATCACGCATAGCTAAATCATTAACTTTTATAACTACACCATCAATATCATAACTTAAGTTGTTACGCTGAGAACCAAATAATTCAATCGTAGCTTCGACATCTTTAATATTATTAACGATTCTTGTAGCACAGTTTGTTTTGAAACCTAAGGACTCGCAAAACTCCAGACTTTGCTTATGAGTTTTATATTCATCACCAGTAAATTGTTGAACATTAAAAATGAAAATATCAAGATTTCGTTCCCTGGTTATCCTACTATCTAACTGACGAAGGGAACCGGCTGCAGCATTTCTCGGATTAGCAAAAAGAGGCAAGTCATTGATTTCTCTTTCTTCGTTAAGTTTCTCAAATGTTGCTTTTGACATAAACACCTCACCTCTTACTTCTATTGTAACAGGTTTGCTTAATTTCATAGGTATAGAATTTATAGTCTTTAAATTTTCAGTTATATCTTCGCCTACAATACCATCACCTCTTGTTGAACCTCTTTTAAAAAAGCCATCAACATATTCAAGTGACACTGATAATCCATCAATTTTATATTCAACACTGTATTCAACTTCACCGTCAACCTCATTTCGCACACGAGAATCAAATGCTTCTAATTCTTCGAAAGAAAAAACATCATTCAGGCTCTGCATTGGTACGTCGTGTGTAACTTTCTCAAATTCTGTTAAAACCGTATCTCCAACTCTTTGAGTAGGTGAATATGAAAGAATAAACTCAGGATACTTGTTTTCATAGTCTTCAAGTTCACGATACATCATATCATATTCATAGTCGCTTGCTGTTGGTGCATCAAGAACATAATATTCATAAGACATTTTATTTAATTTTTCAACAAGATCTTCGATTCTTTTTTTTATATTGTCCATAATAAAATCCTTTCAAGAATTCTTTATTCTCCTGCAAGCTGCAGTACATCACCTTTTACACTTTCAGGATCACTGGTAACGTTAACATAACTATCAGGAACTTCACCTACTATAACAGTATTGGAAATAGGAACACTTGCCTCTCCTGATCTCTTAACAGTACAAAAAGGGAACACTACTTTTGTCTGAATTTTTACACTCATACTAAGCTCATGCATCGTCTGATTAACTCCGGCATCGGAAAAACTGCTATTTAAATCAGATACAGCACTACCTACAGGAAATACTACAACCTCCATAGCCGGACCTCTATTAATCCAATATGTGTTTCCAAGCATATTCAGAATCCTTAACTTAATAATTTTTTTATTGTCTTTTGATAGACTTTCTATTATTTTGTTGGAAACTTTTGATTTGAATTCATTAACAGAAATTGTGTCAGTTTCAAGATAAGCAGTATTGCCAGAAGCAGTTGTAGTTACTCTTACAAAAGCAGATACTTCAAAATCATATTCATGTGTTACGTCAATAATTGCATCATTTAAAGCTTTTTGAGCAAAATTATCGAGATATGTTTCCAAATATGCATTTAAATTACTTATAAATATTTTAATCGTTACATTAAATAAAACTATTACCAAAAACGTTATTACGAGAATAATCATAAAATTCTTTAATTTCTTTTTGGAAATTATAACTATTCTGCTTCTCCCATATAATCTCAAACATATCACCAATAACAGTATATGTTTTGTAAATATTTAAATGAAAAGATGTTAATTATATGGTTTCAAAATATTTTTCAAGTATACGTACAGCATCTTCGATGCAACCGTCACATGATCTTAAACCTTTATTTTTAATTTCACTGCAAATCAAAGATTTATTCATATTATTAAATTTTTCCATAAGCATTGCAGCAGTTTCGTAACTATTCTTTTTATTAGTTACAGGTAAAACTGAAACTCCTGCGCTTTTAGTAATTCCCGCAATCATAACAATGGCACTGACTGCACCGCAAATATTTCCTGTACCGCCGATTCCCCCACCAAATGCTTCAGAAAGTTTAAATAAACCATCCTCATCATATCCAATCAAATCCGTAAAAGCGCATAAAACTGACTGAGCGCAATTATAACCTTTCTTATGATTATTTAAAGCTACTGTAACCCTATCCATAGTACATCTCTCTTTCTATAAGCCAATAAATATATTACTTATTAATTAAAATCAACGACGGCATTCCAATATAATTCAAATTATATTTTTCAACTAACTTTTCTGCTTTGTTAAGAGATTTTCTGTCACAAGCATCTATAACACTATGTGCGTCGAATCCAAAAGTAACAGGTGATTTTTCTTCTCCTGCTATTTGCCAGAACTTTTCATTTGGGTATATTCTATTGTCACGTATACCTAAAAAATTAATCTCAAGCGGAACTTTATATTCAAAAGATGCTTTGCATATTTGTCGGATGTTTTCCTGATAAACTAAATCATCACCGGTAAAATTAAACATATCAGGATGTGCAACATATGTAAATACACCTGTCTTTATGCCGTTTATAACATTGTCACAAAACATTTTCAATGAAGATACATCTTCGTGTTGATCAATAGAATGAAGTACACCTTTAATTTCTTCAGTAATGTAATGAGGACCTAAAATCAAATATTCAGCACCATAAGAAATTACGTTTTTAAGCATATCCTCAAATTGTTCAGGAAAATATTCCATTTCAAAACCAATTGATATAGTAATCTCGTCTTTATATTTATCTCTGAGTTGATTAATTTCTTCATAATATTTCTTCGCTTTATCAACAGGCACACGGAATAACGATTCACTTCCGTCACTACAAATATACGGAGCATGGTCTGAAAAACCCATATACTTAATCCCGCCTTCAATTGCAGCTAAAATATACTCTTCTATCGTCCCCGAAGCATGTGAGCACAAATGTGTATGTGTATGATAATTATAAGTCATTATAAAAAACCTCATAATAAATTTTACCTATAAAATTATAACATATTAACAAATTATCGTCAACTGAGAAATTCTATAATTATAGCAAAAGAGTCCCGAACGATTATTCAAGACTCTCGTATTAAATTAGTTTTCTAATAATATATTGTTATATAATCTGACAACTGACGCTATCGCTTGTTCTGTTGTGTAAGTATCTTGAGGCGAAAATTTGTTCTCTCCTACACCGACCATAATTCCTGAATTACTTATAAGCTGTACAGAATCAGATGCCCACTCAGCTACTTCATCAATATCATCATAATTAAAATATGTTTCTGTTACAATAATATCAGGCATAAACTTGTTCATAACACGAACAATTATAGTTGCAGCTTCTTCTCTTGTAAGATAGTCATCAGGAGCAAATTTGCAATCATCTTTTCCATTTACAATTCCTTCTAAACGTAGTGAAATAACTTTTTCATCTGCGGTATCTTTAAATGGATTAGGAGATACTTTTTTCCACTCAATATTCATATTTCTATCAAGCATATTATAAATTATTTTACAAAACTTTTCACGTGTGACCGGTTCTTTATATGATACATCTGTTACACCATCTAAAAATCCTAGCTTTTGAAATTCTAAAATGTAATCAATAGCCCATTCGCTACTATCTATATCCTCTATCAAATCATGATAATAAGCCATTTTTTCAAGAGCAACAGCAAAATCTACAGCATTATAGTCAACTTTATCAATATGTAATCTTGTGCCAAACTGAACATATGTACCGTCTTTCATATAAAAATTGATACCATATACCCAACCACCTGCACTACCATCTCTTGTGTCTTCTGTAAATTGTATGTCCTTAAATGTATTATAGATATCTGATATAATAAGTGGAGATGAAACAAAATACTCTGACAATCCCAATCCGCATTTGCTACAACCTATGGAAATTTTTTCAATATTTTCAATCTGCAAATTCGTTAATTGTACAAATGTAAAATGAGCAGGACCAGCACCACTTGTTTTTTCTTCCGCAAAAACTAACTTTGTGCCTAGCAAAACCAACACTACTAATAATGATAATAATCTTTTCATAAAATCATCCTTTACGGTTTATCAACCAACAAAATAAAATAAAAAATGCACCACTCAAACAGAGTGATGCACTAAAAACGCACATAACCCTGAATGATAGGCTGCTAGACACTAATCAATATACTTTCCAGAAAGCATTTCAAAGTAGTACGCTTTTAACATAGCATACACTTTCCGGAAAATTATATACTAATTCCAGTATATTGATTTTATAGTATCTAGCATATTCATTATAACATATACCAGTAGATTTATCAATATTTTCTGTCAAAAAATATAAAACAACCTCACAAATTACTTTGTGAGGTTGTTTTTTCAATAAATGTTAAAGGGCAACCCCTTTTATCATTTTAGGGGCAAACTGATTTATAATTTGCCATTTTCACAATAATCATTTTTATTTGCTCTGATATTGCTCTGATATTGTCCTGATTTGCCCTAATACAAAATGCTGATAACTGCT
>JAGAJK010000061.1 GCA_017626145.1 Clostridia bacterium
AAAAAAATTTGTAAAGGGGTTTTTCAAAATGAAAACGAAAACACAAAAAATTGTAACGGCATCAATGCTTGCAGCCCTTTGCTGTGTAGCAACGATGATTATTAAAATACCTTCACCGCTTAAAGGTTATCTTAACTTAGGTGACTGTGTTGTTCTTCTTTCCGGTTGGTTATTAGGACCGGCATACGGATTTGCGGCAGCTGGTATCGGTTCTGCTCTTGCTGATGTCTTTTCAGGCTATGTAGTATATGCACCTGCAACATTTATCATTAAGGGTATTATGGCACTTATTACATATTTTTGCTTTAAGGGTATGCACAATAAGCTTGGTAATGCAACCTCAAGAATTATCGGCGGGATATTTGCTGAAATAATTATGATTCTTGGATACTTTATATTTGAGGGATTTATGTATGGATTTGTACCATCGGCCGTAAATATTCCCGCAAATGGTATTCAGGGTGTTGCAGGACTTATTATTGGATTGATCCTTGTTAAAATTTTTGAAAAATCAAAGATGTTTTAATCTACTTTTTACTTTGTTGGTGCTGAAATAAAAATTTTAAAAAACTACAACTAATGTGAAACTTTTTTGGATTTCTGAGGATATATAAGAGTGTAAAGACTAAAAGCTTTTAACTTTGCACGAAAAGGTAGGTTCATGATGGTAGATGAGTCAAAGCTGCTTATGCAGCTACAAAAACGGCATAAAAATTCAATAAATCAGGCAATAGAAGTTTATACGCCATACCTTAGTACAGTTCTGTATAACATGGTCGGAAATGGACTTCCGAAAGAAGATATTGAGGAAATTGTATCTGATGTATTTGTTGTGCTCTGGAAGAATGCAGAATACATAGACCTTTCAAAAGGAACACTGCGGTCATATATCGCTGCAACGGCTCGTAATCTTGCATTAAAGAGACTTAATAAGAAAAAGGACTATACAAACCTTGATGATATTGAAATTCCCATAGAAGACGATTTTACATACGACAACAAAAAATCTATATGGGATGCTGTTATGAGACTTGGAGAACCGGATAATGAAATATTTGTAAGATTTTATAAATATGATGAAAAGCTGAAGGATATTTCAAAAGCAACCGGACTTAATATTTCTACCATAAAGACCAAACTTTCAAGAGGAAAACTTAAACTCAAAAAAATATTAAATGCGGAGGAATCGTTATGAATAAGAAAAGGAACCTGCTTGATGAACTCAACATCAAAGGCTACTCTGATAATTCATCGGGAACGCTTGATATAAGTGTTGAGAGAATTAAAAACATGGTTAATAATCGAATTGATTCCGCATCTACGGAAAGGATGTTAAAACCTATGAAATCAAAAAAGAAAATAGCACTTATTGCAGTAGCAGCAACACTTGTTATGGGAATAACGGTTTTTGCCGCAAGCGGAATTATATCACAATGGTTTAGCAGTTCGTCTTCGATCCCTGATTACAATGAACTTCCGAGTGTCAAGCAAGTTACAAAAGACATAGGATATGAGGTAGAGCTTGTTAATGAATTTGCTAACGGATATAAATTTGATAACGGCAGCGTTGTTGATAATGTTCTAACTGATGATAATGGTAAGGCGGTTGAAAAATTCAAATCAGTCACATTCCGTTATCTAAAAGATAATGATGAAGTTCTTTTCTCTCAGGATAAGGTTAACTCTCAGGTTGAAACAAACGGCGAAGTGGTTGCAAATGTTGACGGTGTTGATGTGTATTATCACAGCTACACTAACAAACTTGTTCCCCCTGATTACAAAATGACAGATGAAGATAAAAAAGCTGAAGAAACCGGCGAACTGGTATTCAGTTATGGATCAAGTAAAGTAGAAATAAAAGAGATTCAGTCTGTCTCGTGGAAGAAAGATGATATGAACTACCAGTTATTGCAGATTGATGGTAAATTGTCTGCAGATGAGCTTGTTGAAATGGCAAAAGAAGTTATTGGAAAATAACGGATATTATGCCGTATTCATTGACTATTGCGCATTTTTGTAGTATAATATATATGAAGAGCAACATACAACCTTTTTAAATATTATACGTAGGCAGAGCATTGTTGCTCTGCCTGTTTTAATATAAATTATAATTATTAAGAAATCTTAATAAATTCATTGCTTAATCTTAGAACTTTTATTGTATGATGTAACCGGAGGTGAAAGAGATGAACATATTAGTTGTGGATGATGACAGAGAGATTGTTGACAGTATTGCAATTTTTCTGTCGGGCGAAAACTATAATGTACTTAAAGCGTATGACGGCATAGAGGCACTTGATATATTATCAGAAAATGAAGTTCATCTGATGATACTTGATATTATGATGCCGAAGTTGGACGGAATCAAAACTCTTATGAAATTAAGAGAATCAAGGAATATTCCGGTTATTATGCTGTCGGCAAAATCTGAGGATACTGATAAAATTTTAGGACTCACCGCAGGAGCAGACGATTATGTAACAAAGCCGTTCAATCCTTCCGAGCTTGTTGCAAGAGTGAAATCTCAGCTAAGGAGATATACAACACTTGGTTCTATTGGAAAGCAGAATGGTGAAATTATAATTGACGGTCTTAAAATTAATACCGAAAACAAGACGGTAATAGTTGATGGCGATGAAATCCGTCTGACATCCACCGAGTATAAAATACTGGAGCTTCTGGCAAGAAACCGTGGCAGAATATTTACGGCAGATGATATTTACAGAGCCGTATGGAATGAGGACAGGATTGTTGGAGATAAAGCAATTACTGTTCATGTATGCCATATCAGAGAAAAGATAGAAATTAACCCAAAGGAACCAAGATATATCAAGGTTGTCTGGGGCATCGGTTACAAGATTGATTGAAGGAGGATTTAGCAATGAAAAGATTTCTATATTCTAAATATACAAAATTTATTGCAGCAGTTATATTTGTGGCCTGTATTGTTTTGGGTGCTTTAACTGCTACGACAGGTATCAATAATTTAATGACAAATGAAAAGGATATGATATATCAGTTTGAAGATGATTTTTCAGACTCCAGACATTTGAAGCATTTACTATATGAACCTGAGAATTTAATCTTCAATGCTTACCATAACTTTTACAATGTTGAAGATGATAAAGAGAACGTAACCAAAATAGAACCGCTGACAATAAACGGTCAGACGTTAGAGCAAAACATTGAACAACGACTAAATGATATGTGGTGCAAGGATAAAATACATTACTACATTAAATGGAATGACCGTGTATTTACAAATTGCGGTGCTTCATCACCGGAAGAACTGAATCAGAATGATTTGTATTCTTATGTTATGAGACCGGGAAAAGGCGATATTCATCTTGAACGAGAGACAACCTTTTCTGATAACGCATATTTATCAAATTATATGCTGAATGAAGTTGCAAGATATAACGAAGACGATTATATCGAAATAGCGGCAACGATTAGTGAAGAATATTTTAATAAATGCTATGAGGACTGGTATAGACAGGCAAGCTTAACTAACGATATTATATACCGCACATTGGTTTTTGCTATTATCGCATTACTTATGTTCATATATCTTCTCTGTGTATGCGGAAAGAATAAGGACGGCGAAATTGTTCCGATGTGGGTTGATAATATCTGGCTTGAGGTGCATTTGGCTGCTATTGGTATTATCGGATTTTTCGCATTATATATCATTGTTGTGCTTATGGATAACGTATTCACCGGACATTTTCCGGCGAGATTATTCAACATAATTGAAATCTTTACAACAGCAATAGCAAGCAGTGCCATACTTACATCTTTCCTTTCTATCATACGAAACATAAAGAGAAAGAATTTTATTGGCTCAAGTATCATGATGCGTGTTATCAGATGGTGCTGGAGAACATTTGTAAAAATTTTAAAATGGATATATAGAAAATGGAAAGGATACAAAAATAGTGTTGTGCAACTGTTATCTAAAAAAACAGGTGTTATCCTGATAATAGCGCTTTTAGTATATACTTCCGGTATTGGCTTGTGTGGATTTTTAATGTTTGGTTTTATAGATAGCATTTACCTGATTTTTTGGCTTGCGGTTGCAGTTTCTTTGTTTGTCTTTGCATCATTTGTTCTATCATACCGTACAAAAGACTTGGATGAAATCAAGAAAGGTGTAAGCGAAATTCGTAACTACAACTCAGGCTACAAAATTCCCGAATTAAAATGTGAGGATATGAAAGAACTTGCTGCAAATATAAACGACATCGGTAACAGCATTGATGAGTCGGTATCAGCAAAGATGAAGGCTGAAAGAATGAAAACCGAGCTTATAACAAATGTTTCCCACGATCTTAAAACACCGCTGACATCTATTATAAGTTACACTGAGCTTTTATCAAAGGTTGAAGGATTGCCTGAAGAAGCACAGGACTATGTGCAGGTAATTGCAAAAAAGAGTGACAGGCTGAAAAATTTAACACAGGATTTATTTGATATTTCAAAAGCACAGAGCGGTAACGAAGAAATAGTATTCGAAAAGCTGGATGCAGAACTTCTTA
>JAGAJK010000062.1 GCA_017626145.1 Clostridia bacterium
ATGAGTTTAACCAAAAACTTGCAGAGCATCTTGTGTGGAGCAATAACAAGACAATGAGGACACTCGGCAGAAAGAGTCCTGTTCAGCTTCTTAGAGAGAAACTCTCGTCGCTCGCCGAGAATTGAAGCACTTTTCCGTTCCACTCCGCTCCACTTCAAAGGGCTTCAATTCCTGTATCTTACCATATCTCTTCTAGAAATTATTCTTTTTGGGTCACATCTATTGACAACGCAGAATTTTTTTCAAAAAAATTTATAAAAGGGGTTGACAAATAAAATTCATTGTGATATAATAATTAAGTCGTCAGGGACGGTTACCTGAAAGGTTCAAACCTGAATTCGACTGATGAATGGGAGCTTAGCTCAGCTGGGAGAGCATCTGCCTTACAAGCAGAGGGTCACAGGTTCGAGCCCTGTAGTTCCCACCATCATTGGCCTGGTAGTTCAGTTGGTTAGAACGCTAGCCTGTCACGCTAGAGGTCGTGGGTTCGAGCCCCATTCAGGTCGCCATTGCGGATTTAGCTCATCTGGTAGAGCGCCACCTTGCCAAGGTGGAGGTAGCGAGTTCGAGCCTCGTAATCCGCTCCAATACGGCGCTATAGCCAAGTGGTAAGGCATGGGTCTGCAACACCCTGATCCCCAGTTCAAATCTGGGTGGCGCCTCCATCTCTGTTATACAAAATAGATGACAGACCAAAAAAGCCCGAAATTTCGGGCTTTTTTGCGTATCCGGAGTCGAAAATTTTTATATGAAAACCGTAGATGACATTTTGTCTTTTCAGCCTAAAAAGTGGACTTGAACGGTTATCCCAAATTCTGGATAAGAGTTTTTATCCCGAAAAAACAATTATCCCGATAACAAGAAAAGAACACGAATAAATCAAGTTTTTTCAGTAAGTTATCGGGATAATATCATTTAAGACAGCTGAGTTTCAAAATCATCTCATCATCATTCTCCCATATAGGAGTTTGATTAAAATCAGCAGGTGCAGTAGGCAGTGCCGCTTTTTCCAAAGCACTACGTTTCATTTCTGTATCTGCATACGCATAAATATTCGTTGTTGTAATATTTGCATGACTAAGAAATTCGGCAATAAATGGAAGAGGCATACCACTTCTGTACAGATGGATTGCCCTTGTATGTCTGAGCTGATGCGGATGCACTCTTTCAGGTATTTCATTACAGTGCTTTTTTGCAATTTCTCCGTATTTACGCATGAATGCTTCTGCGTTATATTCAGACATCTGGTGGCGAACGCCGTGAATTGTTGTGTAAAAAACATAATCATCAGGTTTTACGTATGATTTATGATAGATTTTAAGATATTGCTCATAGTGCTGCACAGTTTTAAATAACAGAGGAACACGTCTTAGTTTTCTTCCTTTTCCAGTTAAATACACATAAGGCTTATCTGATTCAAATACAAAATCTTTTATCTTCAAGTCTAGAAGTTCTTGACATCTTGCACCGGTATCATACATCAATATCATAAAAAAACGATTTCTGAAACCATTTTTTGTATGTATATCCGGCGTTTCCAAAAGAGTTTTTAAAGCTCTTTCTGACAAAAATTCAACTGTTTTACCTTTACCTTTTTTAGCTGGAATCTTTTGAATTTCTAAGTCTAAAGCATTCAATGGAAGATCAGTAATTGCTGCATAATGAAAAAACGAACGAAGTGCCATTAATCTGCTGTTTTGTGTAGAAACACTGGATTTCCGCGACTCAGATAACCAGCCAAGAAATTCACTAATTAGTTCATGAGTGAATATTTGAAAAGTAATTTTCTTTAATGGAAGTTTCTTTTCTGTACGCAGGAACTCTATCAGTAAATTTAAAGTCATTTTGTATGCCTTAATAGTATTTGGACTTAAACAGCGTTGCTTTGGCAAAAATACTGTCAGCCAGTTCTTAATACACAAAAAGAATTTTTCATTTTCATTCATACGAAACCTCCGGCAGTAAATCTTCAAAATTATTCTCGCCGATATGATTTGTATCTGGGAACATTTCTGGACATAAATGAACGTAATACGCTGTATCTGATAAATGTGTATGTCCCATATATGCACTTAAATATGGCAGAAATGAATTTATGTCTGTTCCCTTACAATATTGGCTGTAAATTGACCTTGTCGCAAAAGTATGTCTGAAATCATATACCCGAGGATTTTTTTCGTTATTAATTAGCTTTTTTGCTTTAAGCCAATATTTTCGAAAAACTTTACTTACAGTTGTTATCCTGATACTCTCACCATTTGAATCCGGGAAAAAATATAGATTCATTGGTACGATTTCACTTGCCCTGCGCCAATATTTCCGCATTATTTCAAGCATTTCTTCTGAAAGAACAATATATCTGTCACGATTCCCTTTAGATTGCTCAATATACAAAACTCCTGATTTTAAATCGATATTTTTACAAGGTAGACTTACTGCTTCAATTGGTCTTAATCCAGTTGAATAAAGGAGTCTGAATAAAACCGGATAAATAATATGCTGTATAGGTGCAGCAGGATTTACGTTCATTTTATCAATAAGAATAAAAAAATCTATTAGTTCTTCATCAGTAAAAATATGTGGTGTAAAACGACTGCCGCCACATCCTAATCCTTGCGGAATTACAAAAGCATCAATACCATTTGGTACAATATTAGCATAGTCTTAACTGCTGACACAGTGGTGACAGGCTATGCTTATTTTAGTATAATGAGAAGGTAATGGACTGACGACCATTCCTTAGAACGCAGCGTTCGCGTCACAAACCAAAATGAATTTTAATAAGCTCCTGAGCGGAAACATTACAAATTTTTTCAGAAAGCAGGTATCATTATGATCAGTGTAGGCATTGATGTTTCAAAAGGTAAAAGTACAGTTTGCATCCTCAAGCCGGGTGGCGAAGTTGTCAAACCGCCTTTTGAAATAGATCACGCTGTTGAGAAACTGGATGCTTTGGTTTCTCTTATCAATTCATTTGACGAGGAAACTCGTGTGGTTTTAGAAGATACGGGGCATTATCACCTGCCTGTTGCCTCTTATCTTTCATCCCACGGCATTTTTGTTTGCTGTGTCAATGCTTTACGAATGAAGAAATTCTGCGCACAGAGCATTCGCCGTGCCAAGACCGATAAGATCGACGCTGTTCGCATTGCATCCTTTGGCATCACATACTGGTCGGAGTTGCTCCGCCTTATCAATCGGGAACGTTCAATGCTTCAGAACGCAAGATATCCAAACGAGGCAACTCCTACCTTCGTAAGACCGGCTATGAGATCATGCAGTCACTTATCAAGCATAAGCCTGCTGACGATTCCGTCTATGACTTTATACAGAAGAAACGCAGCGAAGGCAAATGCGGCAAGGAAGCCATGATTGCAGGCTTAAACAAGTTCCTGCGTGTTTACTACGGAAGGGTCATGGAACGATACTCCGAGCTGTAAGTTTTCCGAAAGTGCATACACTTCTGGCGTTGAAACTCTGCTTTCATCTGTCAGCTTTTTTATGCCCTGTTTTCAACACTGCTTTTCTGCAGCTTAGTTTTCAACACCTCAACTTTGGCTATTTTGCCGATTGATTTTTCTTAGCAGGTTTCTATTCATATAACGGGCAAGCTCCCTCACTGGGCATATGCGTACACTTAATTAGCAAGAGAAAAAGCGATCAGTTTAGAGGTACGTTTACGTTTTGAATTAGCGCAAAAATATGATAGTTTATCAAGATTGTCAGAGGAGAGAGAAAAGCAAAGAGACAGAGCCACAAAAAATGTTATTACGGAAAGCAAAACAGACAATTCATTCCAGTAAGAAAGTCTTG
>JAGAJK010000063.1 GCA_017626145.1 Clostridia bacterium
GAAGAAGAAGGAGCCTTTAACGGCTCCTTACCCTTAACACCTTTTGTTGCATCTTCAGGTGTATGTTGTTTTATATAGTTTTCCTTTGTCTTAACACCGTGAGAAGATGTTTCGCTTTGAGATTTCAAATATTCCTCTTTAGTCTTGACAGTTGCTTTTTCCTGAGCCTTGCTTTTGGCTTGTTCTACGGCTCTTTCGTTTCCTGAAGGTTGTTCGTTGGCATTATAGTTTTCCTTCGTTTTAGGGGCGTTTTCGTCCGTTTTAGGCTCATTCTCAACCGTCTTTGGTTCTTTGTCAGGAGTTTCAGGTTCTTCCGGTGTAAGTTCCTGATTTTCGGGTGTTTCATTTTCCCGTGTCTTAACCTTTTGTATTTGTTCTTTGACTTTGTTTTGCGTAAAAGTCTTGCCCTTATGATAAACTGTATCGGCAGTTGTATAAGCAGCACTTTCAACTTGTTCTGAAGCTTCTGTGTCTGCTTTTTGAGGTTCGGAATATCCTTGTTCTGTTCCGAGCTTTGATTCAACTGCTTTCTTTACAAGTGTATCCTTCATCACGGCTTTTGCATCTTTAACAGTATTTACTACTGCATCTTTGCTCTTGACCGCAACTTTCGGCATATTGGGAGAACCTTTTGACTTTGGGGATTGTTTGGGTTTCGTCTTGATGTCTTTTTCACTCAAAACAAATCACCTCCGCATATTAAGCTTTTCTTTTTTTAGCATCATATAATTTCTTATCACAATGTTTGATAAGGTCATCAATGGTTTTGTCTTTCCTTGTATCAAACCTTGAATATCCGAGCGAAACAGAAAGAGGATACAGTTTTTCCTTTCCTACAAAACTGATTAAATCTCTTAATTCGGCAATGTAAGAAGAAATATCTCTTTCTGCTATACAAACAAATTCATCACCGCCGATACGATATATGTCAGCCTTTTTGCCAACAGTTTTAATAATACAATCGGCAACTGTTTTTATTGCATCGTCACCCGTGCGATGTCCGTATGTATCGTTTATACATTTAAGTTTGTCAAGGTCCACAATGACAACCATTATGTTATCAAGTCTTGCATTTGCTTTATTGAGTTTTTCAAGCTTTTCTTCGTATGCGTTACGGTTATATACACCCGTCATCGCATCCGTATAAGCAAGCTTAAAAAGCTTTTCAGTTTCTTTGTTTCTCATATTGACCTCCATAAATTACGGGCAGAGCTTTTACACTCTGCCCGATATGATAATTATTCAATTACTTCAACTGATTTCAGGCGAACATTGTGCCTTTTATTTGAAGCAAAGGTAAGCTTTACTATTGAACCCATTGGTATTTCAGGGATGCCAAGATAATTGCCCGGTTCTGCGAAAGCAGTAGTCATTATCTTTCGTCCGTCATCAAAATCGACATAGGCAATTATGTTACTTTTTTTGCCCCATTTCTTGCAGACAAGTGTACCCGTGAAAGTGCCTTCCTGCTCGTTAAACTCATATTCTTTTCCGTCAAAATCAAGTTCTGCGAACTGATTTCTTGAATAAGCTCTCATAGTTTTATTCCTCCTTGTTTTTTAATTGTTTGAACATTATGCAACTTTGCCCATTATGCAAGTGAAGATAAGGACAGTTCGGCTCTTTGCTATCCAATAGCAAACTGTCTGCACCTGTTTTACAATTAGGGCAAAGATTTGAATTAAACTTTTGATTTTTCATATTAGCCTTCTCCCGGTTTTGTTTATTCGGATAAATGAGTTATTCGAGAAGCATAAAATATATCGCATTCTAACGTAAATACAATATAAACTTCTCGAATAACTAAATCATTTATTAAAATAAAAATTCAGGAATTGATTTTTTCTCGGCAGATAACACATTTTCGTTTATGTTATCTGTCGGGAACCATTTATGATTCCACATCTCCATTGATTTATTAATAGTTTGTTGAGTAATTTCTACATAAACTTGTGTGGTTTGAATAGAGCTATGACCAAGAATATTCTTTACAACGGCAAGTGGTACACCTGCTTCTATCAGATGTGTTGCTGTTGTATGACGCATGACATGAGGTGTATAACTGCCGGAACAAAACAAATCTTGATGTTGCTCTTTTGCACGCTTTACATATTTCGCAAATATTTCTTCAATGCAGGAAACAGATATATGCTCATTTCTTTGGCTTGAGAATACATGGTTAGAGCAAGTAATAGGTGTTCGCAAAGACCGAATATATTTGTTTAATATATCCGTAGCGTCTGTCGTAAGCTTAACACGTCGTGATTTGTTTCCTTTTCCAAAAAGTCTCAATATGGCAGTACCGTTGTTGTCATAGGTTATGTCTTGATATCTCAAATCACATATTTCTTGTGCTCTAGCACCGCTTGAGTACATAACAACCAAGATGGTAAAATCTCTAAATCCAAGTTTCTCATTGACATCGGGCAATGAAAATAATATTTCTAATTCCCTACGTGTAAATGAACAACGTTCTTTGGACTTAACCCGCCTGAATGATTTTTTTGAGATTTTTGACAGACCACTCCAAAAGCCATATGTTGCTTCTAAGTTTCTGCTTTGAGAATAATCTGCAAATGAAGCTAATGCTCCCATCCTTTGCTTCATTGTGACTCTGCTGTTATTGCGATTGTTGGATAGCCAATCAAAAAATTCATTAAGAATGTCAAAGGTCAAAACTTCAAATGAAACTTGTGCTGTTGATATATTCTTTTCGTTATTCAAAAATTGCAACAAAAGTCTAAATGCACATTTGTAAGACTTGATCGTGTGTACACTGGCATTTATTGTTGTGGGTAAATACTCAGAGAAGAACTTTTCTAATAATGTAAAAAAGTCTAAATTTGCTTTACTCCTCATGATAATGTACCTCCAATTTTGGGATTATGCCATTTGTGAAATCATTAAAGTTTTTTTCAAACTCCGGATGATTTAGACCTGAAAAACGCATATATTTATCTGTGTCAATCAGACATTGGTGTCCTAAATATGTTGGTAAAAGCAAATCGTTTACATCAACAGAATGACCGAGTTTTTCTAATTGAAGCATACTGTTTATCACAAAAACATGACGCAAAGAATGAATGCAAGCACCTCTTTTTTTCTTCCCATCTTCATCTTGGGCAATATTAGCAGACTTTAAAATGGTATCAAACCAAGTTAATGCTTGCCGTCTTGAAAAATGTTGCCCTGATATTTGAGATGGAAAAAGAAATTCATCGGGTTTGTCCATTATTCCTATCCTTAGACAGTATCTTTTTAAAATATTACTTAATGTTTCGTGGACGGGGATTAACCTTTCCTTTGAAAATTTTGCGGTTTTGAGAAAAATTGTATTCTTTCTGAAATCAATATCTTTTCTTTGTAAGGATAGAGTTTCTTCTAACCTTGTTCCACAACCATATAAAATTCTCAATAACATAGGCATCATCACAGACAAATACGGATGAGCCCGTGAAGGCGATTTTACGGGGAGATTATCAGCGTAATAAAATATCTGCTCCATTTCTTTATCAGAATAAATATATGGAATGTAGTTTGATTTCACCTTTGGTGAATGTGGCAGAAATGATTGATTACCGGCTGTGTTAAGATGTTTCACAAAACTTCTGATAATCGCAACTTTATTCATTACCGTTTTGCTACTTCCGTAAAAAGAACAAATGAGAGAGTTGATAATGTCCTCTGTAAGTATTTTGCTTTGACAATTTTCAAAAAGATATTTATCTACAAAGGTCATTGTGTAAACATCATATTCGTATGTTTTTTTACTCATTGTATGGAACCGCATATCAAGAAATGATGATATTTCTGTTGCTAAAACACTTTTAAACATTGAAATCAACCACCTTTCTTGATAGTAGCTCTTTAAAAATGCCATCAGGTGTAGGAACTGAAAGTGGACATATACGCATACTTTCAATATCTATTTTTGTGTAATGCCTAATAGCATATTTACTACTATGTCCCAACACATTACGAACCACTTCTGTTGATATGCCGTCATTAACCATATTACTTGCAATTGATGAACGTAAGGTTCTGCTTCCATGTCTTTTCTCGGTAATATTGATGTCGGTTTTCCTGAATTGATTGTTTATCATTGTATTTATCGTGCCACTTTTAATTGCTGTATAGGGATGGGGTGCTGAAATGAAAATGTTATTGCAATTTGATATTGATGGGCGTACATATGTAATATAGTTTTCAAGAGCTGTTTTAACAATAGGAAGTAGCACTGCTTCCCACGGTTCACCTGTTTTTTGTTGTATGAAATGTATGCGGTTATTTGAAAAGTCCACATTTTCAAAAGTTAGTGCAGCAACATCACAAGCTCTGATTCCATATCTACTCATAAGTAGCGTGATAGCATAATTCCTAATATCATTCTTTACGGATAAATCAAAAGAACTTTCCAATCTACGAATTTCTTCAATCGAATACGTGGTTGGATGAGGTTGTGGTATTATGCACTTTTGTATTAGTTTTGAGAAATCTTGCTTTGTAAGATTTTGTTCGTAAAGAAAGTGAAAAAAAGGACTTAGTTTTTGCCAATAACGCATGTATCCACCCATTGACAAAAAAGCTATTTGAACAATATGACTGTTCAATTCTTCTATGTTAAAGCAGCCTGCGTCACTAACTGATTTTAAAAACCTGCTACAAAGCCAATGTTTGTAATCAACAGTAGAAAAATCATTACCGATTTCTTTACAAAATTGAATATAACAATCCAATATATTTTTTAAACTTTGTGGCAGATTTACA
This sequence comes from Clostridia bacterium, assembly GCA_017626145.1. Taxonomy (GTDB): domain Bacteria; phylum Bacillota; class Clostridia; order RGIG6154; family RGIG6154; genus RGIG8497. Next base: position 4,768 of record JAGAJK010000063.1, read on the forward strand.
ACTGTGCGTTTTCCGGGAATTAAAGCGGCACGCCCATCCATACCTTGGCTTATGCGATTAAGTTTTTCAGTAATATTTTTGGCACGGGATATTCTTGAAGTGCAAACTTTTAAAACTTTATCGCAATACTCAACAAACTGCTTGCCTGCATCTGCAGTGTACTCGGTAAGATTACGATTTTGCATATATACTGATAAAGCATCAAGTATAAAATTCATATCTTTTCTGGTACTTGCTGTGTAAGCTTCTTTATCTAATAATTCATTTAGGTGATCTATTAGATATTTTAATGATTTAATATTATTTTCCATTTGGAAACCTCCTGTAATTTATTGTGAATCTCACAATTTAATTATACAGGAGCGAAATGGTTATTCAAGGAGATGTTAAGAAATACGGCAATATAACCGTGTTTTCTTATTTATGTCGGATAATCAATTACCTGAAATAAACCAAATTATCCGATTACTCAGATAATTTAGTACTCATAAGCTTGTAGAGTTCTGTGTCAGTTGGAAAGTCATTTACAAAAGGCACAATAGAACCACCGACTTTGATAAGTCCACGTCCGGCTCCTGCGTTTGTAATATAACTCATCTGTGTATCAGAAATATTTAAGAGTTCCGATAAATCCTTTCTGTCTGAAGGCGATTGATTGAGCATCAGCAGAAATTCACTATTGGATAGCATACCTCTTGCAGTTTCATTGAGCAGACAATCGGATATATTCTGTGTGATACCCGTTAAAAGACCGCCGTATTTTCTGAAACGCTTCCAAGCCTTTAACAAGAACTCTGCACTATACTGATTCTTGAAGAATAAGTGTGCTTCGTCAATGTAAACTCTTGTATATTTGCCTTTCTTTCTGTTTTCGATTACACGGTTCATAATGTTATCGAGCATAATCAAAAGACCGATTGATTTCATCTGTTCGCCAAGCTCCAATATGTCATAGCTTATAATTCGC
>JAGAJK010000064.1 GCA_017626145.1 Clostridia bacterium
AAGCAAGCAAAATGCCTATAAACTCGATGTTTATAGGCATTTTTAAGTAGTATTATTAAATTTGAATAATTAAAACTATAAATTAATATAATTCAAAAAAATAATTCTGCTTGCGGTAGAACGACTTTTTCGACAGTCTGAGGTCTGAAAATCTTTTTCAAACCTGCTTTTTAATTAAATTTGAAAAAAGTATTGATTTTTAAGCAGATTCGTTGTATAATAATACGGTACAAGTCGTAAGCGGACTTGAAAAATAATATTATGGCTCTATCGTCTAACGGTTAGGACATCGCCCTCTCAAGGCGGTAATAGGAGTTCGAGTCTCCTTAGAGTCACCACAACGGCTTGTTCTAAGCCGTTTTTTTATTGGAAGGGAGGATTTTTAATGGATATTGACATAACCAAGCAACTTGAAGAAGAATTTAACGAGGCATTTAAGGATGAAATTAACAAAATATCTGAAACTAAAAATGCCGCCAAGCTAAAGAAAAAAGTCGATTCAGGCAAGGATACTCCCAGCTATCTGAAACACAGAAAAAGAGTAAAAGCAAAAATCAAAGAAGGCGGAATTGAATATTTCGAGGATTATGAGCTTCTTGAATTTATGCTTTTTAGTGCTTATCCGCAAAAGGATACAAAGCCTCTTGCGAAATCTCTTATAATAGCCTTTGGTTCGGTAAGTAATGTAATTAACGCAACCAGAGACGAGCTGAAAATGAAAGGTTTTACTGATACTGTTGCAACCCTTCTGGCGGGCTACAGGGAAGTTGTAAGAAGATTTTTAGAACAAATGTCCACACCGGGAAGATGTTTAAACAACCGTCAGGTAGCTAAGAATTATGTACATGCACTTTGCTTTGGCAGAAAGACTGAGTGTGTATACTGCATATTTCTGAATAATAAAAAAGGAATTATTACTATAGAGAAAATTGCCGAAGGTACCGGTTCTTCGGTTGTTGTTTATCTCGAAGAGCTGTTCAGAAAAATAGTACTGTTAAGAGCGAAGTATATTGTGGTAGGTCACAATCATCCTTCAGGCAGACTTATACCGTCTTCAGATGACTTAAATCTTCTTAATGAAATAAACAAAGGCGTTATGGCTGTAAGGTCATATATTTATGATGCGATAATAACCTGTGATTCAGGAAGTATATCTTTAGTGGAAGAGGGCTATTTTAAGGATAACCAGGTTATCGGATTGCTTGAAGGCCGTTACGAAGAAGATGATTTGTATTAACCGGGTGGTAAAATCATCCTGAAAATTTGCTTTTTTATATGGATGCACAAGCCGGAAAGGTGATTAGAATCAATAGTTTACATAATTTATTATTTTGTGAAAACCTGAGAAAAAGTTATCCACACGCAAAAGCTGTGTTTTTAAGGTTATCCACGAAGTTATCCACATTATCCACAACCTGAATATTAAATTTTGTTAAATTATCCACCAAAATAAGGTTTGGAAATATAGCATTTTAAAGGGAAATATTTTTATAAAGAGTAGTGTTGGTTTACATAATTTCAGGAAAAATAACGAAAATGCCTTGGCATAATATAAAGTTTACGGTAGTATAATGGTAAGAAAAAATAATATTGAAAAGGACGGTTGAAAATGTCAGAATTCAAAGAAATAAAAGCAACTGAAATTAGCGGCAATCTTATAGAAAAGCTAAGCAAAGAGTGGATGCTAATAACAGCTCAGAAAGAGGATAAGGTTAATACAATGACCGCAAGCTGGGGTGGCTTTGGTGAACTGTGGGGTAAGGATGTTTCATATATTGTTGTACGCCCTTCAAGATACACCTATGAATTTTTGGAACAGGGCGAATATTATTCGCTGTGCTTTTTTGATGCTTCGAAAAAAGATGTTTTAACCGCTTGCGGAAAAGAGTCTGGAAGAAATGTTGATAAGATAGAAAAACATAATCTTACAGTCAGCATTGACAATGCCCCTTATTTTGAAGAAGCAGAGCTTGTATTAATCTGTAAAAAGCTTTATTCACAGATGCTTGAAAAGGAAAATTTTGTATGCAAAGAATTTGCTGAACAGATGTATCCTGATAACGATATTCACAAGCTTTATGTGGGTGAAATTGTAAAGGTGCTTGAAAAATAAATTAAATCTCCCGTGTAATGAGAAAACACGGGAGACTTTTTTTATTAAGATTTTTTCATATCGCTTGTTGCAATCAAAACACTTGCAGTTATGACAAGAAGAGCTCCTATGGCTGTAAAAACGTTAATGGCTTCGTTAAATATAAGAATTCCTGCAAAAATACTTGTTATGGGCTCGAATGTACTGAGAATTGATGCTCTCGAACCACCTATTAAAAATGTTCCTTTCTGGAACAGCACAACTGCTCCTACATTAAGGGAAACTGCAAAAATTACTGCCCACAACCAGCCTTTTAATGAAACAGGAAGCATAAGTTGTTTTGTTATAATACAAATTATCATCATAACAATACTGCAAATTAAAGCAACGTAGAAACTAAAGGTAAAGCCTGAAATTTCTTTATGTCTGAAGCCTGAAAGTAAAAGCACATAAGTTGCATAAGTAAATCCCGATAAAAGAGCAAGCAAGCTTCCTGAAAGATTAATTTTATCATTGGGGTTGTAAAAAAGACAAATACCTGCCACACATATAAGCACGCTTATAATATGTGTGGCTTTTATTTTGCTTTTAAGGAATACGAATTCACCTATAACTACAGCAGCAGGATAAATAAAATGAAAAACCGTAGCAGTTCCTGATGGTATATGTTTGTAAGAATAAAAGAGTAAAAGCGGAGTTACACAGCACCCCATAACCGCAATTAAACTGATGTTCGGCAAAGCCTTTTTATTTATTTTTAAGGGTGCTTTGGTTAAAAAAGCCAAAACAGCAAGAAACGGTATTGAAATAATATTTCTTAAAATTACCAATGTGGGGGGATTTACTCCCTCTTGGTAAATGAATTTTGCCATAAGGGGCATAAGGCCGAAAATAACGGCACTTGCGATTACACAAATATATCCTTTAATAAATTGTTTCTTCATAAAATGCACCTAAAAAATAAAGTCTTTGAAAAGTTGTTCCGATTTTTTCATATATTCGAGGGTTTTCTCACCACCAACAGTTGCGAGTGTATTGCAAAGGCAGTCGGCAAGGCAAACAGGAGACAGAGCAGAATTTTTAATTCCGTCCACATCAACGTAGCAGGGAATAAGAACATCCGATTTTCCTTCAATTGTATCAAATGGCGGTGATGTTACCAGAATAATACGGACATTCTGTTTTTTCAGAACCTCAAGTATTTTGAGGGATTGCTTTGTGTAGCGGTGAAAAAGAAACACAACGCATACATCTTTTTCATTAAGACTTAAAATTGATTCGATTTCGCCGTTATAGCCTGCACTCAGCATAAACACATTATCTCTTACAGTAAGGAATCTTGTGTATGCATAATGAGCAAGTGCAAAAGATTCTTTCATACCGAAGCAAAACACACGGTTTGCCTTCCCAAGAATATCAATACATTCGTAAAATCTTTCGTATGGTAACTCGGAAAAGGTTTTTTCAATACAGGATATACCCTTTTCTATTGCTTTTGAAAATATATTATTGCCGTCGGTGTTTTTTAAATTTCTTTTGAATTTATCGGGTAAATCGGGTTCATATTTAAAGCCGGAACGCACTTCCTCCTGAAAGCTTTTATAGCCCGGAAACCCAAGCCTTCTGCAAAAACGTATAACAGATGTAGTACTTATATCTATTTTTTCTGCAATGGTATCAAGTGTGTCAAAAGCAAAATCCTTAAGGTTGGAAAGACAATATACGGCAACCTTATATTCCGATTTTGTCATACCGTCAAGGTTTTCTTTGATTGTATTAACTATATTCATAAAAACACCTCCGATTATTTAAGTATACAGTATAAAAAAAGAAAAATCAACTGTTTTGTAGTATTTACTACAAAAATATTTTTTAGAATTTTACGGTTAAATGCCGTTTGCCCGTTGACTTTAAAGAAAAAGTCTGTTATAATTCAATAAAAAGTAAATAATACATTATTGTATAAAAATGTATTAAATAATTTTTTACGGAGTGATAACAATGGGTAAAAAAACAGAGTTTCTCTATTTAAGCGAGGAAGATATAATAAAAGCAGGTGCACTTGATTATGCACGTTGCATCGATGTGGAGGAAGAGATTTTCCGTCTTTTAAGTGTGGGAGATTACGTTATGGGTGGAGATAAGCACAATTCTCACGGTATTATGATGAAGTTTCCAAAGGAAAGTCCATTCCCAAATATGCCGCTTGATGCTCCCGACAGACGTTTTATGGCAATGCCAGCATATGTTGGCGGAAGATTTAACGTGGCAGGACAGAAGTGGTACGGTTCAAATATTATAAATCCACAACGTGGACTTCCACGTTCAATTTTAATGGTTATGCTTAATGATGCCGATACCTGCGAGCCTTTGGCACTTATGTCGGGTAATGTTATAAGCTCAGTTCGTACAGGCTGTGTTCCCGGTGTTGGCGTGCGTCATCTTGCACGTAAAGATGCACAGGTTTGTTCCTGCATCGGTGCAGGTCCGGTTAGTGCAGCTTGCTTTGAGGGAATTGCAACGGAAGCAAAAAAACTTAAAGAAATAGTTGTTTGTGACCTTGTAATTGAAAAGGCGGAAAAAATGGCAAAGGAAATGAGCGAGAAGTACAATATTAAAGGCAGAGCTACTACATCTTTGGAGGAGGCTGTTAGAGCCGGGGATATTGTAAGTGTTGCCGCCTCTTCCGTAAAGCCCATTGAATTGAAGAACGAATGGCTTAAAAAAGGCTCACTTCTTATTTTTACGGGAAGAGGTAAGGTTGATGAAGAGTATTTCCTTACATCGAAGGTAATCTGGGACAACACGAAAATGCACGAGGTTTATTACGATGAACATATGATGCTTCCGGAAAATGAACGTTTTATTAACGGTATCGGTGTTCAGATTTACCGTATGATGTTTGAGGGTAAATTACCGCCAATTACTGAAGGTATAAGCCTTGGCGACGTAATATGCGGTTCTGCAAAGGGACGTGAAAACGACGATGAAAAAATCTGCTTTATAGCAAGCGGTATGCCTGTGTGGGATGTAGGCTGGGGCTATGAGCTTTATGAAAACGCAAAGAAAGCAGGACTGGGGCAGACTCTTAAGCTTTGGGACGAGCCATATCTGGCATAAACCTTTACAAATTCACCTTTTTATGATACAATACCCAAAGAGGTGAAAGTATGACACAGGAATTGTTAAAGAGAATAAATTTTCTTGCTAAAAAGTCAAGAGAAGAAGGTCTTACCGAGGAAGAAAAGGCTGAACAGGCAGACCTTCGTGCACAATATATAAAATCCTTCCGTCAGGGCCTTGAAAATACATTAAGTAATGTTTATATAATGGATACTAAAGGCAATAAAAAGAAGGTTCAAAAGAAAAAAACAATTAAACATTAAATTGACAAATCTGCGGAAAATTTTTAATTTCCGCAGATTTATTATATCTTTTTATAATGTCTGAAACCGGTTTCTTGACAGTAGCGAAAATTACTATTATAATGTTATTTAGTTTATTATTAATTTAGTGGAATGATTATACAGATTGAAAGTAGGTGCAGATAATAAAGCGGGTAATAATTGCTGTTTTAATAACGATGTTAATCGTTTCGGGATGCAGCACTAAAGAGGTTATAAAAGAGAACAACGCAGAAGAGAGGGTTGTATCTGCAGTAAAGGATACGAACAATAAAAATGTATATGAAGACTTTTTAACAGATTTTCAAAATAACAATGAAAATTCGATAGATATAGATAATTTCATAAAAAAATATGTGGAAAACACAAGTAATATTAATGAAATCAGTTATACTGTGGAAAAAATTAAATTTTTATCAACAGTACAAGATGAATTGTTGATTAAAATTGATATGGGCTACGAACTGGATTTTCGGGATATTATCGGGATATTTGATGAAAATAATGAAGAAATCTTTTCACAAGGCGGTTTGATGATCTCCTATGAAATAGTTGATGCTTTAGATAACGGAAAGCAACAGTTGGTTTTGATTACCGATGATTCCGGAAACGGTCATACATTGGAAAATATGCAGATTATATCCTTTGATGAAAAGACACAAGACACAGCAATCGTTTTTAACGAGGTATTGCGTGCATATGCGTATCTGCCTCATAAAGAAGTTAAAGACTCGGATTTTTATACAGTATCGTTTGAAAATTCGTATAAATTTTCAGCATCTGCACATGGTGCGAAAAATATCGTATTTAAGTCTGAAATATTCGAAAGGGAAGACGAGGTTTTGCTGACAGGTATGTCAACATTTGAATTTAACGGCGAAAAGTATGTTTCGCAGAACTACTACGATTATCGTGGTAAGGCAGAAGAAATTTATAATTCAAAAGAATAAAAAAACAACAAAGGAGCTGTAAAAATCCTCGATTTTTACAGCTCCTTATTTTTATTTAAAAAGTAATGTTACTATTTCCTTACCCTTTTCAAGGTAGTTTCCTGTGTTTTCACAGTTCTTTTCTGTGTAACAGTCAATCCCGTTTACTTCGTTGGTGCTGTCATATATTATGAAAGGAACGGGGTTGGAAACGTGAGTTTTGATCGAAAGTGGTGTTGGATGGTCGGGAAGGATTGCAATTTTAAAATCTTCACCGCTGTTTTTAAGGTAATCGTAAATCGGCTTAACGATTTTTTCATCAATTATTTCGATTGATTTTACCTTGTTTTCAATCTCACCTCTGTGGCCGCATTCGTCGGGCGCTTCAAGATGAACGTATAAAAAGTCGTTGTTCTTTAAAAGTTCAAGGGAAGCCTGAGCTTTGCCGTCAAAATTGGTGTGAATATTACCTGTTGCACCTTCAACCTCGGCAACTTCAAGCTTAGCACTTCCGCCGATACCCTTGATTAAGTCAACAGCAGAAACAACAGCACCTTTTACATTATAAAGGCTTTCAAATGCAGGAAGAACTGTTTTATTACCTTCTCCCCATATCCACATACTTGTTGCAGGACGCAGACCTCTTTTGATTCTGTCAAGGTTAACGGGATGATTTTTAAGTATTTCCACACTCTTTTTCATAAGTCCGAAAAGAACATCGGAGTTTTCTCCTTTTGGAAGATGTTCTGTAACCTTTTTGTCGGAAATATCGTGTGGCGGTGTCAGATTAAATGTAAGCTTTCCGTTTTTCCATACTAAAATATGTCTGTAGGAAAAGCCGGGGTAAAGCTGTAATGTGTCGGTATTCAGTTCCTTTGCCAGGTCATTTATTAAAATTGTTGCTTCCTCGGTGGTGATTTCATCGGAAGAATAGTCAACCATTGTTTTTTCTTCGTACACTTCGTCATCTGAAAGAGTAACAAGGTTAACACGGAATGTAATGTCCGTATCCTCTAAAGGTACGCCTATACTTGCCGCTTCCAATGGTGAACGTCCTGTATAATACTTATCGGGTTCATAACCCATAACTGAAAGGTTGGCAACATCGCTTCCCGGCTTCATACCGTCGGGAACAGTCTTAACCATACCTGCAAAGCTTTTTTTGGCAAGAGCATCAATGTTTGGTTTAACGGCACATTCAAGAGGGGTTTTGTTTCCTAAATTTTCATTTGGGAAATCTGCCATACCGTCACCTAAAATTATAACGTATTTCATTTTCTGTCGTCCTTTCTATTCGAATATCTTACTGCCAACACGAACCAACGTGCTGCCGCAGTTTAATGCATCAACAAAATCACCGCTCATCCCCATGGAAAGAATACCGTCGGTATAATATTTTCCATTGTACGTATCAAAAGCCTTTTTAAGCTCTTCAAAAAAGGGTGCGGGGTTATCTGTTATGGGAGCCATTCCCATTAAGCCTTTCACATTTATATTAGGTATTTTTGAAATGCTTTCCAGAAACTCGCCCAAATTTTCGTAAGGCACGCCGAAACGTTCGTCAATGCCTGTTGAATTAACCTGAATTAAACAGTCGGTTACAACATTTTCCTTTTCGCTTCTTTTGGAAATTTCCTGTGCAAGCTCCACCGAATCCACCGAATGGATAAGCTTTGTTTTGCCGATTATGTATTTAACCTTATTTTTCTGAAGATGACCTATAAGATGCCAGTTTATGTCTTTGGGAAGATTTTCCATTTTAACTACCATATCCTGAACCTTATTTTCACCAAAATCACGAATGCCTGCGTTGTAGCATTCCATAATCTCTTCTTCCGTGTGATACTTACTTACAACAAGCAGAAGAGCATTTTTTTCGTCTGTAATTTTTCTGATGCGTTCTATATTTTCCTTTATACTCATTTTCATCAAATCCTTTGTTGATATTATAACACTTTTTTATTAAGTACGCAATAATTTTCAAAAAAACAGTTGATTTTTTGAAAATATAGGTTATAATTAAAATGTATAGTTATCTGTAATTTTAGAAAGGAATAAAAAAATGTTGGAATTTTTAAAAAAGCTTGTAGGCTTTGGTAATGACATAGGTATTGATTTAGGAACAGCAAGTGTTCTTGTTTATGTGAAAGATAAAGGTATTGTAATCCGTGAACCTTCTGTAGTTGCAATTGAAAAGACTACAGGTAAGGTAGTTAAGGTTGGTCTTGAAGCACAGGAAATGCTCGGAAGAACTCCGGGTAATATTGTTGCTATAAGACCGCTTCGTGACGGTGTAATTTCGGATTATGAAACAACAGAGAAAATGATTAAGTATTTTCTTGAAAAGGTAAATTCCTCAAAGCTGTTCAAGCCACGTGTTATTGTTTGCGTACCAAGCAGAGTAACAGAGGTTGAGCAGAGAGCGGTAATAGATGCAACTCTCCACGCAGGTGCACGTTCAGTACACCTTATTGAAGAACCTATTGCAGCGGCAATCGGAGCAGGCATCGATATTTCAAAGCCATACGGCTCAATGATTGTTGACGTAGGCGGCGGTACAACCGATGTTGCAGTAATTTCTCTGGGTGGAATTGTTACATCTGAATCAATTAAGGTAGCAGGGGACAAGTTTGACGAAGCAATTGTCAAGTACCTTAAAAAGAAATATAATATCGCAATCGGTGAAAGAACCGCTGAAGAAATCAAAAAGCAGGTAGGAAGCGTATATTTCAGAGATGAAACAATAAGCTGTACAGTTAAGGGAAGAAGCTTAGTAACCGGTCTTCCACAGACAATTACAATTACTTCAGATGAAACCTTTGAAGCTTTGGAAGAACCTGTTTCACAGATCTGCGAAGCAATTCATCAGGTTATGGAAAATACTCCGCCTGAATTAATCGGCGATATCAGTACAAGAGGAATATTGTTAACAGGTGGCGGAAGCCTTATTTACGGTCTTGATTTACTTCTCCAGAGAGAAACAGGTATCAAGGTAGAGGTTGCCAACGATGCCGTAAGCTGTGTTGCTGTAGGTACAGGAAGTGCACTTAATCATATCGAAACCCTGGAAGATATACACGGCAAAAAATACGACAGACAGAATAACGCATAAAAATACTTGACAAATTTTATAATTAGTTGTATAATGTACTAGTGCAAATTTGCACATTATCCTTACTTGCGTGTAAATCGCAAGTCAGAGTCCAGAAGGAGGTGTTTTTAAATGGTTAAAACTCATAAGTATGAAACAATCTTTGTTATCGACGTAACAAAGGGCGAAGAACAGGTTGCAGCATTGGTTGAAAAGTTTAAGTCATTAATCGCAGACTCAGGTGAAATCGTTAAGGTTGACGACTGGGGAAAGAGAAGACTTGCTTATCCTATTAACTACCTGACAGAGGGTTATTATGTTCTCGTGGAATTTACTGCAGACGCATCATTCCCTGCTGAATTAAGCAGACAGTTCAAGATTACTGACGGTATCATCAGATACATCGTAATCAACCAGGATGAAAGATAAGAGGTAGAATAAATGCTTAATAAGGTTATTTTAATCGGAAGATTAACCAAAGACCCTGAACTTAAATACACACCGTCAAACGTAGCGGTTACTTCTTTTACCTTAGCGGTAGACAGAAAGTTCGCTCGTCAGGGTGAAGAAAGAGGAACAGATTTTATTAATATTGTTGCATGGCGCAGCACTGCAGAATTTGTTTCCAAGTATTTTACAAAGGGCAGACCTATGGCTGTATGCGGCCAGATTCAGACCCGTACATGGGACGATAACGAGGGTAAGAGACATTATGTAACAGAAGTTGTTGCAGATGAAGTAAGCTTTGTTGAATCAAAGCGTGACGCAGGAGAAGGCACAGGCTTTGTTGCTCAGGCTCCTGTAAATCCTCAGAATAACGCACAACAGCCTCAGACAAATCCGGACTTTGAAGTTGTGCCGGATGATGAATTACCATTTTAAACGGAGGTGTAACTAATGTCAGAAGTTAGAGAAAACTACAAAGACAAAATTCAGAGAAGAAAACCTAAGAAAAAGGTTTGTCAGTTCTGTGTTGATAAGGCAGAATTTATCGATTATAAGGATACTGCTAAGTTAAGAAGATTTGTTTCTGAAAGATCAAAGATTCTTCCAAGAAGAATTACAGGTACATGTGCAAAGCACCAGAGACAGCTTACTGAAGCTATCAAGAGAGCAAGACACATCGCTCTTCTTCCTTATTCAAGCGATTGATAAGAATTTTATTTCCCGTACATATTTGTGTACGGGAAATTTTTACGGAGGGAATTATGTATAAGGCGTGTATATTTGATTTAGACGGCACCTTGACAGATACATTATCATCAATTTCATACTTTGCAAACCGTGCTTTGGAAAAGTACGGTCTCAAAGCGGTGGAAAAAGAAAAATATAAAATTATGGTGGGTAACGGTGCAAAAAATCTTGTAAGACGTATGCTTAAGGAAAACAACTGCGAGGATGAAGAGGTTTATTTAAAGGTGCTTGATGAATATAACAGCACCTATGATAACGATTTTACATATTTAACCTCGGTTTATGACGGAGTTAAGGAGCTTTTGTCATTTCTTAAAAGCAATGGCTTAAAGCTTGCGGTTGTTTCAAATAAACCTCATTCAACAACCGTGCAGATTGTTGACCACTTCTTTCCTGAAGGCACGTTTGATATTGTTTACGGACAACGTGAAAATGTTCCTATAAAGCCTGACCCTGCTGCTGTTCTTGACGTAATGGAGAGTTTTGGTGTCTTGCCGGAAGAATGTATTTACGCAGGTGATACAGGTACCGATATGAAAACGGGCAAAAATGCAGGTGCATTTACCGTAGGCGTAACATGGGGCTTCCGTCAGGAAAAGGAGCTGCGTGAAAACGGAGCAGATATAGTAATAAATCACCCCGACGAATTAATAAACTATATAAAGAATGCATAATATCTTGAAATTTTCACAATTATGTGATAATATAGAAACAAATAAAAGCAAGAAAGGAATATTAAAATGAAAGACAACAAATTAAGCGTTAAGGCGATTGTAAGCCTTGCATGGTTACTTGTCGGTGTTGCCGCAATATTCGTAGGAATTTTACTTAAGGTGCCCGATGCTGAAACTCAGTTCAGATCATTTATTATAACATCTGATTCTTCTGTTACACAGGGTATGTTACATGCATCAAGCTATACTGCAATGCTTGTTCTTAAATACATACTTATAGCTTCAGGTGTAATTGTTGCGGCTATCGCTTCAATCGGTTTTGCAGGTGCTTTGGAAACAGCTAAGCTTGAAGAGCTTATCTTTGACGAAGAGGATTATTACGATGAAGATGAATGCGACTTTGATTGTGCTTCCTGCGGAGCAGAATGCGAAAGCCGTTCAGAAGAATTTGAAGAAACAGCAGAAGAAACAGCAGAAGAAATTGCTGAAGAAGTTGCTGAAGAAGTTGTTGAAGAAGAGATAACTGAAGAAGCAGCAGAAGAAACTACAGAAGAATAATCAACAAAAGGGACTGTAAAAAATCATCGATTTTTTACAGTCCTTGTTAGGGAATAGGAAAAAATGTTTCAGAACGGACGAACTGAGCTGTAAATGCCTGTTCAAAGGCATTTACAGGTACCCGAAGGCGTATGTGATACGCCGAGTTAGGCGAAGTTCGTTCGAGCAAAAAGGCTTATCTAATAGAAAAA
>JAGAJK010000065.1 GCA_017626145.1 Clostridia bacterium
ACTTTGTAAGTGTTTTTTATTGCCGTGACATTTTTCCAATACAATTTATGCGGTTTTTGACATTTTTCAAAGATACCTTTATTTGTCCGTATCGGGTAAGGTCTGTCGAACATCATTTATCTCGTAGTAATTTATTTTCATCTTTGTAAAAAAGTCCTCAACAAATTCTTCGACCTGTTCTAAAGTCCAGCTACTAAAAAACTGTAAATTTATTGATTTTTCGTCTTCTCCAACGGATACCTGAAGGCCATATTCAAAAGAATAAGGCTTCCAATATTCATCCCTTTGATGGGAAGGGATGAAGTGTCTATCAATTTTCAAAACATCTATAAAATACTTTTTCCCTTTTTCATTTCTAAAACACTTTTGAAACCTACAACTTACAATATCGCTATCGAACTGCGTTGGAGGATACTTTGTATATCCTTTACTTAAAATATATTCTTCTGTAACCATTTTGTCAATCTCCTTATTAAAAATCCCCATACCCACCCAAGAGAGTATAAAACTATATATCCGGTAGTAACTTTAAGTTGTAAGTTGTGACTTGTCAGCAGTATGACCCTGAATTGTAAGGTATGGTAGTGCTGTGGTCTTAGCAACTTGTATCAGAATTTTCAAATTTCTTCTTTTAAGTTTGATATATCACTTTTTATAAACTCTTAACCAAAAATAATTATTCAATTAAATCTGAAGTCCAATTTATGCCTTGGATTTCTGTATCCAACTGTCTATAATTTTTAGAAAATTCATCAATTTTCTTCTGAAGTTCTGCCGCATCAACCATTCTCACAAGAAGAATTTCGTTTCTTGCATATCGGTGTTGACTGAAGGTTGCTGCGCTGTACAAATCACGATAAACCTTTGCTAAATGCTTATAGTTATCCCTTCGTGTAATCAGTTCGGCAAGAGTCGTACCGGAACTGTTGGTAATTGTTTGATTTGTCTTATTGATTTTGCAAATCAAATCTGTAAATTTCGTGTTAATTGCAAGATATGTACTCATAAGCTCGTTAATATCTTCTGCCGGAGTGTTACCTTCCTGTACACTCACGTTTGTTTCCATTCTGCTTTTGATTTGCTCAAGAGTAGATTTCAGTGATGCTCTTTCAATTAAGGCTTCTGCAAGTTTCATTTTATTTGTTCTCCTTTTCAATTAGTTTTACTTCTCGTATTTCTTGCCAAACACATTTTTCAGCAACAAGTTCGGTGTCTTCATATGGTAAATTCATATATGAAATCACCTTTTCATTTGGGAAGTCTTCACTTCTGTATTTTGGAATTATCCCTTGGGGAACAACCCCGACTTTTTCAGTTCCCAATACTCTTTCAACTAATATTTCAGCATCATTAAGCCAAACCGGAAGTCCTGCTCGGCACAATGCTAAATAGAATTTTATTGTTTCATTTGTCCGTCCGTAAGAAGAACCTGCTAAGTACAAATAATATCCATTTTCATCATTATTTGCATAAAGTGAAATGTGAGTTGAATTTCCACCTCTACAAACTTCCCACGGATGACCTAACCAACCATCTTTTTTATTAAGCCACAAATTAAACGCTTCAGGCGAATCAGCTTCAAGTTCCAAAAGGCCATCATCACGTCCGTCTGCGTGTTTTTTATACTGTTCTTTTGGGCTTAGTTCACATCCTTCATAACCCATTGACTTGTATCCCATAGCACAGAACTTGAAGAAATCATTTGCAGTCATTTTATCAAGTCTTTCCTTGGGTTTATGGGTTTCTGTTGGCTGTTTATTGACATATCCGATAAACTCCAATATATCATCATCTGAAATACCGCTGAAAAAATCTTCTTTGTCTTCGGGGTAGAGTTCCCATAGATATTTTTGAAGAATCGTTCCTGTTCGGTGTACAACAGGAATATTATCCCTAATGAAATTCATATAAGTGCCATTTTTCATTTCAGTAATAGCATTTGCAGCTTCATCACAAAGCCATTGCGTAAATTCTGAAATATCATTTTCGTAGCCCTTTTTGGTATTGGGTTCAACAACGATAACAACTTTATAATTTATAACAATAACCTTATAATCAACTTTTTCATCATAAAGCGCTTCAACACGATACCATTTCTTTTCATCGGGATAGTTGTCATTCCACATATTTTCAAATTCTTGATAGTTTTCAACTTCACCGCAATCAAGTAATTCAAAATAATCTCCAAATTTATCTATCGTTCCTTTTTCAACGCAGAACCATAGCTCTCGGCATCCATTATCTGAAATAGGACTTATTTGTTTAAGCAATTCAAAGAATTTATCTATGTTTTCATAAGATTTTGCATCGTATGTAGTTCGGTTGTTTGAGAACCCATAATCTTGATGTCCCATCCAACTGACATAATAATCCACTTGGGGAGCATATAATTTTTCACTCATAAATTTTCACCTTCCTCATTTGAATAAAATATTTTCATATCATCGAGCCGAACACAAGCTAATCTTCCATCACCAAATCCGCTGCCGCAATCAATACCGATTGCATTATCGCCAAAAAAGACTTCTAATGGAACAACATCATTAAAATTTAAGGTGGGGGTATGTCCGAATATTAAAGTATATTCTTCTGGAACATATTCAAAGATTTTCCACCTATGCCATACCGCATATTCTTTTGAAGTTTCATAATCACCATGCGCTCTTCTGAAATTACGTTCAGGTGCGCCGTGAACAAGAAGATATTTTTTGTCATTTACTTCAATTTCAATATTCACCGGAAGCTCCTGTAAATAACGAAAAACTTCTCTTCGTAAATCTTTACGTATATGTTTTAAATAATTATGTGTTACTCTCCCGCCATTTCTATACCATAAAGACAAACCACCATAAGGACTATAAAAATCATCTTCTTGAGTTTTGAGTGCTTTTAGCATCATAAATTCGTGATTTCCAAGAAGCATTTTTACATTATCCATCTTCATCAATTTTCTAAGTATTCTTATGCCATCAGGATAACGGTCAATAACGTCACCTAAAATATATAGAGTGTCCGTGTCTTTGAGCTTAATTTGCTCCATAATAGAGTTAAATCTTCTGCTGTTACCGTGGATGTCTGACATAACATATATCATTCAACCACCCTCATTTCTTCATTTTCACTGCTAAGTTGAGATATAGACTCTTTAAAATGGTTTCTCATTCTATTATGACAATCCATAAGAGCATAAAAATTCTCTTCAAGACTTTCTGCATCAGAGTTTTGTATATCTTTTTTAATATTTTTTTTATTGATTTTATCTCTGATTTTATTTCGCTTAGTGTATCTTTTTTCATATCAAACTTCCTCTCATAAATCATTTGTCAGGCAATAAATCATCCACCTTTTCTTTTAAGTTCTCAGCCATTGTAAAAAGGCCTAAATTCTCTCGGACAATTCTATGGGATGCTGTTTTGATTTTGTGATTTACATTATTTTCGACCATTTCATCAAAGGTAACAGGCTTAAATCCGTTTATATCTACTCCTGCATTTAACATAAGCTCTGATTGTTCGATAATAGGCCAATACACAGCATCCGTATTATGATGAATATGACCGAACACCATATAACCGTTAGTACTCATATGCGGCCAAGACATCATTGGATAATGACAAACTGTAATACGATGCTTACCGTCTGAAATAAAGGACAGGTTTTCATTACTGACAAAATATTCATTTATATCAACCTTTTTCATCCAATCCCTGTCGTGATTTCCTCGTATAAGATGTTTTTTGCCTTTTAATTGTGATAAATATTCTTCAGGTGGAACAGAGTTCCTAAACATTAAATCACCAAGGATATACACTGTATCATTATTCGTCACTCTTGAGTTCCAATTATCAATAAGACAAGTATCCATTTCTTCAATGGAACTAAATGGTCTATTACATAATTTCAAGACATTCTTATGTCCCAAATGCAAATCACTTGTAAAATATATCATTTTAATTCCTCACTTATCTTTTTATCCATTCTTGAACTTTCTTGTCATTATCAGAATCATTATAGTATTTATATCCTAAAATGCGTGGAAGTGCATCTTCATCCATAGCCTGCCACATAAGATATTCGCACCAATTAGGTTCGCCATCAAAGTTAATGTGACTCCAAGTTGGCGGTTCGTACATTAGTGTATATGGTGAATTATTTGCAATTAAAAAATTTTCATTTGGGAAATAACCACTTATATTTACCAATATGTTTTCAACCATTATTCTTTTGGATAATCGGCAGAGCCACTTTTGAAAATCCCTTATGGTTTCTTTATAATACCTGTCCCTTAAATCTGCATCTATTATTAACAAATATTCATCTTGAACCTGTAACCAACCATTTATACTATGTTTATCATATCTATTTATTAGCAAATTACTGAGTCTTCCAAATTCATCGTGCGATGAAGAAGAATTATACCCATCTTTAAGTTGGGTATAGAGCTTCATATCGCTCTCACTACCGGACACACAAGGAAGATGGTCGAGAACTGTTTGCAGAATATATGATTTTTCAGCTTGAGTTCTTCCCATAGGTCGAACACAAATAGTCCCATATATACGAACCCAACTACTCATACAAAACCTCCAACACTACTTTCCTTCACAAGAAGCACAGCCTGCTTCAATTTCTGCAATTTGTTCTTCAGTATAAAGAAATCCAAATAACTCCATATATTGTTCATAATCAAATAAAAGCAAGTCCGGTTCGCCTTCACTCCGTATAAGAATAGGACTTGTTTCTTTAACCTTGTCAAGAACAGCATCCACGTTCTCACCGAACTCTTCACGTGTAACCGTATATAGTTTTTCTAAATCAATGTTGTTCATTTTGCAACTCCTTCATCCAAGGGATAACAACATCCCTGTTTTCTTTTATACATATGAACTCAACAAATGCAAAAGCAAGCTGTTCAAGTGTTATTTTTAATGAATTGCACCAATCAGTAACAGCAATATAAAAATCATTATCAAATTCAAATGTCATTATTTCTGTTCGGTTTTCGCTTTTTCTTCGCATAAAAACACTTGAAATTGTTTCAATAGCTCTGTTATTAAATTCGTCTAAAGATTGGCTCTGAGGCTTGTTTTTGACGATTACAGCATCATTTGTGTTTACATCATCAGTGTTATATATAACTAATACTATAAATGGATTTAAAACGATTTCCTTAACAATATTAAACTTATTTATCATAACAAACTCTCTCCGCTAACTTTGGTTTTTGGGGTTCAATGACTTCCTTTATCCAAAATCTAATTTTTTCATAATCAATAGTATCTCTGAAATATTCAAAAAAGGCATTGAAAAAGTCTTCGGAATAAATATCATTTTCCTTACAGAACATAAAGATTTTATTGATTTGGGGAATTTCATAGCACATCCCGGATGTAGATATATTTTCCTCTACAGACTCATTATAAAAATTCAAACACTCACTAATGTTTTTCTCAAACTCATATTCAGATGTTGCTTTAGGAACATCCTTATAAACAAGACATCCGTTTCGACCAATCATATCATCGAAGTATAAAACAAAATATATATTTTCTTCTAAATTTAATCTAAAAAGTATTTTAAGATGTTTCATTTAAGTACTCCTGTTCTTGATATTGATTGTACACAATATGAATTTCACTAAGTTTATAGTAATCCATATAATAATTTCGTTCATCGTCTATAAGCTCCATATCTTGAGCAATCCCCAACAGAATATCATTGTCGGGAAGAAGAACCACTTCTTTAATCATGCCGGAAGCACCACAGTTTTCTTCGTAAATACTAACATCTTTAGATTTTGCTTCTTGGTCGTATGGTGTAAATTTTTTCTTATATACCCAATATGTAATAAGTCTGTTTTCAATGGCCTTAAAAAAATTCTGTATATTATCATAAAACTTTAATTCATCGCTTATCTTTGGGATTTCGCTCATAATACCACGCTTTCTTTTTCTCTAATTCCTTGCGAATTTCTGATACATCATAGTTAGAATACTTTTCTGCTGCATCAATAAAATCTACCATTGTTGGCCCATCAAGCACATATTTGTATCCATCAAACCATTCATATCCATTTTTACTAACAGTAGGGGTTATTGGTTCGTCATACGAAATAAACAATTTATCGTATTTATATAAATGATTATCAATAGTGTAATTAGGCTCGTAAACAAGATATTTGACACCCTTGGCTGACATATATCCTTGAGTTTTATACATATACCCTCGAACATACCATTCAGGAAGTTCGCTTGGAAATATTTTTGTACGATAATGACCGTAAGCATATAAATACCCATCGGGATTTCTTGTATCTTCACGAAGTCGGTTATGAAATCTTATATGAGTATATAATGTGGCCGTTGGCTTTCTTTTTTTGCCATCATCTAAAATCTCAAAATTATATACACAGTTTAAGGTGACAACAGAACATTTTTTATTATCATTTGTGTAAATAACTTTCTGCACAGGGGTTGAACGATGGCAAACTGTGTATGCGTTATTGTCATTTATTATCATACATTCACCAATGTTGATTTCTTTTATAAAGCCTATGTAGTTATACATAACATAGGTAAAATCATCCTTTTTCATTTTGTTGCCATTCTTATCCTTCACGGATAATAACTTTACATTCATTTATATTCATCCTCTCAACCATCGGCAAAAATATCGTTGCAAAATGATGTAAAGTCCATATCAGATATTGAACTGAAAGTTTTCATATCTTCTCTCAACTCTTTTACAGTTTCAAATCTTTTCTCAACAACCATCAATGTGTTATACATATTAAATTCAATAATATGGGGAAATCCCCAAATCATAGTTATTTCTGAATATTCTCCAACAACATTTTCAAGCTGAAGATTAGTAAACTTTGCTTTTATCACTCTACATAACTGTTTGCCGTTTTTTATCCAATAATGTTTTGAATTAAGGGCATCACATTTTATATTATAAGGAAACCCCCAAATATTAGTATGCTCCCATTTATATTCACCGGATGTGATTTCTTTGCAGCCGTACACTTTAACCTCTTCAAGCATCTTGTGTTTCCAAAATCCAACCGTGATTTCTACATCGGTGTTGCCTTGTTTATATTCTTCAAATGCCTTAACTAAATCCTGTCTTTCATCGCCATCAAATTTACTAATAAACTCTTCAACATCAGCCATTGTTCCGTAGTAATCTTTGCCGAATGTCACAAAGGCCGGAGTTGCACAATCATCAAGTTCTATGTGATAAACTTTTTCATTCATTTATTAAAACCCCTATAACATCACTACATTCAAAATCATTCATCATAAACCTCATACGGTCTATTTTTTTATCAATATGCCAATGTCCGCATAGCCATTTTGAATATTGAAGTTTGTCTTCAATTTTATCCAACCAAAGTTCTGTGCTATTATCAACCGTATCTTGATTTATGAATGGAAGAAAGGTTTCTGTCGGTCTATACTTATAAGGACAAGTATGACTTAATACCGCATCAACTTTCCAATCAACTGACTCAAGTTTTGCAACGACTCTATTTTTAATTTCTTCAGACGGTTGCTCGTCTGAAAACCAATGGGCTCCCATTGCAAGTCTGTGAAACTTATCAACGGAATAAGCTCCACCAATAACAATATTTTTTCGACCATCCAAATCATATATTTCGCCATCTTTTGCAAATAATAAATTAGGGTAATCATCCTCAAGATAAACTATCGAGCCATTCCATTCAGTTTCTTGATAAGTTTCAATACTTTCAGGTCGCATTTCGTGATTGCCGTGAACACACAAAATAGGCACATTACATTTGTTCAAAATTTTCTTTCTTTGTGCATCACCTTTATCGTTTCCAAAATAGTTGATTCCAACGTCACCAAGGATAACAATAACATTATCACTTGTAAGATTATTTTTTAATATAAAATCACAGACTTTACGGACTTCACCGTGAATGTCACCTGTGTAGTAAACCATATAAAAACACACCTTCCAAATAGTATTTATATATAATGTTACCGCGCTTTTAATTATAAGTCAATAAAATCGGGCATTTCATATGCACTTATGATTTAGAAAAAATCCCTGTCCGAAGACAGGGATTTTAGGCGCTATAACCAATAGGACAATCGTATATCTATTGGCTTATGGCATTTTTCAAAAAGGATAGTAAAATTAAAACTATCTTTTTTGAGAGATTTTATAGTTATAAAGAGATTGCTTTGCTGCCATAACAATTTCGTAGATAAATCTTCTCTCATAACTATTTTCGCATCCCTCGAAAATTTGATTAACCTCTTTAAGATATACACGAGAATCGAAATTTTGGTTTCCGTAAAGAAGCTGGTCAACCGTTACTTCAAGTGCTTCAGCAATCAGAATGACAGTTTTGAGGCTCGGATGCTTCACACCTGTTTCGATGTGACTTATGTAGGGAACAGACTTGTCAATCTTCTCAGCCAAAAGTTGTTGTGTAATCTTTTTTAGGTTTCTACATTCTTGGATGCGTTTTCCAATGGTGGAATAGTTCAGTTTCATTTTTTCACCCCCTTTCGTGCATTTAATTTTAATTATACACACTATAGTGGGTGTTGTCTTGTATCGGCTGTTCAAAACTGTGCCGATTGTCGATATAATAGATTATAGTAGTTTTGTAGGAGGTGTTTATCATATACGATAAATTAGAAAAAATCGGGCATCGTATTCAAAAGGCTCGTAAACAAAAAAACTTAACACAAATACAATTTGCCGAACTTCTTAATATATCAACCTCCCATTTAAGTGATATAGAAACAGGAAGAACTAACTTTGGCATTGACATACTTATGAACATAACAGAATTACTTCAGGTATCAGCAGATTATATTCTAAGAACTGACATTCCTGAAGTTGCTGCCATCCACAGCAGAGAAATTGATGCAATATTAAAAGACTGCTCGGCATCGGAAACTGAAATGCTCATTAAAATGTTATCTGATGTAAAGAAAACCATCAAAAAAATATAGTCATTTTCAACAAAAATTCAATTTTTTTCAAAAAGTATAGCCTCAAGGACAACACTTGTCCTTGGGGCTATTTTACTTTCCGTTTTTTCCGTCTTATACTTAAAATAGTTATCTTTTTATGCCCCAAATACACACTGCGATGTGTAAACACTTTAATTATAATACTTTAATTGAATATTGTATATATTCTATTGACTAAATCATAAACAAGGGGTTATAAACGCAAGGCGGTGATTTCTTGAACAACAGAACGGGTAAATCTTTTCGCATCCCGGTTAAACTTGCTATATACATACGGACTACTTCAGATAACGTTGATTATCTTCACGATGAATATTTAGAAGCATATAAGAATTTTGATATTATTCAGTTCTATCTTGATGATATACACGGAAGACAACCTGCCTTTAACCAACTTATGGCTGATGCAAGAAAGAGTATGTTTGAAATTGTCATAACAAAAAGTATTATGAATTTTGAAGATACAAAAGATATTTCTGATGTGATGCAAACACTAAGAACATTGAAACAGCCGATTGCAATATTTTTTGAGGATGAAAACCTGTTTTCATTTGATATAGAAGAACGATATAAGAAAAGATTAAGAGAAAGGTTTTTTGGTAATTTACAGGTGGTGAACGATAATGAGTGAAGAAAATGTAAGAACTAACAAGGAAGACATTAAAGCAAAAATACGAAAACGATATGCCGGAATAGACCCTGATTTATTAGAAGTAATACCTGCAAAAGAAAAACCGAACATAAAAGATACAACAACTATGAAACGTGTTGCAATTTATGTTCGTGTTTCAACAGATGACCCAAATCAGACTACATCCTTCGAGCTTCAGAAAAACTATTATGATGATATTATTTCAAAAAATCCTTCATATAACTTGGTTGGAATGTATGCAGATGCCACTGATATAATAGGACTAAAGCAAAACCCGACAAACGGGCGTCGCTTTAGTCCTATTTTTTCATTTATCGGGCATTTTTCGATACAAAACGAGAAAATGCTACTTCTAAAGCAAAGGAGGAAAACTGAATATGGCAAGGACAAGGCGTTCGTTGATCTCAGCAAGTCAATGAACGCCTTTCGTCATTTCAGAGAACAGGAGGCATTATGGCAGACACAATCAAAGAAATACCATTGGAGGAACTTCACCCTTTTCCGGATCACCCATTCGGTGTGAGAGACGATGACACGATGCAGCAGACAGTTGAGAGCGTTCGTGAGTATGGTGTCCTTGTCCCCGGTATTGCAAGACCCCGTGAGGGCGGCGGTTATGAGATTATTGCAGGACACAGAAGAAAACACGCCTGTGAACTTGCGGAACGTAAAACGATGCCGTTTATCATTCGGGACATAGACCAAAACACGGCGACCATCATTATGGTGGACAGCAACTTGCAGAGAGAAAACATTCTCCCAAGCGAGAAAGCCAAGGCGTACAAAATGAAATTGGAAGCCATAAAAAGGAGGGCTGGCAGACCGAGCAGAAATTCTGTCCAAGTTGGACAGAATTTTGATGGCAAGAGTTCCAGAGAGCAAATTGCGGAAAACAGCCCCGATAGTGCTACTCAAATTCAGCGATACATTCGCTTGACGGAGCTTGAACCCGAACTGATGCAGTTGGTCGATGAGGGTAAAATCGGTATGACCCCTGCGGTCGAAATATCCTATCTCAAGCCCGACGAGCAAAAGATATTGATTGAGACCATCGACAGCGAACAGGCAACGCCGTCTTTCTCCCAAGCCCAACGCATGAGGCGACTATCCCAGGAGGGCAAGCTGAACGACGATGCCGTGCTTGATATTATGATGGAGCAGAAGAAACCCGAAAACTGGGATTTGAAGCTCCCGATGGATAAGATCAGAAAATACTTCCCCCGTTCCTATACGCCGCAGAGGATGGAAGAAACCATCATCAAGCTGCTTGAAATGTGGATGAAGAAACGACAGCGAGATCAACAGCGTTAAAATCGAATATGGCAAATCGAAGCCGAACAGGAATTATAACATATATTCTTGTTCGGCTTATTTTTATGCCCAAAAACAGGAGGAAACATGGCAGTATGTCGAGTTGAGAAAAACAAGAACTATACCACCATGTCGAACTATCATCTGCGAGACCCGAACCTATCCAACAAAGCACGAGGACTTCTATCCACAATGCTTTCCCTCCCCGAAGATTGGGACTACACCACACGAGGACTTGCGAAGATCTGCAAGGACGGTGTGGATGGGATAACCGCACAGCTCAAAGAGCTTGAACAGTACGGCTATCTCATACGCCACAGGATAAGGGACAGCAACGGCAGGATCGTCGATATGGAATACGTTATCTACGAGCGACCACATACGGCTTCACCAGATACGGAAAAGCCGTATATGGTAAAACCGGATATGGGTTTACCA
>JAGAJK010000066.1 GCA_017626145.1 Clostridia bacterium
ACTCGAAATCAGTTGACGGGCAACCGTCCGTGGGTTCGAATCCCACCCACTCCGCCATTTTACGAGGTTTTTGCCAAGTGCAAGAACCTCGTTTTTCTTTGGGAACTCACCAAAAGCCTTTGGGAACTCATAAATTTACAACTCCTGCAAGAGTGTTAAGTGACGAGAATTTTGAATTTGCATCTAAATGGGAATATGTATTTGCCGTTGTAGAAAAATCGCTATGTCCGAGCCATACCTGAATATCTTTTAATGTTACACCGTTAGTTTTACCTTTGTTGAGCAATAACGATGCACAAGTATGTCGGAGATCGTGATAGCGTATCACACGCAGCTCGTTCTTCTTTAACAAATGCTTGAAAGCTGATGTAATATAATTTGGAAGAATAAGTCCTCCAAGTTCATCTACCATTACATAGCCTGCCCACTCTTTACTGTATGAACGCTTGAACTTTTTTTGATATGCTTCTTGTTGTGCTTTGATTTCTAACAAGCGTTTCTTTATACCCGCATCAAGTGGTAAGGCTCTTAAACTTGACTTTGTTTTAGCTCTGTCTTTTGCGACAATTTTTAATTTGCCATCAATCCTCGGTGTTGTAACCGTGTGATTGATATAAAAAACATCATTTTCAAAATCAATAGCACTCCATCTCAGTCCTACAACCTCACTTCGGCGTAGTCCGTAGAAGCCACCCATAAGAACCGGAACTTCAAGATGTGTTCCTTTTGTCAGCTCTATTACTTTACTCAATTCATCAGCAGTATAGAATTTTCCAATAAATTGATTCTTTTCAGGCTTATCCACTTCTTCAATGGGATTTTCTTTAATAAACCCATTTTTTCTTGCATAGCAAAGCGACAAGCGTATGATTGCATGATAGTGAATTACTGTGTTTGCCGTTACTCGTTCAAGTTGAACATCGTAGAAATCTTGAATATCTCTTGCCGTTAAATCTTTAAGGGTTATTCCCATTTCACGGAAATAAGGTCCAACGGGACTTTTTACATTATTTACATAGGAAGAATAAGTTGTATCTTCAATCTGTTTCTTGCCTTTTCGTGTATATGGTAAATATAATTCGAGATAGTCAGCAAACAGAAGATTTGCAACCTGTTCCTTAGACAAGTCCTCCAATGTAATTTTTGAAAGTATTTCTTTTGGGATTTCAGCTTGAGCAACGGTTTCTTCTACAACAGTTGTTATCGTGCGAATTTCAGACATCTGCTGAACCTTATCACCAAGTAGGTATAAATCTTCATCAGGTATCTCAAAGTCCATTAAAAACTGTTCTGAAATGCCTTTTGCCTTCATCTTATTACCACGAACAGTAAGTTTTGTCGGAATCCATTTTTCTCTCCTGACTCCTGCTACATTCTTATAAATCAGAACGGCATAGTAATATCCCTTTTTCTCTCTTAAATATACTTTAACATCAATATCAAGATTGACTTTTGTGTGCTTAATCATAGTGTTACCTCCTTATTAACTTCTTACCTCCTTCTTTGAGAAATAATTTAACACCTACTATTGACAATAATATTTTATCAATAACAGGTGTTTTCGTCAAAAAAATCAGTTAGCTTTCATTAAATAGTCAATAATATCTACTTTGGTTATGCGATATTCTCGTCCAACCTTGACACTTCCGATTCTACCTTCTCTTAGCATTTTATATCCGGTCTTTGTACTCATACCGCCCAATGCTTCGCACATTTGTTCAATCTTGAGTACATCAGGATATTTTTTCAACATTTTAGCATAATCGCTTCGTTTTCTTTTTTCTGCAGTCATATCAGTACACCTCCAAATATAAAATCTATGCCTTAATAGCATAAGTAAAGGGACTGACAATCTATATGAGTCGTAATATAATCGGTGCATACTACTCTGAGGAGGGATATATCAGTCCCCTTAATTATGCTATCAAAACTAAAAAACAATACGGATGGCAGCTTGCGTAACTGCTCCATAGGAATTTCACCTTCCCGGCTCCGCCCGGACTACACTCATTGCCTGCGACGCATTCCACGCTCGGACTGTGACTATGTAGAAGTATCATTATCCCGACATACCATCTTCGCCACAAGATAGCAATTCTCTTTTACAATGCAAGTATTTATCGCTCGGATAAGCTCACTTTATAGAAAGAAGGTTAAAGTAAAGCTCAACACTTATCGTCTTGGCGTACTCATTGTCCGGCTACGATATATCGGAATGTATCCGTTTGTTACTATACTGCGAACCGTTATCTTGAACGCTTTCTTTTTCAAGGTACGAGTGAAAGGAATTATACCTTCATCTTAGGCATAGAATATTTGTTAATGATGTTCCGTAGCAAGTTTGCATCAGTATCATTAGAGGTTTCTGCAAGTCGATTAAGCAGATTTTCCTCATCAATTGATAAATGCAGTTTTAGGTTGTCTATGTAGTCTTCAATTACATATATTCCGCCATACATTCCTTGCTTGGTATATATAGGTGCATATCGGCTTAGAAAAGCAATGTCACGAAAAACCGTATCCTTACTTACCTTGAAGTAGAATGACAGTTCTGTTACGGTTGTTTTCTTACATTTGCTGAGCAAAAAAAGCATTTCTATTCTGCGTTCAAATGTTTTAACAGTTGATGTCATAACCGATAGCACCTCCTTTCAAGCATCATTATAAAGATGAAACTATGCAACATACCGTATGTTTCTAAAAATTTTTTCAAAAAAGTTTTCGACATATTTTGACCTCCGATTTTCAAATTGATTTATGAAAGCTCGGATAGTCGGTGGTGCTCTGCAAGAAAGCTCAATAAAGGCATAGAAAACAAAACAGCCAAAACACACCCTATAAAAGAGTAATGTCTTGGCTGCACGGTATGAGTGACCTCCATAATCGTCATCAGATGACTTCTTATGGCTTGTCCTATTATGAGCAATGATTCTGTGATTTGTAAAAATTGGGATGACTAAATAAAGCATATTTCACTCCTACCGCACGGCAATCCGCCGTTGCAAGGAGCGAATTGAACCTAAAATGCGGGCGAAATTGCCACGCCAAAAACTTTATTATTCGTTTGTATTGATTGTCCGCAACACTCTTCAGCATCAATAACCATTTCATTCACCTCATTTCCAAATTTTGACAATAGTCGATTAAAAAAAATAAATATCGTTAAATTTCGCATAAAAAGAAACCGCTTGAGGTCCTTAATAACCCCAAGCGGTTTTCATCAACTTTCTAATTATTAACTTATAATGCAACATATAAAGCATAAAACCAACTCCATTCAATCATTTTTATCAGCATTACAATAAAATTGACCGTTATCTTCTTATATAGCTGAATTGTACCATTTTTCGATAGAGAAGTCTGTCGAAGATTGGAATGTGAATTAAAGTTTTTATCGTCTGATTTTGAGCAATTATCTTATAAAAATAAAGAATAATACAAATAGATACAAAAAAATACAGAATACGATAAGGTATTCTGTATGATTGAAAATTATCTTGTCGAACGATTTTAGGCATAAAAAAACCGTTGGCTGAATAAACCAACGGCATAATTTTAAGTTATTCAATATCGTTAAATAAATCATTCTCTACATAAAGAATATCATCAATCAAAATTTCCGTGCCATCATCAAACACCACATCACTTTCATACTCACGGATTTTTTTGATATATCCTTTTTTCGTCACATATTTTCCGCCTGATTTTTTCTTATCCGGAATAAAATATGTTATAGTTGGATAAACAGCCTTTTCATATCTCTATATTCCTTCATAAACCTCAATAAATCCCATATTTTCGTACTTTTCCGTTATATAAATCCATGTACTTACATATAGTTTCATGGGCATTTGGTGCGGAATTGGTGCGGTCTAT
>JAGAJK010000067.1 GCA_017626145.1 Clostridia bacterium
ACCCGAAAGGTCTGTACCTGTCGCTATTGCCTGTGGCAATGTGATAGTTGACTTAAATGAAAGTGCAACATCTGTTGCATCAGTTAAATCAGAGCTACCTACTGTTGCTGTTACTACTGCTTCAACAGCTTCATCTTCTGCAAATACAGTAAGACCGCTGAAAACAGAAACAAGCATAGTAAGCGCCACAAGCAAGCTTAAAAATCTTTTTGCTTTCATCTTTTTGTTTCCTCCTTTTATTTTTCACTCCGCCCCCAAATGTGCACATCTTTGCACTTATCGGAGCAAAATTACTTTTATACATTATAATTATATATTATCTATTCTAAAAAATCAATGCACAAATGAACGAATATTTTTCACTTTTGTACGATTTTACGAAAAAAATTCGCATCTGTACTTAATTGCTTTTGAATTTTATGTGTTTTGCGAAATAAAAATTTAAAAAAATATATTGTGCTAAAATTCGTTATTTAGTCCTGATACAAACAAGCTTTCCGCAGTTTATTGCGGTTTTTTGCAAGGTTCAAAAAACACTAAATTTTGTGCTAATCTCAATAATTTAGGTTTGAAAAGTCGATTTTTTTCTTTTTTCTTTCACACTTCTATCACATTTTTTACACATATGTATATTATTTTAAAGGTGAAAACAAGGAAAGAGGTTGATTCCAATGTACGAGGTAAACGAAGAAAGATAAATTACTTTGAAAGGGCGATGCCTATGAAAGTATCAAACTCAGTCTTTCAGAAATTAAGTAAAAAAATCTAAGAATACGGAGGACGGGCCAAAGGAAACTTTAAGTTAGCTTTATAGGAACCCAAATAAAAAAACAGGAGGAGAGTCCACCAAGAACTTTAGTTTAAAAGTATTACGTATAGGAGGACAGTCCAAAGGACACTTCAGTTTAGTTAATTAAAAATAAAACGGTATATCGGCAAGCAGGTGTCAGGGTAGCGTACGGTATACGCATATAAAATTTGTTATACACCCTGCTATGACGAAAACCTCATAAATATTTAAATAGATGGTAAAAAGAATCGGTCCCCGAAATAATTCGGGGGCCTTGTTGTTTGCGGTATCTTTTTAAAATGTCATAAGAACTGATGCAACAAATGCAACCACAGTAGCAAAATACTCAATTTTTCTTACTTTTTCGTGCCTTAACGTACTTATTAAAGTCGAACACACCATAACACCGCCTGTTACAAACGGATACTGCACAGATGCATCCAGTGCACCGGGTGCAACGGATATAAGCAGCAACAGGTCACCTATGCCGTTTAAAAATCCGTCGCCTGCCGAATATAAAAGGCTTTTTCCTTTGAGAATCAGTGTTTTTTCACCTTTAACAAGAAGCCATACTGTGCAAATCACAATAGTCCATATCCCCGAATAGAACATAAAGCTTGTACTGTTTGTATTGGCAATGCCGAGATTCTGATGAATTGCAGAGGTTGCACCTATTGTGCCGTTTAACATAAAAACAAGCATATAGTATAAAAATGCCTTTTTACTGCCTGAACCTTTTTTAACATTCATCAGAACGGCAACAATAACCAGCAGACAGCATATCACCTTAAACCTGTTTATTTCTTCACCAAACATCCAGACACCGACAATAAAAGGAATTATCATTCCTCCAAGCATTGTAAAAACAGAATAAACAGACAGATTTGCTACAGAAAATGCCTTTAAACTGAAATAAATCATAAGTATGTAGCAAAGCGCGTAAACACCCGATATTCCAAAGGAAAACCAGGTGAATTCAAGCTTAAAGCAATTAAGTATAAGCATCATAACAATTACTGTAAAACCCTTATACATTGAAAACTT
This sequence comes from Clostridia bacterium, assembly GCA_017626145.1. Lineage (GTDB taxonomy): Bacteria > Bacillota > Clostridia > RGIG6154 > RGIG6154 > RGIG8497. Next base: position 1,835 of record JAGAJK010000067.1, read on the forward strand.
AAGTGCTTCCTTAAGTCCTGTTCCGCAGTTTTCCTCATATTTCTGCTGACACAAAAACTGCATTGAAAACAAGATTGCGGCAAATGAAACCATAATATAGTAAATCATAAATTCCCTCAATTAACTTCAACTTTGTTTATTTTTCCGTATCCCGTTCCGCCTTCGGGAGTTGTTTTCGGGTAATCAGGATTAACCGTCTGAACAGTTTCTTTAATAAGTTTTTCGGCATCAGTTACCTTTTCGCCGTTAAACATAATATTGGTTAAAGTAACATCTTCAACTGTGCAACAACGATCGGGGTCAAAGAAGTCGCCCCAGTCATCGCTACTTTCACCGTATTTCCATGTAGCGGAAATCGGGCCTGCATTAATAACTCTTAAACCCATTTCATCTACTTCATTAAAATCATATTCAATATTTATATTTTCAAAATTAAGGTTACTGCAATCAGCCAAAATATCAAAAAGTCCATATACGGGAATTGCACTGAATCCGTTAGGTCTTACCTTTTTAAAGGTTATATTATTAAAGTATATATTATCCATTCTTCCGACAGTTTCTGCACGGTCAAAGTTTTCATCCTTTAACGGTACCTTTCTACAATGAGGCTGATAATACATTTTATATGTGTAAAAGCCTGAGATATTTTCAAACACACAGTCCTTTAAATCACAGTCAAAACTTGTACCGTCGGGATATACTTTTCTGCCTGTAAGCAAACGAAACTCATTATCATCACCCTCGACATTTTCAACAAAAACTTTTTCGATAGTACCGTGAGTCATTCCGCAGTTATACCAGTCCCATGAAAGGATTGCAACCATATCGTCCCCTAAAGCTTCTCCGCTTAAATTTCTTCCGATACAGTATTTTGCCGGTCCGTCAATATGGAAGCCGTCATTTTTACAGTTATTGAAATTAATTGTATCAACATAAATGTTTTCGCAGTTGCTGAACATAAGCGAATATGTCATTATATCCGAAAAATGTATATTGGTTACGTTTACATATTTAACATTAGAAAATGCAAAGCAGGATGTTACACAGCAATATGCTTCCAAAGTCATTTTTCTGTTTCCCGGGCTTTTCCATATACCTCCCGTTACCGTTATGTTTTCATCGGGGTTAGTAAGCTTCGCCTGAGCAAAATTACCCGGCAATATGTTACGGTTACGGAGCATATAAACATCGGAATTTTCAATTAACCTTATCTCCTGCTTTTCATCAACCTTTAAATTGGTATTACTGTCCATAAAAATTGAACCGTCTGTTAAAATCTCGTGTCCCATATAGGGAATATAAACATTTTTCTTTTCTTCAAGGGCGGTCTGGATTGCCTTTGTCCAGATATTATCTTTAACAAGATGCTTATATTCGTTGATATTTACAAACTCAAGCTTTGACGTGTCGATAACCTTCACTGTGTTTATAATATCGTTTTTAATTTGCTCTCTCATTTTTTACCTCACATTTACTTTATTTATTTTACCGTATCCCGTTCCGCCTTTTGGCGTTGTGTTCGGATAATCGGGATTAATTTTCTGTATTGTTTCTTTAACAAGTTTTTCCGCATCGGTAATCTTTTCTTCTGCCATGATTATATTTTCAAAAGTTATATCTTCAACCGTGCAACACATATCAGGGTCAAAGAAGTCGCCCCAGGTTTCAACGCTGTCTCCATACTTCCAGGTAGCCGAAATTGGTCCGACGTTAACAAGCTTTACATTCTTGTTTTCTAAATTTTCGCAGGAGTCGGATATTTTAACATCTTTTATATTAATATTTTTACAATCGGCAAGAATATCAAAAATTCCGTAAACGGGAATATCGTTAAATCCTGATTCCCTTAATTTAGGAACCGATATATTCTCAAAATAAATGTTTTCCATCTCACCTACGGTTAAGGCACTATCAAAATTTTTGTCTTGATATATAACATTTTTACAATTAGGCTGATAATACATCTTATATGTATAAATGCCGTTGATATTTTCGAATACACAATTGCGTACTGCGCAATCATGGGTTAAATGATTAGGATACTCCTTTCTTCCCGACAAAAGACGAATTTCGTTATCAACACCTTCAACATCGTGAACATATACATATTCAATATCGCCGTGAGTCATACCCGAACCGTACCAGTCCCAGGCAAGAATTGCTACCATATCATCTTTTAAGCCTTCACCTTTGAGGTTACTTATAATACCGTATTTTGAAGGACCGTCAATATGAACACCGTCTTTTTTATGATTATCAAAATAAATGTTATCCACATAAAAATCTTCACAGTTACTTATCATAACCGCATAAGATGCCGCACCGCCCAAAAATGTTACATCCGTTACATTAAGATGCTCAATATTTGAAAACGCCATATGAGCAAAACCGCCTTCAACGGCATGGAGATAATCAACTCTCATACCGTGATTTCCCGTTGCATTCCATATTCCACCCGAAACGGTTATATTACAATCAGGGTTTTCTCTTTCAATATATTTATGACTTCCCGGTAAAATATTACGGTTTCTTATCATACAAATATTTTTATTTGGAAGTAATTTTATAAGCTGTTTTTTATCAACCTTTAAATTGGTATTACTGTCCATAAAAATTGAATCGTCAAGCAAAATTTCATGCCCTAAATCAGGAATGTAAACATTTTTCTTTTCTTCAAGGGCGGTCTGGATTGCCTTTGTCCAGATATTATCCTTTACAAGATGCTTATATTCGGTGATATTTACAAACTCAAGCTTTGACGTGTCAATTATTTTTACTGTCTCTTTTATATCCTTTTTAATCTGTTCTCTCATTTTATGCCTCCAACTTATATATATAAGTTGATTATATACCTGTAATATTCCTTTGTCAACCGCTTGTTGCAATTTTGTTTAAAAACCTGTATAATACAAGTTGAGGTGAAATTATGAACGAAAAACCCCTTTACGTAAAAGTATCGGATATATTAAGAGATGATATAAATTCAGGCAAATACAAAGCTAACTACAAGCTTCCAAGTGAAAATATGCTTGCCAACAAATATTCTATTTCCCGTCTTACTGCAAGGCAAGCACTGTCGGTTCTTGTTAACGAAGGGCTTATTGAAAAATTTCAGGGCAAAGGGTATTTCTGTAAAAACAGTGCATCCGGAAAACACATTCACGTTCTGCTTGATATGACTGATTATTATTTTATTCCCTACTATATACATTCAATCGGCCGTGTTCTTGAAGAAAACGGTGCAACCTTTATTGCGGGAGATACTAAAAATTCCTTTGATGAAATTATAAAGCTCCTTGAAAAAATAACAGCTTCAGGGTCGGACGGAATAATACTTCAGGTAAGCCCCGAAGAAAGCTTTGACAAAGAAAAAATTTCAAATGCTTTTAAAAAGCTTGAAGAAAAGAAAATACCGATAATACAAATTGATGCCGACTATGGTGTTGACGGTGTTTCATATACAATTATGAACGAAGAAAAAATGGGGTTTACGGCTGCAAATTATTTTAAAGATTCCGGTCACAGCAAGGTTGCAACTGTTTATGTTACTGACAACAGAATATGCGTTCAAAGATTGGGTGCCTTTATCAAAGAATTTGATAATCCTTACATAATTTACGATGACGACCTTTTAAAAGAAAATCTGATAAAAGCATACAATGAAGGTGTAACAGGAGTATTCTGTTACAGCGATTTTGTTGCGAAAAAATGTATTGATGTTTTTTCATCACTTAACATAAAAATTCCTGAAAACATTTCACTGATAAGTGCCGACGATACTTTAGTTTCAAAGCTTTACAAGCTTACAGCAATGACCCACGCAAAGGAAGCTTTAGGAGAATTTGCCGCAAAGGCAATAATAAGTAACCAGCTTCCTGTTTATAAAATATTTGATACAAGTTTAATTGAAAGAAATTCAGTAAAATAAATCCGCCCCAAATGGGCGGATTTATTTTATAATACAATTGAATCCTTGAAAATTGAGATTTCACGGTATGAATTAATTTCGTTTTTGGTTTCTTTACCCGATGCCACTTGTATTATGTAATCAAAGAATTTTTCGTCCAAATCTTCTCCGTTTAAAACAGGTGATGCATCAAAATCAATCCAGCTACTTTTTTTCGTTGCCAGGTTTTCGTTGGTTGCAACCTTAACTGTAGGAACAGGTGCACCCAAGGGAGTACCTCTTCCCGTGGTGAACAAAACCATATGTACACCGCAGGCAGTTAAATTGGTTATTGCAACTATGTCGTTACCGGGGCCGTTTAAAAGTGAAAGTCCGTTTTCCTTTAAAGTATCACCGTAATTCAATACATCCACTATTTCACCCTGACCGCCCTTTTGAATACAGCCGAGGGATTTTTCCTCTAACGTTGTGATCCCGCCTGCCTTGTTGCCGGGTGACGGATTTTCGTAAACAACCTGATTGTGGTTTGTGAAATAGTCTTTAAAATTATTTACCAGACTAACTGTTTTATTGAAAATTTCTTCATTTTTGCAACGTTTCATTAAAAGGTGCTCTGCACCGAACATTTCCGGCACTTCCGTCAAAACACAGCTTCCGCCATAAGAAATCAGCATATCGGAAAACCGTCCCACAAGAGGATTTGCAGTAATTCCCGAAAGGGCGTCACTTCCTCCACACTTTAAGCCTACCTTTAATTTTGAAACGGGTATATCTTCCCTTTCGAAGTTTGAAGCATATTCCTTCAGCTCATTTATAAGCTTAATACCCTCCGAAATTTCGTCATCAAAGTCCTGACAGTTTAAAAACTTCACTCTGTTTTCGTCTACCTTGCCAAGAACCTTTTTAAATTCTTCTATATTATTATTTTCACAGCCAAGACCTAAAACTAAAACTCCTCCTGCGTTAGGGTGATTTACAAGTCCCTTTAAAATAAGCTGTGTGGTTTTATGGTCGTCACCTAACTGTGAACAACCGAAAGGATGAGGAAAGCTAAAGGCTCCCGTTTCCTTTGAAAGGCGTTCCGAAATTTTGTTAACACAGCCAACCGTGTTAACAATCCAGATGTCGTTTCTTATTCCCACATCACCGTTTGGGCGAAGGTAGCCTTTAAAGGTTTTGTCCGTTTTAATCTTTTTTTCAGGAGTGAACTTTGTATAGCTGTACTCAATCTTACCCGAAAGATTTGTCTTTAAATTATGAGTATGAACGTGTTCACCTTTTTTAATATCCTCTGTTGCGTGACCTATTGCTTCACCGTATTTTATTATATTTTCGCCCTTTTTTATATCGCAGAGGGCGTACTTATGTCCGTTGGTTAAATTAACCTCAACATTATCTTTTTTATTTATAACCATTTTTCAACCTCAACTTTAAGAAAGGTTAAGTCCGTATCCCAGAAAGCGGTGTTTGCAAGAATTTCATCAACACTTTTTTCCTTCATAAACGCCATTACATCTTCATTGTCATCAGGTGTTCCCTTTTTGTAAAATTCAATCAGTTTTGAAAAAGAGAAGCAGAGATTTTCGGGCATTTTATTAAACCGTTTTACATATTCAAGAATTGACGGCAACACACGAACCTTGAATTTACTTACCGAATTTAAGGAAATTGCAGAGCAAAGATGCTTTATGTAGGGATTTTCAAATCTTGTAAACACGTTATCGGCATAGTCCTTTAATTCTTCTTCGGGAAGGTCGAGGGTTGGAATAATTTCTTCGTAAACGCATTTTTTCACAAAGGAAGAAATCTTTTCGTTCTTCATACACTCCCCTACAGTTTCAACGCCCTCCAAAAGTGCGTAAGGAATCATCGATGTGTGTGCACCGTTTAAAATACGAACCTTTCGTGTGCGGTACATTTCAAGGTTATCTGTAATTATTACGTTAAGTCCGCACTTTTCAAAAGGTAAATCGGAAACTGCTTCTTTGTTGCCCTCAATTACCCATAAATGGAAATACTCCGAGGTGTTGAACATTTTATCACCGCCTACGATTTCCTCTTCATCTTTTGGGTAGCCTGTATTAATTCTGTCAACCAACGTATTGCAGAATACATTTTTGTTATTTATCCAGCTTATAAATTCGTTCCCTAAATCCCACAGCTTAGCATACCTTAAAACAGTTTCCTTTAATTTAGCACCGTTTTTGTCAATAAGCTCGCAGGGAAGAAAAACAAAACCATCAAGTCCTGCCGAAAAACGTTCAAACAAAAGTCGTGTAAGCTTTCCCGGGAATGCTTTTGGTGGTGCATCGGAGAAACTGTCCGTTTCGATAAATTCAATGCCTGCCTCTGTGGTATTTGAAATTACAAACTTAAAATCCTTATCCTTTGCAAGTGAAAGATACTTTTCAAAATCCGCATAAGGATTTACAGAATCCTTTATACAGCTTACCTTTGTTTCTTCAACCCCCTCGCTTCCTCGTATCAAATGGGTGTATTCATAATTCTGTGATTTTAAAATCTCTGTTAAACCTTTTTCAATGGGCTGAACAATTGTAACAGAAATATCGGCAAGCTTTTTATCGTTCATTTTCTGGAACATCCAGTCACAAAAGCCTCTTAAAAATCCGCCCTCACCAAACTGTATAACCTTAATCATTTTTTGCCTCCATTATGCCTGTTGCGTAACCGTTATATTCTTCGAGGAAATATTCCCCTGCACCGAACATTCGTATGCCTGCGGTCAAGTCCTCTGTAAAACCGATTTTAAACGCAGCATTACCGAAATATTTATCAATAATCTGAATTTTTATTATTAACTGATTTTCCAATGACCAGCGTGCGGAAGCAGCGCATTTGTAATAGTTGTCTTTTGCATAAGTAATTGCCATTTCATCGGAATAACCCTCTTGTGGGAATAAGCCGAATTCATTTCTGCCCATACCAAAGTAAAGTGTTTTTGCACCCTGACTGTTTACATAGTTAAATTCACATTTGCCGTCATTGCCGAAATTAATTGTAAATTCCTTAATGCCCATAGGATTTTCATTAAGAATAAACTTTTTGCCGTTGATTTTTTCCTGAATCGGTGAATCTATTTCATTTTTAAGACTGTATAATTTCTTGTCACCTATAGGTTCACCTTTGTATTCTTCAAGCTCGTAGTCCTTTGCTGTATCGTAAATAACGTCAAAGTACAGCTCAATAAGTATGGAACGAAGCACGTCCGCATCCATTGTATCAGCATTTATTGCAAAAACCATATCCTTATCGGGTGAGCATATTGCAAGCTGTGCACCCATTCCGTAAAATGAAAATGAGTTTCTCAGTGAACGCCAGAACTGGTAACCGTAGCCCATGCAGTCAGCCTCGCAGATACCGAAGGATGAATTATCAATAAGATTTGAGGTCGCTGTTCTTACATACTCTTCATTAAGAAGCTGTTCACCATTCCACTTGCCTCCGTTTAAAACAAAACGTGCAGACTTGAAAAGGTCCATTGTTTTCATAACAAGAGCCGAATCACTCCAGGAGTGACCTCCGGGGCATTTAAGCATATATGCACCCTCAATACCAAGCTTGTTAAAGAGCTTTTCGTTTAAGTATTCAATTAAGGTTTTGCCTGTTACTCTTTCAACCATTGAGCCTAAAATAAAGGAGCCTGATGAATCGTAGTTCCAGATGGTGCCGGATGGTCTTGACTCGGTTAAAGGATTTTCAAAATAGAATTTAACTCTGTCATCAGGTTTTGCAGTAAACCAGTTTCTTTCGGGAAGTGATGTACTCATCATAAGTGTATGCCTGATTGTCTGATTTTTAAAGTTTACGTCTGTAATATTCTTTGTTTCCTCGGGGAAATATTTTGCAATTTTATCATCAAGACTGATTTTGCCATCCTGTTCTAAGAAGCCTACTGCCAAAGATACAAAGCTTTTTGTTGCGGAATACATTCTGTGCTGAAAATCCTTATTAAAGGGCTCCCAGTATTTTTCAAAGAAAATTTCATTTCCGCGAGCCATAATTATTGAATGTATACAGCAGCCTCTTTCTTCAAGAGTGTCAATAAACCATTTCAAATTTTTGGTGGAAATACCCACTTTTTCGGGTGTTGTATAAGTAAACATAAATTTAAAGCCTTTCTTTTATTTTAAAATTTTTCCTGTTGCGTAGCCGTTATATTCTCCGAGGAAATCTTCGCCCGCACCAAACATTCTTACACCTGCAGTTAAATCCTCGGTAAAACCAAAGATAAAGCTTGCATTACCGAAATATTTGTCTATAATCTGAACCTTTATCTGTAACTGATTTTCGTGAGTCCATTTAGCAGATGATGCACATTTATAATAATTTCCTTTTGCAAACACTGTTCCTACTTCGTCGGAATACCCTTCTTGCGGGAATATACCGAATTCATTTCTGCCCATACCAAAGTAAAGAGTTTTTGCACCCTGTTCATTTACATAGTTAAATTCACATTTGCCGTCATTGCCGAAATTAAAGGAAAATTCTGTAATACCCATAGGATTTTCATTACATACAAACTTTTTGCCATTAATTTTGTCCTGAATTGGTGAATTGATTTCATTTTTAAGACTGTATAATTCCTTATCACCGATAGGTTCACCCTTGTATTCTTCAAGAGGAACATCTTTTGCTGTTTCGTAAATTAAATCAAAATAATAATCAAGGACCTCACCTTTAAGAAACTTTGCATCCATAGTGTCGGAATTTATAACAAAAATCAAATCCTTATCCGGAGAACAAACTGCGTACTGACAGCCCATACCATTAAAATAAAATGAATTGTGGCAGGTTCTCCAGAACTGATAGCCATAACCCAAATCGTTAACTTCGTTAAGTCCGAAGGGCGAGTTATTTATTAAATTCGAGGTTGCTGTTTTTACATACTCTTCATTAAGAAGCTGTTCGCCATTCCAAGAACCGCCGTTTAAAACAAAACGTGCAGACTTGAAAAGGTCCATAGTTTTCATAATAAGAGCCGAATCGCCCCAGGAGTGACCGCCCGGGCATTTAAGCATATATGCGCCTTCGATACCAAGCTTATTAAAGAGTTTTTCGTTTAAGTATTCAACTAAAGTTTTACCCGTTACTCTTTCAACCATTGCACCTAAAATAAATGAACCTGCCGAATCGTAGTTCCAGATAGTTCCTGACGGACGGGATTCTTCCAATGGATTTTCAAAATAAAATCTGACACGGTCATCAGGCTTGTGATAAAACCAGTTACGTTCAGGTTTTGCCGTGCTCATCATAAGCATATGACGAATTGTCTGATTTTTGATGTTTTCATCTTTTTGTTCTTTAAGCTCATCAGGAAAATATTTAATCATTTTATCGTCAAGATTAATTTTACCATCCTGCTCCAAAAAGCCTACTGCCAAAGATACAAAGCTTTTTGTTACGGAATACATTCTGTGCTTGAAATCTTTATCAAAGGGTGCCCAGTACTTTTCAAAGAAAATTTCGTTTCCGCGTGCCATAATCATCGAATGAGCACAAAAGCCTTTCTGTTCAAGCTTGTCTATAAGCTTTTTAATGTTTTCGGTGGAAACGCCCACCTTTTCGGGGGTTGTGTATGTAATCATGTTTTTACTCCTTATTTATACATTGTAAGATATGGTTTTGTGTTTTCTACCATTTCATCAAATAACTTTTTGGCATCTGTAAGTGAACAGGTAACAAGAGCATCGTTTGCAAACACGTTGAATATTTCATTAAGTGAGCGGTTTGCAATTGCTTTATCAAGTGCCTCCTGCTGAGTGCAGGCTCTTGCAATAAGAGGATAAATTTCTTTTGGAATTTCACCTGCAAGTACGGGAGTAAGCGTGCCGTCACGGAATGCCGCATTGGTTTCTACTACAGCGCCCAAAGGCAAGTTAGGTATCTGACCCTTGTTTGGAATATTTACGTTTGTAATAAGGTCGCAAAGTCCTAAAAGTGCGCGTATCTGACTAACACCCTCTTCACCGGTGCCTTTGATTTCAACCTTTTCTTTTCCGCTTCTTAAAGCTTCACTTCTTTCAAGACGTTTCTTAAGGTCTTCCTTTCTCCAGGAAACGGGAGTTAAAGAATAGCACCAGTCATTTACCGTATCAGGATCCTTTAAAAACCATTTTCCGGGGCAGAATTCTGCTAAATGTCTGTCTCCTGCCGCCGCAATGTATCCGTAGCGGTCAAAAAGACTCATCTTTATTCTTTCCGCACTTCCAAAGTTACTGTTCATCCAATGCTTTGAATCAATATCGCCGTGTCCTTTTTCCTTATACTTTTCAACAAACTTACGGTATACAGGGAATAAGTCCTTATTATTATAGGTAGCTTCCGTAATCCAGGTAAAATGATTAACACCTATCGGGTTAACCTTAATATCATTTCTTTCAGGAACTGAAATTCCTTCAAATTCCTTTAAAGCCTCTCTTAAAAGGTTTTGTGTGCTGAACACCTCGTGACAGCATCCGAATGCCTTAATTTCAGGGAATACTCTGTAAAGTGTTTTTGTACAAAGTGTCATAGGGTTTGTGTAATTGATAACCCATGCCTCGGGACAATATTCCTTTATATAAAGTGCAATTTCTTCATACATAGGAACTGTACGCATGGCACGAAGCACTCCGCCGGGGCCTGTTGTGTCACCTACCGACTGATAGATACCGTACTTTTCCGGCGTATGTACATCCGATTCCATTTCGTCAAAGGTGCCGGGAAGAATTGATATAATAACAAAATCCGCTCCCGTTAAAGCTTCCTTCGGTGTCTTTGATGCGTGATAATTCCACACCGATTTTGCACCCTCACAGGAATTGAACATATTTCCTATTATTTCGTTGTGCTGTGCAGCCTGAAAATCTATATCGTAAAGATAAACGTCGCCTGATATATCGTCGCAGGATACGAGGTCACTCATAAGCCCCCACGCCCAGCCACGGGAGCCGCCGCCTATATAAGCGATTTTAAGTTTGCTTACCTTATTATCATTATATTTCATTACAATACACCTCCGTAGTATAACTTCATTTTACAACAACATTTTATAAATTTATATTATTATATTGCCTTATTTAAAAATTAATATAAAAATATTGATATAAAAAACACGGTGCGTAATATCGCACCGTGTCAGCGTGTCGATAAATCTATCGACACGCTGAACAGGCAAGGAAAAAGGAAGTTATGTTTTGACGAACGGGTTGCAGACAGTACGATGGTACGGCAATAACCCGTTCGTCGAGCGGTTCGCACTAACCGCAGTAAAACTGCGGAGTGCTATCGCATAGGTGTTATTAGCCAAAACAAGTTTTGGATAACACTCTAAAAGCAAGGAAAATGCCTATAAACTCAATGTTTATAGGCATTTTTAGTAGTATTATTAAATTTGAATAATTAAAACTATAAATTAGTAATACTTCAAAAAATAATTTTGCTTGCGGTAGAACGACTTTTTCGACAGTCTGACACGGTGCGTAATATCGCACCGTGTTTTCCTTAATTGATAAGGTTATATTTTTCAAGCAGCTCTAAGGTGTTTGTATATGTAAAGTATATTGCGTAGCTTTCAGATGATTTGATATCAAATATTTCTCCGGTATCATCAATCACCGCCTTCTTAGTAAATTCAAGCTCCACGGTGTACAGATTATCAGTTGAATACAGCAAATTCCACACAGGCTCATTTTCAATATCCTTTTTCAGGGCACTGCAAATATTGTTAATCTCTTCGGGTGTAATGGTAACTTTTATAGGTGTAAATCCATCGTCAAGAAGAGTAAGGCGGGTATAATCTCTTTTTTCATTCCTTAATATGGGTATATAAAGGGATTTCAGTTCCGAGTTAGTAATTTCCATTATTTCCTTCTCATACCTATAATCTGCCGGATACACTCTCTTAAGAGTTGTTCCGTTTTTAAGATTATATGTTATCATAATGTCATTATTACGATATTCCGGTTCATCTGCCTCAGAAAGGTTTTTGTGCAAATTGCAAATCTTTTCAATGGTCTCTTTGTTTGTTGTTACGGGAGTATATTTATCAACCAGAGAAGCCTTTTTATCTGAAAAGTATACAGTGTTATAGTCTTTTGCAGGCGGTATATACATTCTTGTATGATTTATATTACAATAGCCTTTAAATTCAAAAACGACACTTTCAACATCAGAAGCAACGGGTACACGGCTCTGATAGCCTGTTATATCCATATCAAAAAATAAGAACATTACAAAAACAAATCCTAAAAAAACACCTATGGGTTTATATAGCTTTGGCACTTTGAAGCTTTTGGCGGAAATCATTGCTGAAATTATAATACCGATTACGCCAAAGGGTATAAAGGTAATTGAGGTTTGTCTGAAGTCTGAATTTATTGTAAGGAAATAAAGGTAGCCTACAGCACCGCAAACAATGCCCGAACCCATTATAAATGCCATTTTAAGCTTGGGAAATGCCACTATTTCGCTGTGATTTTCAAGGTCTCTTTTTTTGTACACAAGAATTCCTGCCCCAAGAAAAACTATACTAAGTATAGCGTAGCTTATTATATGCGTCGCTGTACACGGTTCATCAAAGAAATAGGCATTCATTGTTAAAATTGAATCCGTATCCGCATAAAAACCGTTAAGCATAGCTTCGGCAAAGCCTCTTATAAATGCTTCAATACCCAGAGGCAGAAAATAAAACACGTATGTAAACAAAAAGCTTGCAAAGGTATTTCCCATAAAACCTGACACAAACGCCGACATACAGAAAAACAAAATTCCGTATACAAGAGAAAGGTAGATACACTCGTAAATATCACATCTGATAGCAAGATTCTCCGCATCAAAGCCTTTTACTATAAGATACGACGCAAAAAGATTTACAACAAGCGGAATCACATACATTACAAGACCCGAAAGAATATGGGAAAAATAAAGTGTTGTCCTTGAATATGGAAGTGCGTGGAAAAATGTTGCACTTTTCCCCTTCTGAAGGTAAGAAAAAAGCAACGCACCCAAAACCGCACTTATAATGGCACTTATAAAAAATACCGATATATTGTCAACACTTATGCATCTGCCATTGTAATCATCCGCAAGAAGGTTTGTAAAAATTACAAAGGTGTAGTTTAGTGCAAGAAAAAGTGTAAAAAGTGCCGAAATCCACCAGTAACGTTTAAAATCAGATTTTATTATACTTTTAGAGAATAATATTTTCAAATTCATAACCTTTACCCCCCAGCTCATAAATAAATATTTCCTCAAGTGTAAGAGGAAGCAAATCAAGTATTTTAGGTGAATACTTTTCTATTTGTGCCGTAATTTCCTCCGCTTTTCCACGGACAATTAAAATGTTTACACTTCCGTATTTTTCAAGATGGAGAATGTTAAGCTTGTCTTTAAGCTCATCCTTAAGCTCACCGTCAAAGGCAACCTGAATTTTATGAGCAGAGCCACGCATATCATCAAGTGCTTTTTCTAAGATAAGCTTTCCCTGATGCATAATTCCCACATGGTCGCACACATCCTCAAGCTCACGAAGATTATGACTTGAAACAAGAACGGTTGTGTTGTTCTCTGCCACATCGGAAAGCATCAGACGCCATACATTTCTTCTCATAACAGGGTCAAGTCCGTCCACAGGCTCGTCAAGAAGCAGTATTTCCGGTCTGGCACAAACCGCAAGCCAGAACGCAACCTGCTTTTGCATTCCCTTTGAAAGACGTCTTACCTTTCTGTTTACATCTATTTTAAAAATCTCTTTAAGGCTTTCAAACCGCTCCCAGCTCCACAACGGATAAGTTTTAGCGTAAAACTTAGCTGTGTCAAGTATTGAATATGCCGTAAAGAAGTATAAATCATCACTTATAAAAGCCATTTTGTTTTTCACGGCAACATTTTCAAAAACCTTTTCTCCGTTTATTAAAACCTCACCCTCTGTTTGCTTGTATATTCCTGCAATGGTTTTAAGGATAGTGGTTTTACCCGCACCGTTAGGGCCTACAAGCCCGTACACCGCACCCTTTGGAACGGTAAGCTCAAGACCGTCAAGGGCTTTGAAGTCACCGAAGGTTTTAGTGACATTTTTAACTTCAATCATAATTTAATCCTCCTTTTTAAACTCCTTATCAAGAATTGCTTTTAATTCCTCATAATCCGCATTTAAAAATTTAAGCTTTGATACAACAATTTTAAGCTCGCTCATAAGCTCCTCAGTGCCGTTTTTTCTGATTGCCGACTCCTTTGGTGCAACAAAGCTCCCCTTTGCCCGAAGTGAGTAAATAAAGCCCTCCTGCTCCAGCTCGTGATATGCTTTCTGTATTGTATTGGGGTTTATTGCAAGAATGGTTGCAAGCTCCCTTACCGAAGGAATTTTTTCATTCTCCTTAAGGACACCGTTTATAACAAGCTCCTTTATTTTTTCTTTTATCTGCTCATAAACCGGTCTGCGGTCACCGTAATTAAGCTGAAACATATATTTCCTCCTTTAGTGCACTAACTGTACTATTACAGATAATACACTATATTTTACCATTTGTCAAGTGTTTAAAAAAAAGCCTATGAAACATCGGTGTATCCTTAAGCTTTTCCGATATTTCAAAGACTTTTTACATTTATTTAATTTAAAGCAAATCTGCAATTTCAAGAATTAATTTTTCTGTCTTTTCCCATCCAAGGCATGGGTCGGTAATTGATTTACCGTAAATGCATTCTTCCGCTTTCTGTGTACCGTCTTCAATATAGCTTTCAATCATAAGACCTTTTACAAGCTTTTTAACATCGTTGCTGTGACGGCAGCTGTGAAGAACTTCTTTGGCAATTCTCGGCTGTTCAAGATACTTCTTGCCTGAATTTGCGTGGTTTGTATCAACAATAACTGCAGGATTAACAAGATTTGTTTTTGCATATGTTTCAGAAAGTTGAATAAGGTCTTCGTAATGGTAGTTAGGAAGGCTCTGACCGTGCTTGTTTACATAGCCACGGAGTATTGCGTGTGCGTATGGGTTACCGCTGCTCTGTACCTCCCAGCCTCTGTAAATAAATGTATGAGCGTGCTGTGCGGCAGTAATTGAATTCATCATAACCGAAATATCTCCGCCGGTGGGATTCTTCATACCAACAGGCACATCAAGACCGCTTGATACAAGTCTGTGCTGCTGATTTTCAACAGAACGTGCACCTACTGCAATGTATGAAAGAAGGTCTGAAAGGTATCTGTGATTTTCAGGGTAAAGCATTTCATCGGCACAGGTAAGTCCCGTTTCGTTGATAGCTCTCATATGAAGCTTTCTTATAGCAATAACGCCCTCTAACATATCCTCACTCTTATTCGGGTCAGGCTGATGAAGCATACCCTTGTAGCCGTCACCTGTGGTTCTTGGCTTGTTTGTGTAGATTCTCGGAATAATTAAAACCTTATCCTCAACCTTGTCGGAAACCTTTTTAAGTCTTGAAATATAGTCAATAACGCTGTCCTCGTGGTCGGCAGAGCAGGGACCGATAATTAAAAGGAATTTATCCGATTCGCCTGAAAAAACTTTCTTGATTTCTTCATCTCTTTTCGCTTTCAAAGCAACCATTTCGTCCGAAATGGGGAACTGGGCTTTGATGTCCTGCGGAATTGGTAATTTTCTTAAAAAGTTCATATTCATTTTACACGCTCCTATATAAATTAAAATTTTTAACTAAAAAATTAAGTCTTACCTGTTTTATTACAAGTAAGACTTTAAATACTAATTTATTCAAATACCCGATATAAGTTTATCTCACTTGCAATTTTTTCATACCAAAATAAGCATAGCCGTAATAAAATGCTACGCTAAAAAAGTATGTAAACATTGCAGTTGAAATTAAAGCCATATCTGTTTTCCTTTCAATTTATTTTTTCACATTATACCTCTAAAAAATTGATTTGTCAAGAATTTTTTTGTTGACACAGAAAAAATTTATGTTATAATTTTTACAGGAGTTGATACTGATGGATATTTCAAACATTGATAAGAATTTAAAGGTTGAAGGCTTGCCCGAAAACCTTGATGCACAGTTTTACAATTCAACAGAAGCAGATAAATTCAACATTTACGGTCTTATGCGTGAAAACGATTCGTATTGCCGTATGCCTTCTTTCGTTTCGGAAAACATAGAGGGGTGGCTTGGTGTTCTTGCAACTCATACGGCAGGAGGACGTACCTGCTTTACAACAAATTCAAAGTTTGTTGCAATTTCCGTGCTTTTCGGTCACGTAAGCAAAATGAGCCATATGGCACTGACCGGTTCCTGCGGATTTGATTTATATATTGATGATAAATATTATAAAACCTTTATTCCACCCTTTGATTTCACCGAAAGCTACAGCTCATACATAGAATTTCCTGATAATTCCGAAAGAAATATAACAATTAATTTCCCTCGTTACAGCTGTGCAAAAGACGTATACATAGGCATAGAAAAGGGAGCAATGGTAAAACCATTTAACCCTTATATAAACGATAAAAAGGTTGTTTATTACGGCTCCTCAATAACGCAAGGAGGATGTGCATCACGCCCCGGTCTTTGCTATCAGGCGTACATTGCAAGAAAAACAAAAACAGACTTCCTTAATTTGGGCTTTTCGGGAAGTGCAAAAGCGGAAGATGAGGTTCGTTGTTACATATCGTCTTTGAAAATGGATGTGTTTGTTTACGATTATGACCATAACGCACCAGATGTTGAGCATCTTGAAAAAACACACGAGCAGTTTTTCAAAGCTATAAGAGAAAAACATCCACAGCTTCCCATAATAATTATCTCAAAGCCCGATATCGATATTACGGGAGAAAGAGCAGGAGTAAACCCCAAACGCCGTGATATAATTTATAAAACCTATTCAAATGCCATAAATTCAGGTGATGAAAACGTTTATTTTATTGATGGCTGTTCTTTCTTCAATGGCGAAGAGGACCGCTTCTCCTGCACAGTTGACGGCGTTCACCCCAACGACCTTGGCTTTAGCAAAATGGCAAAGGTTATCGGTGAATATGTAGAAAAAGTTTTATAATATAATAAAAATCCACCGGCATATCACATAGCCGGTGGTATTTCAATTTCAGGCATAGCCCTAATCTCTACCGGCTGCACACAAGTGTGCTTTTTATTGACCCGCCAGCCACACAATTGTTACTTGCTACCCATAAATGGGTTGCTTACAATGAATTTATTGGTAAATTTAATTTGAAAATAGGCTCCCTTAGGCTCCCTTAGGCTCCCTTAGGCTCCCTTGTGTAAAGGGAGCTGTCAACGAAGTTGACTGAGGGATTGTTTTTCTGCTTTTACTTTTATAGTTATATTCCTACTTTTAACAATTACAATCCCTCCGAGTTTGCTCCGCAAACCCACCTCCCTTTACACAAGGGAGGCTTTGCTCATTAAAACTTTCTCTGAATTTCTTGTTTGTACCATTAAATTATGTTGATACTGTTTTATTTTTTGTTCATCGGTTAAGCAGTTGCGTTAGTATCCGAACTCGCCTAAATCAAGTAAAATAGCTGTTTTTCATCGTTGTCGGTCTTATAATACGAAAGTATTACTGCGACCTGCCGCCTTGAAAAAGCAACAATTTTATCTTGCTTTAGGTTCGAAGAATTTTAGGAACTGTGTTTTTGCGTTAATGTGAGGCAAAAACGCAGTAAATGCTGACGCATTTGCGAGTATTTTAACAATGCAGTAGCGTAAAAACACGTTCCCAAAACGGGTTCGGATATTAACGCAACTGCTTAACCTTTTTTGAACCACGCCGCTATGGGTGGTTTTCATATACAAAAAACCTCTCAATCCTTTTTGGGGAACGAGAGGTTTTTTATATCATAGTGTTTCTGCATAGCGTACAGCAGTCATTGCATCCTTGCCGTAGAAATCAGCACCCATCGCATCGGCGTAGGTCTTTGTCAGCACCGCACCGCCAACCATTGTTTTGCACTCAGGATATTTCTCCTTAAGCAGTCTTATTGTTTCCTCCATTGCAGGAACGGTGGTGGTCATTAAAGCACTAAGTGCCACAAGTCTTGCCTTTTCCTTTATTGCAGCAGACACAATTGCCGAAGGCTCAACATCCTTGCCCAGATCTATTACATTATAGTCGTAATTTTCAAGAAGAACCTTAACTATATTTTTCCCTATATCGTGTATGTCGCCTTTAACGGTGGCTATTATAACCGTATATTTCTTTTCCCTGCTTCCTCCCTTTAAGGCGAGACTTTCCTTTATTACATCAAAGGCTGACTTTGCCGCCTCGGCACTCATTAAAAGCTGAGGAAGAAAAAGCTTCTTTTCCTCAAAGCCCTTACCCACAAAATCGAGTGCAGGAATAACATATTTGTTTATCACATCAAGAGGAGCTTCCTTTTCAAGAGCCTTTCTTGCACAAGATGATGCATCCTCCTTTAAGCCCTTCTTTATGGAATACATAAGCCTGTCTCCGCAATCCATATCCGACACCGCCTGAACAGGCTTTGTATCAGTCTGAACAGCTGCAAAGGCTATATATTTTTCAAAGCTCGTGTCAAGATTGCAAAGAGCAAGAAAGCTGTAATACGAGGAAAGCATATCCTCTGCAAAAGGATTCATAATTGCCGCTGAAAGTCCTGAAAGAAGTGCCATTGTAAAAAATGAAGAATTTATTAAATTTCTTGCAGGAAGTCCGAAAGAAACATTTGAAACTCCAAGGCTTGTTTTGATTCCCATTTTTGTAAGCATTTTTATGCATTCAAGAGTAACAAGTGCCGACTTAGGGTCTGAGCTTACCGTCATTGCGAGGGGGTCAACAATAATATCCTTTTTGTCTATGCCGTAGTTTGACGCCTCCGAAATAATTTTCTCAGCTATTTGTATTCTTCCCTCTGCCGTTTGAGGAATACCCGTCTCATCAAGAGTAAGCGCAATTATAACACCGCCGTATTTTGCCGCAAGCGGGAAAATCTTTTCCATTGATTCTTTTTTTCCATTAACGGAATTAATAAGTGCTTTACCGTTATAACAGCGAAGTGCCTTTTCCATTGCGTCAATATTTGTTGTGTCAAGCTGTAAAGGAAGGTCGCACACCGCCTGCAATTCCTCTGTCACCTTAACAAGCATTTCAGCTTCGTTAATTTCGGGAAGACCTACGTTGACATCTAAAACCGCAACTCCCTTTTCTGCCTGCTTAAGCCCTTCATTTAAAATGTATTCAATATTATTTTCACGAAGTGCCTGCTTAAACAGCGGCTTGCCCGTAGGATTTATACGTTCACCGATTAAAATGGGTTCTTTGTCAAAAATTACGCCCTTTGTGTATGAGCTTATAACAGTTATATTCTTATTTCCGGGATACGTATACGGTATATCTTGCGTAAGACTTACTGTTTCTTTTATATGTGCAGGTGTTGTTCCGCAACAGCCACCAAGAATTGAAGCACCCATAAGTGCAATTTCTTTCATTAAACAGGAAAATTCATCGGCATCTACCGCAAAGGTGGTTTTGCCGTTTTCAAAAACCGGTAAGCCTGCATTGGGATTAACTATAACAGGCAGAGAGCTGTATTTTACATACTGCTCAATTATTGGCTTCATTTTATCAGGTCCCAAGCTGCAGTTAACACCGATAGCATCAACCCTTAAGCCCTCAAGCATAGCAACCATAGCAAGAGGTGACGCACCCGTCATCAGCTTTCCCGATTCATCGTAGGCGTTTGTTACAAAAACAGGAAGTGAAGAATTCTCCTTTGCCGCCAGAACTGCCGCCTTTGTTTCAAGACAATCGTTCATGGTTTCAATTAAAATAAGGTCAACACCGTTTTTCACACCCAGCTTTACCGTTTGGGCAAAAGCTTCAACCGCCTTTTCAAATTCCATATCCCCCAATGGCTTTAAAAGCTTGCCGGTAGGCCCTATGTCGAGCGCCACAAATTTATCCTTAAACCCGCTTTCGGCAATTGCTTCTCTTGCGTTTTCAACGCCCTTTGCAATTATTTCCTCAAGCTCGGTTTTATCAAACTTCAAAATATTTGCACCGAAGGTGTTGGTCTTTAAAATGTCCGCTCCTGCTCTAAGGTAATCAAGGTGAATGTTTTTAACAATTTCACTTTTTTCTACATTCCATTTTTCGCACTTTTCACCGGGCTTTAGTCCCTTTTCCTGAAAAAGAGTACCATAGCCGCCATCGAAATAAAGCCTTTTCTTTTTTAATAAATCGGTAACCTTCATATATGTAAAACCTTTCTATAAATTCCGTCTGAACTGACAGTTTTCCTTATCACACATCTCACACCCCGACAAAGCACAGCCGTTATTAATTTCACTTACTCCCATAACTGCCGTAACGGATTTTGTGGGCACCATCATAAGTGAGTCGGTAAGGGTGACACCTGTGTACTTCGTTGCATCAAGAGTGTTTATTATATTTTTCTGATAATTTATATCAAAATCACCGTAGCCGGGACTAAAACGCGGACGGAGAAACATACCATTAAGCTTTTCTTCCTTTGCGATGCTTTCGCAGAACAAATCACACCAGCCTTCAACAAGAGCCGCTCCCACAGCCTGAGCAATTACCGCCCTGGCAGGGGAAAGTGTACTGTAGCGGTTGATGATTCTGTCAACCTCAACACCTGCCGTTGCCGCAAAAATGTAAACACTTTGGCACCCCTTCAGATTTTTTAAAAGTGCCGTCGATTTAACCTCTCCTATCCCGAAGGACAGCTCTTTTTCGTTAAACTCATTTTTTGTATAACACAATTTAAAGCTTGCCGCTTTTTCAAGCTCTTCCTTGATTTCCAAAACAAAGGCTTCCGTACTCTTGTCAATAGAAACGCTCTTTACACCCGAATATCGGTAAACCTCTTTTATGTCTGCGGTAATTTTCTCTTCACTATTGAACAGGTAAATCATTTTTTAACATCCCCACGACTGCAAACCACCTCATAGCCTGCTTCCTTTACGGTTCTGCGGAGCTTTTCAACAGACTCCGCCGCCTCTTCATCGGTTGCGATTTTATCCTTATAAAGTGAATACAGCTTTCTTACATTCTGCGGAGAAAGATTTGGCATAACAACATTCGCCCCTGCCTTAAGACCCATCTGTCTGCCCTGGGGATGAATGGTTCCAAGTGCCGTAGTTGACGGGATAAGGGCATAGGGAAACATAAGTCTTAATATGGAAACAAGTCTTATTGTAAGAAATAAGTCTCCGCTTTGTTTATCGTAAAAAGGTGTATCCTTATGTGTAATATAAGGTCCTATCCCTATCATATCGGGACCAAGCTCCTGCAAAAACCTGAGGTCGGCAATTATATTTTCAACAGTCTGATACGGTGAGCCTACCATAAAGCCCGACCCTGTCTGAAACCCGATTTCCTTTAAAGTAAATAAGCACTCTTTTCTGTATTCAAGGCTCATTGAATCCGGATGAAGCTTTTTGTAATGCTCCTCTGTTGCCGTTTCGTGACGGAGCAGATAACGGTTTGCACCTGCATCAAAATACTTTTTGTAGCTTTCGGCAGGCTTTTCGCCCAGAGAAAGAGTAATCGCACAGTCAGGATATTTACTGCGTATGGAATAAACAATATCCGTTACGGTATCGTCGTTAAAATAAGGGTCCTCTCCACCCTGCATAACAAAGGTTCTGAAGCCCAGCCCGTAGCCTTGCTCACAGCAATACAAAATATCCTCTTTTGTAAGACGGTAACGGGTTAAATTTTTGTTCTCTCCCCTTATACCGCAGTAATAACAATTATTTTTACAGTAATTGGATATTTCAATAAGACCGCGAATGTAAACATCACGGCCGTAAATTTCCTGACGAGCCTTATCTGCCTCCTGCATTAGCATACTGTCAAAACGATCGGTTACAAGTATCTGTCTTAATTCGTCATCTGTAAGATTATGTTGTTTTGCTAATTTTTTAACCAATTCCATCACCATAAATTAATAATTGAACAAATTAAAATGGGCATAAATATTGCAGGAATATAGTCTCCCGTTTTAATCTTTTTAATACCAATAAGATTGCAGGCTATAATAAGAAGAACTATTGAGCCTGTTGCATTCATAGAGCCAAGTGCTCCCACCGTTTCAAGAAACGGACGGATAATTCCTGCAAGAAATACCAGCATCCCCTGAAATACAAGAACAAATACGGCAGAAAGCATAACCGAAAAACCGTACTTTGACGCAAGACAGGTAGATGAAACCAAATCAAGCATAGATTTAATAAGTAATGTTATATGACAGGAAAGAACAAGGGCATTTCCTGTATTTGCCGCACTTTCAAAAGCACCAAGAACTGTCATTGAGCCTATACAGAAAATAAGACATGCCGTAACAAAGCCCACAGCAGGATTCTGAGTATTTTCTGAATCGGGAAGCTTTAAAACGATTTTGTCACCTGCCGAGTTAAGACGGTCATCTATTTTAAGGAAGGTACCCACAAGAAGACCAAGAACAGTTGAAACAACTGTAACCAATGCATCGGTTTTACTTTCCAATGAAACAAGTCCGCCTGCGGCGGCAAAAACCGTGCAGAATCCGAGACAGACCATCATCTTCCCCGACAGGCTTTCTTCATCCCCGGAAAGAGGCTTGTTTTTGGAATACTTTTTCACCATAAGCCCTATAAGGCTTCCTGCTATAACTGTTAAAGTGTTAATAATAACACCGAAATACTGAAACACTATCCTCACCTTTGTTGCGTTTTTTTATATTTTATCACTCCTTAACCACGGTGTCAACTTGAAAAACTCTTAAAAATATGTTAAAATCACTAACGGTGGTTATATGACAGAAATTTTATATGAAGATAAAAATTTAATATTCTGTGTAAAAGAAGCAGGCATTTCCTCTGAAACGGAGCTGCCGCAGGCACTTAAGGAACAGACAAAAAGCGATATTTTTCCCGTTCACAGGCTTGATACTCCCGTTGGAGGAGTTATGGTGTATGCCAAAAACAAGCAAACTGCGGCACTTATGAGCGATAAAATTGCCGGAAACGATGACTTCGAAAAAACCTACCTTGCGGTATGCGAAGGTGAATTTGATGAAAAAAGCGGTTATATGGAGGACCTGCTTTTTAAGGATTCA
Source organism: Clostridia bacterium (assembly GCA_017626145.1). Taxonomy (GTDB): domain Bacteria; phylum Bacillota; class Clostridia; order RGIG6154; family RGIG6154; genus RGIG8497. The sequence continues at coordinate 24,818 of JAGAJK010000067.1, forward strand.
CGCAAAAACAAAAGCTTTGTTGTTAAAAAAGAGCGTAAGGGTGTTAAAAAGGCTTTGCTTTACTACGAAATCCTCGGAGCGGCAGAGTACAAACAAAAACGTGTTTCTCTTGCAAAGGTTACCCTTAAAACAGGCAGAAGCCATCAGATAAGAGTTCAATTTGCAAGCCGCAGACACCCGCTTGCAGGTGACGGTAAATATGGCAGTAAAATAAACTGCCCCATTTCCCTCTTTTCCCACAGCATAAAAACCTGCAAAAAAGCTGTAACCAAAAATCCGCCCGACCTGGAGCCATGGAATTTATTTAAAATAATACTTGACAAATAAAAAAAGTTGATATATAATTGTTTTAGCTTAAAATTTAATAACCAAAGGCTGTGACGAAGACGGTCGGAAAAAGGAGTTTCGAGAGAGTTGGCGGTTGCTGTGAGCCAACAACAAGCTTTTCCAATGACTTATCACTTCCGAGCCGAGGGTTGAACGGATTGATCAAGTAAACCTCTCCGAGAACTGCATCGTTAAGGCAGAGGGCTTGATAGAGCCTGCTAAGCGGCGTGCATTGTACGCAATTTGAGTGGTACCGCGGATATGAAAGTATATTCGTCTCAAACAAAAGTTTGTTTGGGGCGATTTTTATTTGCCCCTGAAAGGAGTAAAAATTATGAGTTATCAGTTAAAAGAGGTAGCAGAAAGAATCAGAACCCTTCGTGAAATCGCAGGTCTCAGCGAAGGTGAAATGGCAAAGCTTACCGATGTAACAGAAAAAGAATACTTAGAGCTTGAAAAAGGTGAGGTTGATTTTAACTTTAACTTCATTTACAAGTGTGCTGATGTTTTCAAGGTTGAAATGAAGGATATCTTAGAGGGAAGCAGTCCTAAGCTTTCACTTTATACAGTTACCAGAAAGGGCGAAGGCTCCCCTATTGTAAAGCGTTCAGGTCATGTTTACAATAACCTTTCACCACGCTTCAAGGGAAAAGCGGTTGAACCGTTTTTCGTAACAATCCCCTACTCTCCCGATGATGAGCCTGTATTCAGCTCTCACGAGGGTCAGGAGGTTGATATCGTTATCAAGGGTAAAGTTAAAATACAGATTAACGACCGTGTTGAAATCTTAAAAGAAGGCGACACAATTTATTATAACAGTTCATACCCTCACGCAATTTCTGCAACAGGCGGCAAAGATGCGGAAATCTATGCATTTGTTGTTAAGTCAACTGCAGACGGAAAGCCCGTTTCGGAAATGGACGTTGAACCTGAAGTAGTTCACGCTGCAGATTCTGAGGTTGCAAGCAGATTCATAAAGACCAAAACAGATGAAAAAGGCGTTCTTACAGATATCAAGTTCAAAAATGAGGATAAATTCAATTTTGCTTTTGACTGTGTTGACAGAATTGCTGAAAAGAATCCTGATAAGGTTGCTATGGTATGGGTATCAAACGACAGACAGACAGAATATAAATTCACCTTCGGTGATATGAAAAAGTATTCGGCTATGACAGCAAATTACTTCGAATCCCTTGGCATCAAAAAGGGCGACAGAGTAATGCTTGTTTTAAAGAGACATTATCAGTTCTGGTTCTCTATACTGGCACTTCACAAAATCGGCGCAATCGTAATTCCTGCAACAAATCAGCTTGTAGAACACGATTTTGATTACCGCTTCAAAGCAGCAGGTGTTAAAGCAATCGTTTGCACCTCTGACGGAGATGTGGCAAATCAGGTTGAGCTTGCAGCTAAAAACTTCCCCGATATGATCAAAGTTTCTGTGGGTGAAAAAAGAGAGGGCTGGAAGGATTTCAACAGTGAGCTTACTCTCCAGAGCGATGTTTATAAAAGAACAGAAGACACTCCCTGCGGCAACGATCCTATGCTTATGTTCTTTACATCAGGCACAACAGGCTATCCTAAAATTGCATGCCATTCATACAAGTATGCACTTGGTCATTATATAACAGCAAAATACTGGCACAACGTTAACCCCAACGGACTTCACTTTACAATTTCAGACACAGGCTGGGGCAAAGCTCTCTGGGGTAAGCTATACGGTCAGTGGCTTTGCGAAGCTGCAGTATTTACATTTGACTTTGACAGATTCAAATCGGAAGAAATTCTCCCTATGTTCGCAAAATACGGTATAACAACCTTCTGTGCACCTCCTACTATGTACCGTTTCTTTATCAAGGAGGACTTGTCAAAATATGACCTTTCTTCAATAGAATATGCAACAACAGCAGGCGAAGCTTTGAATCCTGAGGTTTACTATCAGTTCAAAAAGGCTACAGGTCTTAAAATTATGGAAGGCTTCGGTCAGACCGAAACAACTCTCGTTCTTGCAAACCTTGTAGGAACTGTTCCGAAAATCGGTTCAATGGGTAAGGCAAGTCCACTTTACGATGTTGTTCTTCTTAACGGAGAGGGCAAGGAATGTAAAGCAGGTGAAACAGGTGAAATCTGCATCAGAACCACAAAGAAAACACCTTGCGGTCTGTTCCTCGGCTATTACCTTGACGACGAAAAAACAAAAGAAGCGTGGTACGACGGTTATTACCATACAGGTGACCAGGCTGTAATCGACGAAGACGGCTACTTCACCTACGTAGGCAGAATTGATGATGTTATCAAATCATCAGGCTATAGAATCGGACCATTCGAAATCGAAAGCGTAATAATGGAGCTTCCTTACGTTCTTGAGTGTGCAATCACCGCTGCTCCCGACCCTGTTCGCGGTCAGGTAGTAAAAGCAACAATAGTGCTTGTTAAAGGAACAGAGGGCACTTCAGAACTGAAAAAGGAAATTCAGAACTACGTTAAAACCCACACCGCTCCTTACAAATATCCAAGAATAGTTGATTTTGTAACCGAGCTTCCAAAAACAATCAGCGGAAAAATCAGAAGAGTCGAAATCAGACAGAACGACAATAAATAAATAAAGTTTTCAAAAGCTCTGTGTCCCTTTCGGGGAACGGAGCTTTTATTTTGAAATCGATGAATGTTTGTGAATGAAAACGCATTGTTTAATGTTAAATTAAAAAGAAACGGTCAAAATACATCAAAACTATTGCAAAACAGGTCAGAAAATGATAATATTTTATTACAATAAAGTTGGTTTTCGGATAATTGTGTGTTAAGAAAGGAAAAGGGGAATTTATGGGCAAGTTTAAACGATTAATAACAGTTTTGTGTGTAGTGGTAATGACGTTTCAGGTGTTGAGCATTCCTGCATTTGCGGCTGATGAAACAGAATCAATTCAGACCATATACGCTACATCTACACAGCAGAGAAGAATGTGGGCGCAGACCAGCTACAATACAAATGACTGGGTGTATGAGCCGTGGGCAGTTACATACTGGGGCAGAGTTCATTACCTGCGTTTTGCATCAAACGATGTTGATACTGCCAAAATAAAAAAAGCAACAATCAAGCTTGATGCCCGTGCAAGGGAAACTGAAAAAACGGTATATCTTGTGGCACTAAGCCTTTCGGATACTATGTCTAAAAAAGTTGAAACCAATCTTACATCCTTAAGCTCTACTAACATTGTTACGGCAACAGGAAAAGCAGATAAGCTGATGCTTGACAAGAGCGGTAATTATGTTTCGGGCGTAAAATCCTCAGTTGTTGCATACACAAAAGCGACAGCTTCAGACACAACTACCGACGAGAACAGTTATTCCAATACTGCAGGTACTTTTATATTCAACTATCCGATGGAGATAGAGCTTGATGTAACCGACACGGTACGTACTGCTTTCGGTAAGGGAAACCACGTTCAGTTTGTACTTACAGCGGCAAAGGATATTCTTACAGATGACGGCAGAAATCTTTACGATATGGAGAATTTTAACAGCTTTTCAAACGGCGTAATTTACGACTCAAGCGGAAACGTAATTGAAGAGGTTGACAGCACCTTAAACCTTGACACATCTACCACCGTTTGCGGTAAAGCAGGATATTACACATCAATAGAAATGAACGATGAATATTTCTCCTGGTTATATATGGTGCGTGATTCTATAAGACTTGAAATTGAATATACAACCGAAGAAGACATTTTCGATGAGTTTGCATCAGGCGTTAAGTCGGCAGAGGATTTTGATGCAAATATTGATGATATATCGCATTTATTAGATGAAAATGCTTGGGCATTGTACACAAAACTGCGTGGCGATAAATCGGTTTGCGATTTACTTTATAACGCTATGACAGACAGCGATTCTTTCGTTGAATTCAAAGCTGCTTTTTCCCAGATTCTTGACAAAATTTATTGGCAGGGATTTTCTTATAAGATTTCGGTTAAAGAGGAGCTTGGCGGAAGCCGCGGTATAATTACAACAGAAGGAAAAGACGGCATTTCTCAACACTTATATGCATTAATTAAAGGTTATAATGCTTCGGGAAACCTTATAAAAGATTTTACTGTTAACGTAAAGGACGGCAGAGGCTATTATAATATATATGAAGAAAATTCCGACATTACAGATCTTGAAATTTGCCTGACATCCGATATTGAAGGAACAACTAAGATATCGCAAACGGTTGAAGTAAGCGTTAAAAAATTAAATATACCGTCAATTTTCATTACCGAGCTTTCCAACGAGCATTCAAGAACATACTATCCTGATAACGGTTCTACAAACACAGGCAGTACCGAACAACCGTTTCAGTATATAGAGCTTTATAACTACGGCAATACGGCAGTTAACCTTGAAGATTATACCTTCGTGTATAACGACGGTAGTGACCACGAATTTGGCTGGATATGGGAAAATGGTGTTGATAAAACATTAAATCCGGGCGAACTGTTTATTATCGGTGTATATTCTACCGATACAGTAACCACTCGTGGACTTACTTATGATACAGCCGACGGCTTATCGGAATACTGGGAAGGCTTTAATACGTTTTACGGAGTTGATATTCCGCAAAATAACAGAGTGCTGATTGCCTGTGTAGAATCGGGTGATGCCACAGCCAAGCTGGGTGGCATCGACCACCTTGAGAGAAGCTTTGATGCGGGAGTCACTGTTTTTGCAGAAATCAGAAAAGGTGATGAAACCGTAACAAAGGTTATGTTGCCCGATGACAGACCTCAGAGAGATTATGCTTATCAGTTTGTACCGTCTACAGGAGATACAAAAGAGGAAGAATTCCTTTTCTGTACAGGTTGTTTCCCTTACGAACTTAAGGATGAACAAAGGTTTGATTACTGTGAAAAGGTTTATTTCAGCGAGCAAGAGGAAATCCGTGTAATGACATATAATGTTTTAGCTACCAATGAAGCCGGTGCTACTGTTGCAGACCGTTTTCCGCTCTTTATACGTACAATCAACGATTTTGATGTAGACATCGTCGGAATGCAGGAGGTTAATTACCTTTGGGTTAATAAGCTGAAAAGCGGTATGCCTTCCAGATTTTCCTGTGTTGAAGGTACTTCAAGATATGGTTATAAGTACAGCAATATCTCATCACAGATATGGGATTTGATAAACCCCATTTACTACAGAAACGATAAGTACAACCTGCTTGCAAGCGGCAGTGCGTTTATGACTCCCGACGGTAAAATATCTACCGCACAATGGGATAGCGGTAATATGAAGAGAACTATGACCTGGGCTGTTCTTGAAGATAAGGAAACAGGCGAAGTTATATCTTTTGTAAATACACACGTGGTAAGAAGCGGTAAAAAGGCAAGAGTTGAACAGGTTAAGCTTCTTCACCAAAAAGGTAATGAGCTTCAGCAGAAATACGGTGGCGGTATAATTGTCGTAGGCGACCATAACTTTAAGGAAAATAACGAGCCTTACCGTGAGTACAAAAACGGTGGTTTGGTGGATTCAAAGTATCAGACAACAAATCACGTGTCTCACACATCTGCTACAAGCTTCGGCACAAGTAGCGAAGTCTATGGTGCACCTATTGATTACTGCTTTATCAGTCCCGAAACCTTCAAGGTTCAGAAATATGATGTGTTCAACGGAGCATATCCCGAAGGCGCAGTAAGTGACCATTCAGCTTTATATGTGGAATTGCTGACAAAAGAACATATAAACGAGGCTGAAACTAAGGTTGTATCCTACGACAGCGAAAGCAAAAGTGCAACAATTGAATTTGACAAAAAGGAAAACGTTGTTGTCATTTTCGCAGATTACGAAAACGACAAGCTTGTGAAAGTTGACGTTGTGGAAGCTTCGGCAAGCTGCGAGGGTTATGATGTAATTAAGCAAAATAACACAAAAATTACCCTTGATAAAAATGATAAGATATTTATCTGGAACAAGGTCGACGGTTTAAAACCAATTGCAATGCCTTATATTATACAATAAATTTAACACACCCCGAAAGCAATTGCTTTCGGGGTGTATTTTTTTAGCCACGAGCGATAAAATTCAGGATTATTCGCCCACAGGGCGAATTAGGTAAAAAAATACCACCCAAATAAATTAGTGTTGTATTTTCTTATCTCTGCGAGAACTGTCGGGGCGTTAAGAAAATATGCCGGTGGCATATTTTTAGCCACGAGCGATAAACTTCAGGATTATTCGCCCACAGGGCGAATTAGGTAAAAAATAACACCCACAAAAGTGGGTGTAATATTTTTTATCTCTTTGAGAATTTCCTGCTTCTAAAAAAGCCTGATTTTACGGGGTTTTCTCTATTTTTTGTTACTTGTGCGTTATTTGCGGAGGACTGCTGATTACAGCATATTACAATAATAGCGGTTGTTTCTGTGTACATTTATAATTTTTTGCCTTTCAGTATACATTTGCTAAAACTTCTTATTTAAGTTCTGCTTGTTTAATTTCTTTCTCAGCATCCTCCCGCTTAATTCTATAAAAGCTCAGTACTTCAAGCATTTCAGCATCTTTAATTGTTTTCTCATAATCTGTAAAGTCATTACTTTCAATAATTGGTTTTATGATAGCTTTTTTTTCGTCTGATAACGATGAGAATTTATTCCACCATTTATCTGTCATACCAATACCTTCAAAATAAAAACGATAAATAATCATTGCTTCAGGCATATACAAAAGCTTCATAAATTCTTCTTCATTTTCTCCAAACGCTTTACAGAAAAATGATTTCCCTTTACCAACCTTTCCTTTTGTTGAGTTTAAAACGGCTTGGATTGTTCTGATAAACTTTCTATTCCAATTCTTTCCTATGTAATCTCTGTTACTAAAATACTCAGGATCTTCTATAGGATGATATTTCATAGGGAATGAATATATACTTACATCAAGTTCCTCGCACAAATTAACATTAAGTTCTAATCGTTTATATAATTCTAATGGTGTATCCTCATAATTATATAGAACATAATTAGACAAACTTGTATGACCATGCTTCACAGCCGTTCTAACTGCTTTCTCATAAACATCATGCAATTTCCAATGATCAAAAGCAATCCTTACCGGGCGAATTGGAATTTGAAATAATTTTTCCATATTTTCATCAGTAATAAGCCTTGAATCTATACCCTGATTGAAATCTACATACCTTTTTCTTGGATGTCTTTTATAAAACTCCTCAAAATGCGGCTTTAATAGTTCGTATGTTTCCAATATTGCTTCTTTTTTGGCCGTATAATCATTTAAAAGATGCTTTTCCTCCAAAGTATCATACACATCTTGTATCTTTTCACCATACTTTTTTATAAGTAGATGATACTGTTTAACAATCAATTTCGTGTATGCTCTAACATTGTAATTATCTCTTATATTTTTTATAGCCACCTCATACAAATTCGGAGGTGTGTAAGTACTATTCTTATCAAAGCCTGCTGTTTTAATTTCGTCTATTATTTTGTCAAATTGACATGAAGCAAGGACATTATTATCCAATAACAACAAATCCTTCTTCCCACCAAATCTCTCATTAGTTGCTTCGATTTGCGATGTGATTGGCAAGTAACTTTTATATTCCGGTTCTAACTTTGGTACAGCACAAAACTTGCATTTGTTTATACAACCACGAGTCATATAAGCTAAATATCCATCATTTGCAGGATATTCATACTCAATTTCTTCGAGAATTGAATAATCCAACGGAAGTGTATCTACTATAATATCGTTATCATCTAATACTCCTGCTTTACTTAATGTCCCTTTATAAGGTTTAATACCTGTTGCTTTCTCTACTTGTTCAGGTAAGATAGATGCCATTACACCGCCAACCATTACATCAGACTCATTTTTACACAATTGCTTTGCAAAATTAATAGTGTCAATGGTTATATCCCAATAAAATGTAAATAATGTTGTTATCCCAACTCTGTCATATAATCTATTTTCCGGTTTAAAGTACTCTTTATTATAATAGTATTTTCGATAGTACTTCAGCAGCTCTTTAATAATGATATTGTCATTAACCAATGGTATATTTTCTAATACCTCATTACTACCTTTTTTTATATATTGACATATACTTGGCTTATATTTTTCCCAAAACACATTAGCATCATTTGCATACAACTGTGTCAATAATAAATTGTATGTATCTTCTAATACTAATTCTCTCAAATCACCTTTAAAAAAGGTTACATCGTCACCAAGCATTCTGTAGTATGTAGCAATTTTCATTAGTCCCATTGGCGGATATTTATTTTTATAATTTGGTTCAACTAATAAAATTTTTCTACTCATTTGCTTAACTCTTCCTGTATTTTTGTAATAACCATTTCTGCCATATCTTTTGGCAAAATAGCTTTAACAATTCCATAAATTTTGCTGATAAGCTTTTGTTCCTTTTTGCCATACTTTGACAAATTTTGTGTAAGATATTTCTTTGTATCCTTTTCTTCCTTTTTAGGAGATTTTTCAGTCTTGTCGTCTTTCTTTTCAGGAGGTCTATATGTTGTTTCAATTTGCTTAAACACTCGATTTAAAACCGAACTTTTTTCTGCATCCTTTTGTCTAAGTTCAATTTCCCTTTGAGCTTTTTCCAAATTTGTCTTTTCATTTTCAAGTTCTTTTTTTGCCTCCAACATATCCTCACTATCCAAGAAGCCGGCATTATCAACTTTCTCCTGAAACTCTTGTTGTTTCTTCTCATAACCTGCCGCTTTTTTGAATGAAGAACGCACTTTACTCGCATAGTGATATAAATCATAGAATTCTTTATATAAAGTAGGCGTAATAAGCTCCTCAAATTTTTTCAGAGTAGGATTTGTATTAAAATAATCTCTTCTTGCATTTGGTATAAGATTTGGTGAAACGGCAAATAACTCACCAACAAAATAGCAATTACCTCTTGATTCTTTATAGAACTTAGGATAAGACAAAGTATCCTCATTTCCAATTTGAATATTCTCTTTTCTTATTCTAATTCCCCTTGTAGGATTTATAATAGGAATTTGCTTTTCAAACTTTGTTACACCAAACCAAAGCCAACCTAATAACTCCCCATCTTTGGTTTCAAATTTTCTGAACTCAATGTCATTTATTTCATCGTACTGTATCTTCTTATCTTCGGTTCCTTCATAGAGAATTGTTTTATATGGCTTAAAAATAGGATTTCCGTTAATTAAAACATTATATTGGTCAATCTTAAGATTTTCTTTTTTTATAAATTCTTCAATTTTGCTACGGAAAATAAAACTGTTTAAATATGGAACAGGTGCAACCATTTGTAAATACTCTTTAACTTCGTGTTCATCTAAAAGGTTATCGCTTTCAGGTATAACCCCTTCCATAATAACCTCAAAGAAATGGCTATTTTCGTCACACGGGATAACTTCGCACTCTATAATGCTATCAACCAAACTTGACGCAGACGGGTGTTGATTTACATCTGACAAAACTTCTCTAAGTTTAACCCCATCCCACTTCATAACTGATTCCACATTCTCGCCTTTAAAACTTGTCCTGAAGATAAGAGCATTACAGTATGCTAATCCTGCTAAACGACCTATACCTCTAAACCCTTTTTCTTTTGTTTTATCTTTTTGAGAATCTGCAATATCTGAGAGCTTTTTATAAAATTCATCTTTAGGAATACCCATTGCATTATCATTGATAGTTATTTTACGTTTGGTATATTCTATTTCAATGTCTATGGTTGCTTCAGATGAAGTTATGATACCACTATCAATAGCTTTATCTATAGAATCCGCTGAATTTTGTATATACTCACGATATACTGTATAGCTATTTTCATACATAGCTGTTGTTAAATTCTCTATAATATTTTTTCCTATTTCAGCCATTTTACTACCCCTTATTGTTTATATTGCTTATATATTGGTTTCGGGAATTTAATGTTCAATAAAGACCTAAATACCGGGTTTTGTATAATATATTCTCCTTGTTTTAAACGTGTCATCATATTTTTATATACTTGAGGTACATATTTGTAATCTGCCTTAGCAATTTCAATAGCATTTGTTCTTCCGTACGCATGTGTTGAACAGTTTCCGGTAACTCTTGAATGGATAGCACTTCTAAACTGTTCGGCAGCAAACAATATAATACCTAATGATCTTCCACGCTCTGCTATATCAAGTATCTGGCGCAAAATAGGAGAACTTTTGGGCGTGTCTTGCGAAGCATATTTATTAAGCTCATCAATAAAAATAACAATTTTCTTTGGTGGATTTACATTTTCATCTTCGCTGAATTGCCCCAGTTGCAAATCATAAATAGTTCTTATTGCATCACCGAATACAAACCCTTGCATATCTTCATTTAATTTTGCTATATCAATAACATGAACTTCGTTCCCTTTGATATGTTTTAATGCTTCTCCTATGCGTGTTTCTTCATCATTGTTTCTTACTGTACCAAATATTTCATTTCTGTAAATAGATTTACGAATTATTCTATTAAACTTACGCCAACTTGCAACCGTTATCTCTTTGTCGCCAGCACTTCCGGCTCTACAGTACTTCTGAACTTCATCAAGGAAATCTTCCCAATCATCCAATCCTCCAAAACTTCCTTGATTAGTGATAATATAGTTAATAATGGAATCCATTGTTTGAGCAGGATCGTCCATGCTTGCAAACATTAAGTCTAAATTATCTTTATCATCTTCGTATGAATATTTATATAATTTTGCCTTATTTAATTTTCTTTGCTCTTCATATGCCTCTTTCGGTAAATATGTATTACCGATTTTATTTCCTGAATATGGGTAATAATAATGTACATTTTGAAAAGGTTGCGTTGACATATGAAGTTTCTCATATAAATCCAAAACTTCTTTTTTCTCCTCAGCAGTTTCAAATTCATTCATTTCATCTATTGCTAATAAATCTTTTCCTTTTACATTAAACAAAACAAATGCAACATCATCTTCAGGATCATTTTTCTCAAGATATTTATCTTGAATAGATTTCAACAAAAACATTGCATAAGAAGTTTTTGCAGCTAATCCTGATATGCCGGATATGTTCAAATGTGCTCCTTCGGGACCTATTAAAAATCGTGAATCCAACTCTACCGGAAGTTGAACTCTATCCTCATTACTGCTATACATTTCCAAATAGCCACAAGTAACGGGATTCTTTACATTCTTCAATCCCAATGCTTCCGCAACTTCGTTTTCGTCAGCTAACTCTACTTTGGAGTTGTTTATTAGAGGTATGTATATGTTTTGTGTATTACCAATCACTTTGGCTTTTACATAATTCATGCCAACTCGATGCGTGTTTTCGCTTGCATCCACTTCACCAAAGTCATTTGAAATATAATCAGCTAAAAAATTTGCGGTATCTGTTATATGAGATATTTCTTCTATCACTCCGTATGAAACGCTATTCTGTAAATGCGTAACTTTGACTACATCAAATGGATTTAATATCATTTCAGACTTTGTCCAAAAATAAAAATCATCAATTGTTGATGGACTCTTTTCAGTAGCAATAACTTTGCCTATTGTTCTTCCCATAATTTATCCCTCCACATTAAAACAAATTTAAAAACATTGCGTTGCTTAAATATTTACTTTTGGCAAAACTTTCAGTAACATAAACCGGATACAAATGATTTGCCCATCTTGTATCTGCACCATAACAAACAGGATTTCTTTCGTTTACGATATTTGCAGAAATGTAATTTACTTCTTCAGTATCAAGACCTTCTCGTATTTGTTCATCAGTAACAAGAATTTTTTCAATTTTCAAAATACCATCAAAAGTATTTACAGTATATTTTTTATCTCTTATTCTTAAATACCATACAGCATATTTCATACCGTCTAATCTTGGAGAGCTATACATCGAAACCGGTGTTCTGTGATACAATGGCAAATTTGCAATCATATTTGAATTGTTTTTTCCGCTTTTATCAATGCAATTTTCAGGATTAAACGATTTTGAAACTCCTACTACATATCTAAAATTACTTTGAAACTTTCTTTTTTCTCTATCGTTTCTCAAATGGTCAACCTTGTATTCTAGTGAACCATCCTTTAACAAGTAATTATTTTGATTAATAGTATGATTTGCAACCATCTTAGAAATCATATTAGTTTCGTGCTCTATCATCAAATCTTGAATTACAGCAATACCTTTACTTTCTAATCGTTCAAACTCATCTGTACGCTTCGTTGAATATGGTAATATATCCGTAAATTCTATTTTAGATGCGGCAAGTTTTGTGTCTTGCTCATTTATTTTTTTCTTCAGATTTTGAAAAAATACTTGTCTTTTTCCCCAATCCTCTTGGCTTGCAACTTTAGGCAATGTAATAACCAGTCTTCTTTCAAAATCGTGCTTCTGCATTACCTTATTTTCTCTTTTGCAACAGCTTATACCAACTTGCCCCGCAACAACCGGATAAACCTGATTCTTGTATGATATGTCATCAACTTTATATGTTCTTCTCGAACCATCTAAAAAGTATGTAAATAATGGTGTTGAATCTATAAGTTTATCTGCAAGAGGTTTCATATTGGAAAATTCCGGAGAAGTCGGTGGCACAGTTTCACCATATCGTTCCCATGTGATTTGTTGATGGTCATCATAATTGAAGGTTAATATATCGTTCCCTTCAAAACTATATTTGAAAGTTCTGTAACTCTTTCCATGTGTTTCATTTGCAATTATATCCATAATATTACTCATGGCGGTTCTCCTTTCAAACTATAGATTTCAATTTGTCAATTATGAGTGAATATTCAATATCTTTAGCATAAGCAAACTGTTTTTGATAATTGTTCCACATACGTTTTAAGTCGTCACTATTCTCAATGATAGCAAGAGTATCATTAAAATCTTTTATCTGATTTTTAGTTCCTCTGTGTTCAATAGTCTTTTTTAATGCTTCGCCAAATGTATTTTTATCAAACTTCTGTGTGGTAATCAGTATGTATATATCATAAAAATCTCTTGGTCTTGTGTTAAATACATTTCTCCGTAAAATTGTTTCAACCTTTTCCGCCAAAACTGTTTCTATGTTATATGCCCACACCTCAAATGTAAGTTTATCATCAAATATTCCCGTAAAATCGAATTTTACAGCATTGGGTGTAATAACATCACCTGTTGAAACATCTATAGTCATAGGCGTAATAATTGTTTCATATATTGCATCCAAAGCAACTCTATATCCGCCATAAATATCGTCTTCTCTAATTGGCGATATACCTTTTAAGGTAAACTTCACATCATCTTTCAAATCAATTTCAAAAATTTCATTTAGCGCATTTTTGATAGTTTCCGGTGTAAGCGGTAAGTTCTTAAGCGTAGTATCTAAATCCATTGTTGCACGATTATCAATTCCCACGAGAGCAGCTACAAGCATACCGCCTTTTAATACAAATTTTTCTTTGTATTCTGAAGCAGATAATCTATTAAGAAATCTTTCAAACATATAATTCTGCAAAATAACTTGTGCCGGAATATTCTTTGATTTTGCTATATTCCTTATTTTCGCTTTCAGGCTCGTAGCCTTTGCATTGCTCATAATAACACCTCCAAATATTGTCGTACCTGAGATAAAATCCCCATTTTAGTTGCATATAAGCTAAGATTAGAAAGATTTTTCTCAGGATTCGCAGCATAATTTCTTATGGAGGAAATAAATGTTTCATCAGCCATTCTGCTGCGACTTCTAACAATATCACAAATAGTTCTGTCCATATCATATGCCCAAACCTTGTTGCCCATAGGAGTAACAAGCTGAGTTTTACCTAAATCATGCAATTCATCTTTAATATAATAAATTTTACATTCACCACTTATTGAGCGTGCTAATGTTTTTGATGATGGTATTGTAACAGTATGTTCAAATGGAGTTCTGTCAGATATTCCATTGAGAAACAATGCTGTTTCGTGAGAGAAAACAATTAAATTTGAACGAATGCCCAAAGAGAGTATTTCATCATTTAAATCTTCCGAAAAAACATATTGCCCATTTGCTATTCGTGTTATTTTACCATCTTTACATAGTTGAGACAGACTTGCTCTGCTTACACCTTTAGTAGTCGCTGTTTTGGTAAGTATTAACCCATTATTTTCATTTGATATTTCTTTTAACACCTCAAGAGTAGTCATTCCCATACCTCATTTTAACAATAATACAGAAATTATAACATAATTCTTGCCATTTGTCAAGAGCTTGATTAACATTCGAAAAGATAAGTATAATATTTTCTTGCTGATTGTAAAAATCATCTTTTGATATTAAAGCACATTAATAATTTCTTTTCCCTTTTTAACAGCATAATCATACGCAAGCCTTGTACCGCTTTTTGGTTGGTAGTCTGTCAAATCCCGTCTGCTATTTCTTCTTCTCGGCGGTGCATAATTTTCATCATAGTACACTACACAAAAATCCGACTTGTTTATCATTTCCTGATTACGCTCAACATAGGAAGCTTTACCTGCGTTTTCTATATGTTCGGGAAAATATGTATCTTCATAATGTTCAAGCAAACTATTTTCATACCAATCGGGAATAAGTTGAAATGCCGACCTCACATAAACACGCTTTATGTAGGGATATTTTTCTTTCAGTTCGGTAGTAACTTTATGACACAAATCATCAAATTGACTTTTGCTGCCGAAATAAAAAATACTAACCTCATTTTCAGTGATTAAAAATTCAATCTCTTTTGTAATTCTTTCAATCAGTTCAGGTGTTTCATTTATCTTTCTATGTCCGAAAAAACAACACGCTTTATCAGTTCCCATAGTTTGTCACCTCAAATTCATCACAAAAGTAATATTATAATCTATTATACCACACGCATATAGAAAAATAAAGCAAAATTATTACCTATTTGTAGAATTATCTAAAATTGTATTCAAGTGTCAAGTTACAATTATACATCCCTGAATATATAATTTAATTATGTAGAATAATCATTGTGAGGGTTGTATAATTATGAGTATTGATAAATTTGAAAAAGAGCAAATAACCAAAAGTGTCGGAAAGAGAATACAAGAGTGCAGGCAAAAGGCAGGTCTCACACAAGAACAACTTTCTGAAATATCAGGAATTTCACAAAAGCATATTTCAAGAATTGAACAAGGTTACCACGACACTCACTTTACAATGATATATAAAATAGCCAAAGCGTTGAATGTTCCCATTGACGCCTTTGCAATGGACTTTGAAGAAGATAACCCAAATATCTTTTTAAGTACAATCAGAGCAGATGTTGAGAACATGAGCAAAAAACAACTTGATATGCTTCGGGATTCAATCGAAACAATTAAAAAATACGAATTTTAACTTTAAGGGGTGTAACCAAACGGCTACACCCCATTATAATATTTACTTTCCAAAATTAGTTTTCTTGCAAGTATAAACAAGCTATTATCCACCGATGGAATATCTCTGTATATCGGGTATTTCATATATTCCACATCGGGATTGAAGTTAGGATTTACGGATTGATAAATCTTGTTTCGTGCATTAAATTCAGCTTCTGTATAAGTGACCTTGCCTGATTTATAATCTTCAATTACGGGAGCGATAATAACTCTGACTTTTTCAAGATTATTAGCATAGAAATCAGGTCGCAAATACATATCCCGGTACTGCCAAATTGCAGCATTTGCAATGTCAACAAGCTCACCGTATCTATAACCATTTGTCTGTCCGTTGAGCCAAGCATTGAAAAATATGCGGTTTGATTTAGCTCTTGCATCGGCATATCCCAAGCCGTTCTGTACTTCAGTTAAAATATCTCCTATCAAACTTTCAACGATCACGATTGCTTCGCTTGTGGCATTGCAGGGTGCCGATTCTCTCGGTACCTCTGCGGCATATGTAGTTGTGGTAAAAATACTTACCAATGTTATGATTATAATAGCTTTTATAGTTTTCATAAGTTCCTCCAATCCTATCGTGTACTTTCTTGATCTTTAGTTTTGATTTTTGGTTTATTTTTCTTTGAACGCTCCAACTCTGCTTCTTGTTCAAGTCTTTGTGCTTCGTTATACTTTTCATTGATACGCTCCGAATCAATCAAAATATTGTTGCATATTCTGACCTTTGCCCGAAGCTCCTTCAGCTCTGTATTTATATTTGCGATTTCTCCTTTAGCTTCAGGCTTGTGGTATAACCTTGACCGTTTCAATGTCAGTTCTGAAATTCTTTCTTCCGACTTTTGCTTTATTTCAAGAAGTTGAGCAGTGGTTTCAATATCATTGTCGTAAAGAAAATGAAACTGATTTTGGTATCGTTCGAATTTTATAATCTCCTCTCTAAGATAGAAGCATACTCTTTGTGGTGGTTCCCTTTTTCGTATCTTACCGAACAGATATAAGTAATGGTAATACAGAGCCTTGAAGCCTTTGAGTTTTATCGGCTCATATTTTTCAAGCCAAGCGTTGTAGTCAGGTTTGGGTTTATTTATTTCCAAAAGCTTTATACCATTTCTTGCCGCAATAATACGCTCATTTATCGCATCGGGAGTATAGTATTTACCAAGATTATCAAGACGAACATATTTTTGAGCATAGGTTGGTTTTACAGCGATATATTTGCCCGTATTCTTAACCTCATATCCTCTGCGTTTCAGTTCTCTCCAAAAATCTTTCGTTGTATATGAGCCTTCTATAATACCGTCAATCTCATCCCTTATCTGTCCTCGAATTGTAGGGTAGCCATTTTTTTCTGCCATCCACTCAGCATAATGCTTACCCTTGCTTTTAGGATTTCGTATTACTGACAGATTATATTCTTCACATAGCCTATCAGAAATCTGTTTCATCTTATTGTAATTTGCGGTATTGTCATAATACTTCTTACCATCTGCAAAGGACACAGAGTTAATTACAAAGTGATTATGTAGATGTTCTTTATTCAGGTGAGTTGCTATTACCACCTCGAACCTATTGCCCCACATTTCTTTTGCAAGTCTTTTTCCGATTTCATGTTCAATTTCGGGTGTAACCTCTCCCGGCTTAAAACTCTGTATAGCGTGGAATGCTACGATACCGTCTGTCTTACCATAACGAAGCTTTGTTTGATGCATTTTGTACTTTGCCATATCGGGCGTTGTGTTAACGCCCGATACATATAAGCTTCGTTCCGTTTTATAATCATCGGAAGCATAATCCATAACATCGTGGAGAGCTTGTATTTGCTTTTCGCTATAACGCTTTCCTTCGGTCTTTTCAGGATTGGCAGCATAATTTATAAGCGTATCAATCCTGCCTTTTATGTCCCATATTTTTGTTGTTGCCATTTTATATCGCCTCCTTTGATTTTCACAGGAACGGTGAAGAGAGTATTGATTTGTAAAATTACCTTATCCAATCGCTCTGCCTGACCTCTTAAAAATTCGGTGTCAACTTTATGGATATTAAATGTTCCATTTGAAATGGAATAAATATTGGTGGCAATATCTGTAAGCTCTGACATCATTTCATCATAGCCGTTTGGTGGTCGTGGTTTGGGCAAATATCCTCTTGCAACTGTTCGTATAAAAGCCGATTTTGTAAGACCTGTTTTTGCTATTGCCTTATTCAGAGTTTCATATTCTTGCTCATTTAGTCTTGCTGAAAAATTCTTTGTTCTGTTACGCATCTTACCGCCTCCTTTCGTTATCGGGGTGTTAGGGGTATCCCTTAAAAATCGAATTTGTAATGCCAAATTCAGTGCTTGTTAAAACATTAAATATAAATTATCTCATTGTAGATAATTTCTTCCGCACACACTTTTGCGTTGTTCATATGACCAACCCACGCCATCTGTTGAGCAGTTTTATCGGGAGCATTTTTCTCCGCTTCCTTGATAAATTTGTCTAAAATTTCTTGAGCCTGAACATCGACCTCGTGTAAATGGTCGAGCAGCTTTCCGGTCATAAGAAGCATACTGTATTGACATGGCTTATTTGTTTTCAAATGCAGCCTTCTCAATCTTCCGTACTTTTTAATCTCGTACTTACATTCCGGCACTTCCAAGTTCGGTATGTAATAATCGCCGTTTCTTACATACTCAATTCCATTTTCGATAAATCTTTCTTTCATTGATGATTCCTCCTTGAAATTATTATTTATTTTCACTAACCACCTCCACAGAGCCGTGTACGGCTCCGTGAAAATGATTAGCAGAATTCTTTATCCTTTGAATGTCTGTCTAAATAACCGTTCTATATATGCATCGTAGTCCATGAGAGTTCTGAAGATACATCCTGCAAGATATGCTGTTTCGGTTTTCACACCCGTTGCTTCACGATAAACCTCTACGGCTCTATCTAAAATCTCAGGCATCATTTCATCAAGCAGCTTCTGTCTTATTTCCTCGTGGGAATATATAATATCGTGTACTTTAATGCTTTCCTTATTCCAAAGCAGTTCCATAGCCTTCCTTGCTAAATTCTTTTCGGTTTCAGAAGCAAATTCCTTATCTCGTTCGGGATGAAAATAACATTCATCGAGATAATAGTTAAATTGTGTCGTTTTATAATCCACGACCTCACCTTCTTGTTGTAGTGGTTTTTGATAAATGAATATTGATATATAATTCTTGTTTATTTATTTCCCCTCCATATTGGAGAAGGAGTGGGTATTTAATACGGAGGTACTCCCTCCGTATTGTGTAGGCAGTGGCTCTATATGATAGAGGCTGCTTGTCTGATGCTTTTTGCCGTTGTTGGTATCTTTGTATCGCATCTGCTTTGATATTAAGCCTTTCTTTTCTAAAGAAGTTGTAACCTTATGTACCTGAGATTTACTGATACCGCAATCCATAGCAATTTTACTTACTGTCGGATAGCAGGTCATTTTCTCTCTGTCTGATTTCATAACAAGATATGAGTAAACCATAAACTCGTAAGCACCTAATCCACACTTAAATATATCGTTATCCATTTTGAAGAAATTCCCTCTCACATAAAATCACCTCCAAACCTATATATAGAATTTTCAGAGCTGAACTTATTTTGATGTGTCTCTGAAATATCCGGTTTCTTCCCATACCTTCTTATCGGGGCAATAGTAATTGAACTCGCTTGAATTTTCGAGCTTCATAGCACATCCAAACTTTAATATGCCTTGCTGTAAGCCAATTCGTACATATTGAGCGTCTTTACCTATTGCTTTTGCGATTTCCGTTATGGGAACATTTCTCCCAGTAAACTTCGGGAGTTCGACGAATGTTCTCTTGTCGTTCATACTTATTACCTCCTTATAAGATTTACGCACTCTCAATGCGTATTTTCATTATACACGAAGTCTCACGACTTGTCAATACCTTTTTATCAAGAATATGTAATTAAAATTCGTAAATGCACTTGCAATTCGTAAAAAGATGTGTTATAATGTCCTCAGAGGTGATATATAGTGAATGAAATTAATAAGCTTGTAGGCGAAAGAATAGCCACTATTCGCAAGTATAATCGTATCAATCAGGTAGATTTGGCTGAAAAACTTGGTAAATCCTTAAGAACTGTTCAAAAATATGAGAGTGGGGAAATCGACATCCCATTGTCAACATTGGCAGAGGTAGCGGAGATATTAAATACTACCTTGAATTACTTATTGGGATATGACACATCTCACATTAAGGCGGAAACTCTTGCCGATGTATTGGAGTTCTTTTTTGAAATTGATCGAAAAAATGAGCTTTCATTTAATATGGATATAAAAAAGGCAGGCAGAGACGGCAAGTGGGAATGTGCTTTCATCTTCAATGGACATGATGAAAGTGCTTTGTATAATGCTGATTTCTGCAATGTAATGGAAAACTTTTCTATAAACAGAGAATCCTTAAATGCCTATTGGATGGATTACGAAGCATACAGAGCTTGGCAGAAGGTAAAAATGGAGCATTATAGCAGATGCACTCTTTCCGATAAGGTTTATGAGGTGTTGGATAGAACAACTTTTATAGAACGTCGTAATGAATTAGACAGACAAGACAAGCAAAGAAAGCTTGAAGAAGAAAGAAAATTAAACAGCGTTGATGACGAGCAATAAGCTCTTTATCATAAAATCTTAATTTAAAGGAGGTTTTGGAGAATTGAGATTACCCAACGGATATGGGAGCGTCGTAAAATTATCCGGAAAACGAAGAAATCCTTATGTAGTCAGAAAGACGGCAGGCTGGCGATACGATAAGGATAAAGACAAACAGGTGCAGGAATATATTATAATAGGATATGCACCAACAAAAGCATACGGACTTCAAATGCTTGCAGAGTATAACAAGAATCCATTTGATGTTTCATCTGCAAAAATCACTTTTCAAGAAATCTTTGAAAAGTGGTCGGCAAGTAAATTTCCATCAATATCAGATTCCAATGTAAAAGGGTACAATGCTTCATATAAGCTATGCGGCACTTTGTATAATAAGGTGTTTAAGGAAATAAAGCTTGCAGATTTGCAGTATGTGGTAGATACTTGCTATAAGAATTATCCAACTCTGCGTAAGCTTAAAGTGTTATTTGGGCAGTTGTATGAATACGCATTGAAAAATGATGTGTGCAACAAAAACTATGCCGAGTTTGTGGACATAGTAAAATACAAAGACCGTAATCCCAACAAAAGGGATAAGAATAAATTTGACAAATACGAGCTTGAGCGCATATGGGCACAGCAAGAGGATAAATATTATCAAATTGTTCTTATGCTGATTTACTCGGGTGTTAGAATTTCTGAAATGCTTGATTTGCTGAAAAGTGATGTTCGCATTGAAGAACAATACTTTGATGTAATTGACAGTAAAACTAAAAATGGCATAAGAAAAGTCCCCATCGCAGATAAGGTATTGCCATTCTTTAAGAATTGGTATAATGATACCGATAGCGAATACCTTTTACATACTGAAAATGGGGAACAATTCAAATATCGTAATTACTACGACAGTTATTTCGTACCTTTAATGGAAAACTTAAGCTTTGACAAAACCACGCATTGTTGCCGTCACACTTGTATATCAATGCTTGCCGAAGCTCATGTAGAGCAAACTACAATCAAAAAGATTGTAGGACACTCCGGTGCGATGACGCTCACCGAAAAAGTTTATACTCATTTGGATGTAAAGGAGCTAATAGATGCAATCAATAAAATCTAAGGACAAAAAGAAAGAGATGTCTTTCTTTTGTGGAGAAAAACATCTCTTTTAAAATCTTTGCTATTTAGATAACTTTGTTGCATATATGTTGCTTGTGTGTTACTTATCTCACACTTTTTGCAACTTTCCACAACATCTGATAACTCCAAAAACCCCGTAAATAAAGGCTTTGTGAAGTCGTGAGAAGTCGATAGGTTATCTCTTTGAGAACTGTGGAGCACGACGAGCAGCCTTTAAGCCGTACTTCTTTCTTTCCTTCATTCTTGGGTCTCTTGTTAAGAAACCTTCCTTCTTGAGGATAGCTCTGAATGTTTCGTCTGCCTCTAAAAGTGCTCTTGAAATACCGTGACGGATAGCACCTGCCTGGCCTGTGAATCCACCACCTGTAACGTTTACGATTACGTCGAACTTACCTAATGTTTCTGTTGCAACTAATGGCTGCTTAACAGTAACCTTAAGTGTTTCAAGACCGAAATATTCGTCGATTGAACGGTTGTTAATAACGATATTTCCTTTACCAGGTAACAGTCTTACTCTGGCAACTGAAGATTTTCTTCTTCCTGTTCCGTAAAGTGCTTCTTTATTTGCCATTTTCCATTACCTCCTTATCTTTCCCATACTACAGGGTTCTGAGCCTGATGTTCATGCTCTGCACCTGCGTATACTCTTAATCTTGTAAGTGCCTTTGCACCGAGGCTGTTCTTTGGAATCATACCCTTGATTGCAAGTGTCATAGGTCTTGTTGGGTGCTTTTCGAGCATTGCACCGTAGCTTGATTCCTTAAGATTACCAATCCAGCCTGTGTGATGATAATACATCTTATCTGTCATTTTCTTACCTGTTACAACAGCCTTTGCAGCATTGATAACGATAACGTGGTCACCGCAGTCAACGTGAGGTGTGTAAGTAGGAAGATGCTTTCCTCTAAGAATAGCTGCAGCCTGAGCAGCAACTCTACCTAAAGGCTTACCTTCTGCGTCTATAATATACCAATTTCTTTTGATGTCTGTAGCTTTAGCCATGTAAGTACGCATATTAAAAAACCTCCTTAATAATACTTTTAACTTTCGAACATTGTATATTCTATTACAAAAGCTTAAAGTTGTCAAGAGGTTTTCTCAAAATTTTTGCGGTTTGTTTTTCAATCTCCCGTTTTCTTTAATTTGCTTTAATTTTCTTCCATTTCCTCACTTGATTTTTGAAATTTCTTTTCAAGTCGTGAGATAATTTTCATAATTCTTATACGGTTATAGCGTTGTATTGCTATACAAGGGGTATTTGCAATCACCGATGCAACTACTGCAAACGTTGCCCACCCAAAAGGAATTGCTGTATAATATAAAGGAGAGAAAATTATGAGCAGTATATGTGTAATTTCCGCACGTATTGTTTCAACGACAAACGTTTCATAATGAGTAAGATCCTTTACGGGTATCTTGTCCTTTTTATAACCGAAATGAAACATTTTACTGAACTGGGGAATTAAATCCTTCCAGAGTGTTATTTTAAGGTAGTATTCGTAAAAAGCACCGTTCTTTTCAAATTTAAAAATTTTTCTCCACCCTTTGATATCAAAGACGCAGGAAGGAATAAGCGCAAACATAAAACCGACGATAGCTCCTACGCCGCAAAGGGTGATTATATACTTAATGAGAGTATAGAAAAACATAACAACCTCCAAAATTTTACTTTACACAATAATAAATATATGTTACAATATAAAAAGAAATTTGTCAAATACAAAATGAAGTGAGGTAATAATAAATGGCTGCAACAAAAAAGAAATTAGATGAGCTTATGTATAAAGGAAGACCGGTAATAAGAAGAGGCAACAAAATATATTACGGATTTATTGATGATAATTATATAGTAGAAATTGACATCAAGGAATCCGAAAACGTAGGCGGTCTTGAAATGACATCAAAAGCAAAAATTGCTCTTATGATGAACAAAACGCATCTTACCGAAAAGGAAAGACCTGTTAAAAAGTCAGAAAGAGAAGGTCTTTTCGACGCTCTTGACCTTGCAAATGCATGGCTTGAAGATGCTCTTTCATACGAAGAAAACTAAAATGTTACAAATTACAGCCAATTTTTAAATCGGAAATTTCCCTTTAAAATGGCTGTTTTTTATTAAATGTTAAGAAAATGTTACGAAAATTATTAAATTTCTATTGACATTTATTAAAAAATATAGTATACTAACTCATGTAAGAATTCAGGAAGGAATTATTTATATGAGTTTTATCAAAAAAATAACATCAAAGTTAATATACACAACTCTTACAGCAATCGCAGTTTTATCATGCACTATGTCAGCTTTTGCTTACGACGGTATCGGTACTGTTACCGGTAGCGTAGTAAATGTAAGAAGCGGCGAAAGCATTTCTCATTCAGTTATCACAACTGTTTCAAAGGGCACAGAGCTTAATGTAATATCAAAAGGCGATGTATGGTCTAAGGTTCAGCTCCCTGACGGCAGAGAAGGCTACATAATAAACGATTACCTTTCAGTAGAATCAAAGGAAGGTGTTGTTACAGGAAGTGCAGTTAATGTAAGAAAGACTCCCGGTCTTGACGGTGAAATTATAGGTCTTGTTTATAAAGGACAGACTCTTCCGGTTGTAGGCAGAGAAACCGAATGGGTTAACGTTGAATTCAACGGTCAGTTAGGCTGGATTTCAGCACAGTACATTTCAGATGCATTTGCACAGTCTCTGACTGCAAGCTATAATCAGTCAAAGGGCGAACAGATTGTGTCCGAAGCAATGAAGCATGTTGGTAAGCCTTATGTTTACGGTGCATCAGGTCCTTCAGCGTTTGACTGTTCAGGATTTACGAGTTATGTATACAAACAGTATGGATACAATTTAAACAGAACAGCAGCAGGTCAGAATTCAAACGGTACACAGGTTTCAAGAGCAGACCTTAAACCGGGCGATGTGGTACTTTTCTACGACAGAGGATATTCATCAATCGGTCACGCAGGAATTTATATCGGAAATGACCAGTTTGTTCACGCAAACAACGCAAGTACAGGCGTAATTGTTACAACAATTTCAAATTCACCTTACTACTCAACAAGATTTGTTTGCGGCAGAAGAATAGTTTAATAAAAAAGCTAAAGGGACTGTAAAAAATCATCGATTTTTTACAGTCCTTGTTAGGGAATAGGAAAAAATGTTTCAGAACGGACGAACTGAGCTGTAAATGCCTGTTCAAAGGCATTTACAGGTACCCGAAGCTGTACGATGGTACAGCGAGTTAGGTGAAGTTCGTTCGAGCAAAAAGGCTTACCTAATAGAAAAAATATCGTACAAAAACGATATTTTTCCTTAAGTGTGTATTTATTTTGTCAATTTTGACAAACTTATCACATTGTAGATACTATTATTTAAGCCTTTTTGCGAT
>JAGAJK010000068.1 GCA_017626145.1 Clostridia bacterium
ACCGGACTTGATTTTCTACCCCGAGAAACCGTCCAAAGAATCCGAGATAGAAAACCTTATCCGTATGCTTTACACCTGCGATGAGCGTTCTCTGGAAGTCGTCAAAGCAACTGCTAAAGCCTTGATTGGTACAGCTTCAGAAAAGTAACTGCGTACATACCGAACAAAAAGAGCCGATGAACTGTGATTTCTCAAGTTCATCGGCTCTGCACCTTTGTGTCTGGCTCTTTGATAACTGTAACTTTTAAATTTTCGACTTCGATTAAATGCTCCTGCTTGCATTTGGGGCAATAGAGAGGAAAGTTTATTAAAACTGTATCCTCTCGTATTCTGTCACGGGTTTTACCTTTGCAAGTCGGGCATAGGAGCCATTTTACGTTTTGCATAGGGGTTCTCCTTTAATACTGCTCACTAAATTGGAAATTATCGTGTCATTAGTTCAAGCACGGACTTAAAAGAAATACATTCTGCATACCTTTTATTCCACATAAACTCATTATAATAGCGATAAGTTTGTTCGGCGGTCATATACTGATTATCAAATGTACTGTTGGTGTTCGCTGGAACAATCATTTTGAAGCCATGTTCAAAACCTGCTTTAACGGTTGCGTCAATGCAATAATCGGTCTGCAACCCGACAATAATAATTGTGTTTTCTTTCTTTTTTCTTAAATACTCAAGTAATCCTGTGTCTTTAAAAGAACTGTTTACACATTTGTCAAAAATAATTTCATTGTCAGCAGGCAGAAAACCTTCGTATATTTCAAAGCCTTCATTTCCTTTTGTTAGTTCATAGCCGATACCATCATCGTGTCTTACGAAAATAACTTCTATCTCATTATTTCGAGCTGTATTTATCAGCTCCTTAATGCGAGATTCAAACAAATCAAATTGATATAGCTTATTGTTTGTAATTGCTTTTTGCGTATCAACAACCAAAAGTACCATATAAGCACCTCCGAAAATTCTTATTTGTCGTTTTACTCTATAATTTTTAAGTGCATTAAATGCTTCTGATTGCATTTCGGGCATAGGAGCCATTCCGTGTTATGCATAGGGAATCTCCTTGACATATTAAATTCATCATATCATTAATTCAAGTGTTTCTTCAAAAGAAATGCATTCCGCATTTCTGCAATCAGGTTCAGTTCAGGCGTTGCCGCACCTCGTTCCCACTTTAAAACAGACGCAAAGGTTACGCCTAACGACTCCGCCAATTGCTCCTGAGTAAGTCCTTTTTCTTTTCGTAATTTACATATATTTGCAGACAGTGATAACTTCATTTTATATACCTCTCGTTTTGGTTTTAAATAAATTATACCATTGCGACAGAAAAAAATAAAGGTATTATTGGTTTAGTTTTTTAAGAATTTATTGAACTATTGGTTTAGTTGGAGCTAATTTGAATTTTATGATCTCTATATAGAAACTGCTCTTTACTATAAAAAGGCAAAGAGCAGTTTTGTATTTATCAAATTTCGACTGCTTTGGTAGGTGTAACTATGTGAGATGTCTACACATGTAAAATATATTTTTTTAAAACTGTAGCTTTTAAATTTTGTGGTTCAATTACTGCTTACTATAAGCTCCGAACCAATCCCCGAAATACTGATAACATTCTCTCCGCTTAAATCATATATTTCCTCGCTTATAGCACCGTCTTTAATACAGTAAATCTTTGATTTTCTACCTTTGTTGACAAGCGTATATTTGCTTATATCTGCAACATGAACCAGCGTTTTTGCACCCCATTGATTTATATCAAGCTGTGTGCAGGTACCGTCTATGGTGATGTCATAATCAGTTTTACCCGTAAATTCAAGACTGCCATCTGCGTCCTTTATAAATACCGTTTCTGCGTCACCATCATATTCAAGACGTTTCAGCTTTAAATTTTCGATATAAAGTTCCTTTACACTTGCATCAATTTCACAGTGCTCCGTGAAATTCACAGGCAGCATAATAATTATATTAAGAGAGTTTTCAGCTTCAAACTGACTGATTTCTTTCTTATTATGACAATCAATATCAAGGCGATTCTTTCTTTCATCTATCTTCACCTTATAAAGCGAACTGAGATTTTCAAGAACCTCGGATTGCAGCTTTATATGCACCTTTTCATCATCACAGCCCTGAATACATACTTTTCTTGCATTTCCTACGCGAATATCGAAATGCTTGTCGCAGTCGATATCATAGACTGTTTCACTTTCAAAAAGCTCCTGCTGTGATTCCTGAACACTTATTCTCTCCAGTATCAACTCATCTAAAGTCACCTTAAATATCTCAGCTAAGATAATCATATTTTCAATATCAGGCAGACCTCTGTTCGTTTCCCATTTGGTAATCGCCTGTCTTGAAACGCCTATCTTCTCTGCAAGCTGTTCCTGCGACAAGCCTTGATTTGCACGTATTTGTTTTAATCTTTCTCCGAAATTCATAGTTAACCTTCCTTTATTAAAGCGTATGCCGATATTTTCTTGATAGGTTTTGTAAGTAAAATGCTGATTATAAGATTTGCTGTTATCTGCACAAAAGCAAAAATCATCAGAAACGCAAATGATACTTCCATATTGTTTTTCATAGCACCTATTGTCTGAAAAATTAACTGATTTATCTGCGGTACATAAATTAAACCAAGTACCGATGACAACAGCACAGCCACGACCGATGATGGTAAAAAACTGCCTATCATCTGTACCATAAGTTGCTTATTTGAGTAGCCTATTGCCTTGTAAATGCCAAGCTCCTGTTTTCTCTGCACAAGCAAGGTTTTTATAACAATATACAACACAAACAGTACAATCAGTATCGTCAGGATAAATATAACCACAACAATAACCGAAGTAATTCCCGAATACATTTCTTGAGTTGTTTCGGTCATTTTCTGATAATTCATTGTGCTGACTATCTTATCGCTGTAACTCTGTTCGATTTCGTCAATAATCTTCTCTGTGTCTGACGCATTATTCAGATACACATATAAAGTCGGAACAAGCTTTTCCGAGTTCAGTGCTTCGTATCCATCTAAGGAAAACTCGCACACATTGCCCTGATAGTTTACGCTCTGTACAAAGCCTGTCACTTCGTATGAACAGGGAATATCGCCGTTCTGAATTTCTATTCTGTCGCCAATCTTATACTTTTCTTCAAATGCACTGCCGAGAGCAATCTCGTTTTTCTCATCGGGATTTTCCCCAAGATAGCACAAATCGTTGGATACCCTGCTGAAATCCTCGCACGCAAACACGGTAACAGGCATATCATCGATATTTACCGTTCCGACTGTGTATTTTAATACAGACTTTATTTCGGAATTACTTTTAAGCTCATCCGAAATGACATCTTCGTACTGCTCCACAGGAGATACTATTATCTGCGGCATTTCCTCCGATAATGTGGATATGAAATTATCAGGCTCAATAATAACATTATAGAACATTGTGCTTGCAAATGCAACAAGTATTGTCAGCACAAAGGACACACCGAACAATAAAATATTCTGCTTTCCGTTTGAAAAGGTCTGTTTCATAACAAGAAGCAGCTTTGTTTTTCCCTTGGTTTCGTCCAAAGGAAAATAGTTTTTCTTTGCTGATTTTCCTTCGCTGTTGCCTCTGATTGCATTAATAGGCTGTAATTTTCTGATACGCTTTGCAGCGGTATATGTGAAGAATAGAACTATGACCGCAAGAATTGCAACGACGCAAATCAGACCCTTTATATCAAAATCCAATCCGAAAGAAAAACCTGCCTGTAAAGTCAGCAGTTCCCCTAAGCCTGGCAAAACTGCATAAGAAACTGCAACTCCCAACAAAGAAGCAAAAACCGTAACCATAAGATAGGGTAATACCACACCTGCGATTATCATATTCCCTGTATATCCCAAAGCCTTAAGCACACCCATATTTACCATGTCTTCTTCAATGGAGTTGCTGATTCGGAATTTACACAAGAATACGCTGACGAAGAGAATTATAATCGCAAACGCTGACAGAACAAGAATAATCAGATTGCAGACCATTGTTCTTGTATCTTTAGTAGAAATCCTGTCACAGCTTGTAAGCATTGTAATGCCCTTTTCTTCCAGCAAGTCGCTGATGTCATTTTGCAGAGCATTAATATCACCATTTGTCATAATGGAGTATTCCACAACCGTCTGCTCACTATATTCATCAGAAAATTTTTCATAAACCTCTTTTGGAAGATATGCGCCCATAAGTCCTTTTCCGTAATTGCCGTACTGCATTTCTTCCACAATGCCTGACACCTTAAAAGTGTGCTTTGTATCTCCGATTTCGTATACTATTTCATCGTTAAGTCCGAACTCACCGAAGCTTGCCACATACAGCGGAAGATAAATCGAATTTTCTGTCATTCCGGTCTTTTCTTCCTTGATGTCAAGCTTATTCATATTGCGGGATTCGTCTTTGTTGTAAAATAAGGTGTTCATGGAAAAGTCGGTAGCTCTGAAATCTTTGACTACCGCTTCCGCAAATACTGCCTCTCTGCATTCTGCGTCATCTACACCATTCAGTGACTTTATATCGTTCAATAATGCGTCTGTGTTCTGCAATTTCGGGACAGTAACATTTATAGCGGCTGTGTTCAGTTCGTTAAACTTATCATCATAAGCCTTATCTACCTGAAACAACAGTACAAAAGCCAGATTAAGCATAATCGCTGTAATCAGAACAACTATGCCAAAGGATATGTAAGAACCTTTATCCTTTTTTAGATTGTAGATCAGCTGAGATTTTATTTTTTTCACAATTACCACCCCATTTCTGTCAGGAATTCGTCAAGCTTTCTTTCACGTTCATTGTCCGTTTCAACATAATTACCAAGATTGCAATCACCGAAAATCTGTCCGTCTCTTACATACAGAACCCTGTTTCCGCGGAGAGCCGTTTTCTTGTCGTGGGTTACCATAATTATGCTCTGTCCCTCTCTGTGCAGTTTCGTGAATACATTCAGCACCGCCTCAGAGTTGTTGGAATTCAGCGCACCCGTAGGCTCATCTGCGAATACCACTGACGGCTTATTTATCACAGCCCTGACTATGCCTGCTCTCTGAGCCTCACCACCCGAAACCTGCGTAGAGAATTTCTTCTGGGTAATTTCAGGGATATTCACAAGCTCAAATAACTCTTTTGCTCTCTGAATTACCTCTTTTTTATTGTCACTGCATAACGCTCCTGCTGTGAGGACATTATCCATCAGGCTCATTTTTTCAAGTAAATATATCTGCTGAAAAACAAAGCCGCAGTTTTTTCTTTTGAACACAGCAAGCTCATCATCATTATATTTTGTAATCTCCTTGCCTGAAAAAACAATGCTTCCGCTTGTGGGTCTGTCCATACCTGACAGCGAATACATTAATGTTGATTTGCCTGCACCCGACGCTCCCATTATAATTGTAAAATCTCCCTTGTAAATATCAAGGTCAAGATTTTCAAAAATAGTCTGACTTGTTTCACCTGTGCGGAATTCCTTTTTGAGATTCTTTGCTGAAATTAAAACTTCTTTCATAGCTGACATCGTTATACCTCCGAATTTGATTGATTTGATGATTTCATTATAGTTATTTTCAAGGGTATCAACCACCAACACCTGTTTACATAGGCTAAAAAGGACGCTACTTATTGTAGCATCTTCGAAAATTGCCGATTTTTCAGCGTATAAGAGCTAATTTACTGTTTATCCGCTCTTATTCAGTCACGGGTTTTGCTGCCACAGGTCGGGCATAGGAGCCATTCTGTTTTTTGCATAACACATACCTCCACAACGTCAAATCTTCTGTTGCTTTCAATCTTTCCAGAAATCCAAAATTCCTACACACTTCCCTATTAAGCATCTAATATCCTTTCAAATAAATTAGTCGCCTCTTCCGGTTCTTCAAAAACCGGACTATGAGCTGAGTTTTCAAAAGTAAAGAACTCTTTTCGGGGTGCGTCAATGTGTTTGTAAAACTTATATTGCAATTCATAGCAACAAGTATAATCATATTTCCCTGCAAAGAAATAAACAGGAATATGCAAAGACGACACTTCTTCAAAAGCATTAAAATGAATAGAATCTTCTACAACAGGAAATTCTCTTGAAGCTGTTTTACCACTCCAGATATTTATTCTTTCTCCCCACGTGTAAGCGGTACATCTTAAGCTCGGAAAGAATATTCCTGTAATTACAGAATTCATATCTCTTGTTGTTCCGACACCCAATTCATGCATAGCCGTATCACGAAGAGAGGACGAAAAATATTTGCTGTACATCTCCTCCGACTCTCGTATCGGACACTCTGTAAATTTTTTGACCATTTGAGTGTTTCCTATTTCTTCATACTGTGATTTCATATAGTCGTATGCCAGATACTCGGATTCTTTTTGATTGCAGGTCTGTGACATAGCAAAGTATGCATTATAATAATCGGGATATTGCTGTACAGTTTTAATTGCGATATATGTACCGAAAGAATGTCCCATAATATATATTTTCTGTTGCCCGAATCTTTCTGACAAATATTCGGTTACTGAAACAATATCCGATATGTACCTTTCTGTTGTCATATCTTCTGCTTTTATTTCGGAATTGTATGATAAGCCTGTTCCTCTGTATTCCAAATAACAAACCACAAATTTATCTGCAAGAAAAGATGGGTACATATCTTCCATTAAGTATTCAGGAATACCCGGACCGCCTCCACAAACCAACAGAACAGGATTACTGATATCCTTAGCCATAATAATCATTCCAAGGTCGTCACCGTCAACATTCAAATAACACTTTTCAGCTAAGCTGTTTTCAAGTACATTTCCGTTCTCATCATAGAATTGCGGAAGTTTACCCCTACTCGGCGGAAAAATAATCAAAGTTGCCAGAAATAATACTGCAACAAATATCAAAATACCGATTATCATTTTACGCACTCTCTTTCTTTGCATATATGTCTCCTATTCTATCGTAGCATCCTTAAAAATGCCGGATTTAATGCGGAAATCAAACATTTTCTTGCTTACATCCAGAAATTAAACAACTGGAAATACACAACAAACCCTGCCGTAAACAGATTGCAAAGCACCGAAAATACATATCTCACACGGGCAAACTTCTTCATATCCTTTTCGGTAAAGACTGCCTTTGCGGTAAATACTGCGGAAACAAGGCAGATAACTCCGCTTGATCCTGCAACAATACCCGTAATAACAAAAACAGCGTCAGGTATCATTCCAACGAGAAGAAGAACAAGCACAATCCCAACCGCAATTCTTGCAAGCTGACCTGAAAGAATAGCCTTGCCTGCAGGGATAGCCTTGTATTTCCTTGCCAGCTTCTTTATGCCCTTGACAATGAGCATTACAAGCGTTACGATAACAAGCACCGCAAAAATGATTACCGCTGTAAATTCGTTTGCAACAGCGTCGTCCTCGATGTAAGCTATTGAGGAATATTCAAGCATAATTTTTCCGTCAGAAGTGGTTGTTTCGTAAAGGAAATCATTTGAGTTGGGAAGAAGATAAAGATTATCACCAAAACGAGTCATCGCAGGCATTCCTGCTGAAGTTATTTCATCGGAATTTTCAGCCGCTTCAATAGGCAGGTAATTCAGACAAGGTGCGATTTTTACCATACCCTCAAAAAGTCCTCGGCTTGTAATATAGTTGCCGCTGATATCATTACGCTGTGTAATTACAGCATTAGTGTAAATGGGATTGTTTTCGATATTGCCAAAAACAAGCTCGGGAATACCGTAGCAGAAAACAGCTTCACTCTGCTGATTTGTAAGAACAACCACACCCGTCTTTGACTCCTTGTCAAAAACAAGATTTGCAGAGCCTGCGTTGGTGTTGGCGCCGTGTCCCATTGTTCTTACGGCATATTCAGTAACCCAAAGACCGTGACAGTTTTTCGGAATATCGCTATCGCCGTAAAAATCGCTTGCAGAAAGCATTAAATCAAGTGTTTCCTGCTTTTCGAAAAGGGGACAATCATCAGAAACAAAAGCCTGTGCGAATTTTGTAATGTCTGCAAGAGTACCTGTTACAGAGCCGACCGGATAAAGGAAAATATAGCTCATAGCTGTACCTAAATCCTCGTCCATAACCATTCCTATTTCGGGGTAGTTCATTATAAGGTAAGCCTTCATCTTTTCACGCTGTTCACGTACCCATTCATTGTCACGGTAATCGGCAGAAACAGAGGTCTGCTCCATTCCCAGCGGTTCAAGAACATTCTTATGGAGATATTCTGCGTAATCCATACCGCTGACACGCTCTACTATATAACCTGCAAGTGCCGCACCCCAGTTTGAATATGCGGTAATTTCGCCCGGTTTGAAAACCTGTACAGGCTCGGTTTCTCTGAGTGCTTCTTCAAGCGAAATTATATCCGCCTCGTCAGCGACTTCAATGGCAGATGATGTTTCCTGCCAGCCCGCGTTGTGGTTCATAAGATTCAGCATTGTGATGGGCTCGTCATATTTCAGTTTTTTAAGAAAGCCATCGGGTAAGTAGGTCTGAATATCCGCGTTAAGGTCAATTTTACCTTGTTCGTAAAGCTGCATAACGCTTACCCATACAAACATTTTGGAAATACTGCCCCATTCGTAAACGGCATTTTCATCTGCGGCAATCTTATTTTCACGGTCAATGTAGCCGAAATGCTTACTGTAAAGTACCTCGTCACCGCTGAATACTGCTGTTCCGAAAGAAGCATAGTTTCCCTCGTTTTCTTTTGCAAACGCTTCGATTTCGGTACCTATGTCTGCAAATCCGATACCTGACGGGGTTGTGTTTTCGGCAGCCGAAACAGGTGTACAAAGCACAGAAAATGCTGTTACGGCTGAAAGTATTGCTGATAATATTTTTTTCATAAAAATTGTCTCCTAAAACTTTAAATTCTGAATAAGACAACAAAAAAGCCGACGAATTGCGTTTTTTACCACATTCATCGGCTCTGCATCTTTGTGTCTGGCTCTTTGATAACTGTAACTTTTAAATTTTCAGCTTTAATTAAATGCTCCTGCTTGCATTTCGGACAGTAGAGAGGATAGTTTATAAGAACTGTGTCCTCTCTTATTCGGTCACGGGTTTTACCGCCGCA
>JAGAJK010000069.1 GCA_017626145.1 Clostridia bacterium
AAAGAGGACATTCGCAGAGCTACATTCGGAAAATTTGATAGTGAGGAGGATACATATGAAAATTTGGAACATTCCGATGAAGAAACACCGAAAGTTCATCAAAATAAGAAACCGTCTTTGGCGCAAAAGCTTAAAGACACATTTGCTAAGAAGCAAGAGGAGGAAGCTCCCGAACTCTGGACAGGACAAACCTCAGTATTAGATATTATTGCTCCCTCATCTGTAGATAACGGCAGCAGAGATTATATCGTTGTTGACGGTGTGTATCATTCGTACCTCTATGTAGCCGGATACGGATATAGAACAAGAAACGAGGCGGCGTGGTTATCTCCGCTTGTAGAAGCAGGGGAGAATATCGGCATAAGTTTTACTTTCAGAAAATTACCGAGAGAAAAAATACTCTCCCGTATTTCACAGAAAACGATGCTTAACAGAAGCCGTATGCGCGATGTAGGAGATACACGACAAGACTTTGAAGAGCTTGACGATGCAATCTCAAGCGGTTATTACCTCAAGGAAGGCATGAATCGTGCCGCACAGGACTTTTATTATATGTCAACAGTAATTGAGGTTACAGCGTCAGATGAGGAGGAATTAGAGCAAAGAATAGCAGATGTAATGACACTTTGCAGTTCAATGAGTATGGTCGCAAAAAGAGCTGATTTTAAGCACGAACAATGCTTTTTGTCAACGCTTCCCGTACTTGCTGTAGAACCTGATATAGAAAGAAAAGCAAGGAGAAATATCTTGACGGACTCACTTGCAGCATCGTTCCCGTTTTCGTCATTTGAAATATATGATGAGGGCGGTATTTTTTTAGGTCTTAATAAGTACAACAGAAGTGTTGCAATTCTTGACATTTTCGATAGTGATAAATATGCAAACGCCAACGGATGTATTTATGGAACAACAGGCGCAGGAAAAACATTCTTACTGCAGACGATGGCACTTCGTTTTCGTATGCAGGGAACACAGGTATTTATAATTGCTCCGGTTAAAGGACATGAGTATGTAGATGCTTGTGAAGCAATCGGCGGTAAGTATGTTAAGATTGCCCCATCTTCTAAGGACTGTATTAACATTATGGAGATAAGAAAAACATCTCTTTCAACAGACCACGAAATAAAAAAAGATACCAGAGACGATTCGATACTTGCGGAAAAACTTCAAAACCTGATGATATTTTTTACCCTTGTAAAGAGCGATATCAAGCAAGATGAGTTAAACCTTTTAGACAGCGCTGTAATTCGTACATACGCTAAATTCGGCATTGATTTTGATAATAAATCGTTGTTTGATGAAAACGGAAACTTCAAAAAAATGCCGACCTTGAAAGACCTGTACGAAGAACTTTTGTCAAAGGAAGAAACGAAAAAACTTGCACTGATGATTGAGAAGTTTGCTACAGGTTCTTTGGCATCATTCGGTAGAGAAACCAATGTTGATTTGAATAACAAATACATAGTTCTTGATATGACGGAAATGACGGAGAACTTAAAACCGCTTGGGATGTTTATGGCACTCGACCTGGTTTGGGACAAAGCAAAAGAAAGCCGTATTCAGAAAAAAGTAATTTTTCTTGATGAGTTATGGACTCTTATCGGCTCCGGTGCTAACCGACTTGCAAGCAGTTATGTGCAGGAAATCTTTCGCCTTATTCGAGGTTTCGGTGGCAGTGCTATTCAGGCTACACAGGATTTGTCGGGATGTTTTTCAAGTGATGGCGGTAAGTTCGGTAAAGAAATATTGAACTTATCAAGCTTCAAAATTGTGCTGCATCTTGAAGAGGATGAAGCATTTACAGTACAAAAACATCTGTCGCTTTCTGATGAAGAAACGATGCAGATTATTCGTGCAGGAAGAGGTGAAGCACTTCTTTGTGCCAACAAAAATAAGGTATGTGTAGATATAAAAGCATCACCTTTGATGTACGACCTTATAACTACAAAGAGAACCGATCTTGAGAAAAGGAGAAAGACATAATGTTAGGTTTTAAGGAAACACTTTCTGATTTGCAAAATGATACAGTAAAGGTCATGCAGTGTTTGTCAAGACTCTTAATGTCAAACAGCGAATCGAAAGTTGTTGTTGAAAAAAAGATAGACGATTACCTATGTGAACTTGAAAATCTATGTGTAAAATCCCGTGGTGTTCTTGACGGTTTCAGAATGTCAGGAGAGGTCAGCGAGGACTATATTCCGGATAAAAATTTAGCAGAGGTAACAGGCAGTATTGAAGTTACACATGATGGGTGGTTACACATCACACTCAATACTTTGCTGCCAAGTTGTAAGTATAAAACGAGCAATTATATAGGCGACACAATAAGCAGATTGATAAAATATTACGGACAGGATTTGCCGTATTTTGAAGATGCTTTTTTGGCGATTGTTGAATACTGTAACAACGAAAATCACAACGCTTTGGATAACGATAATAAAGGGTGGAAGATGATACCAAACAGCCTGAAAGGTAGTGTGATTTCGGATGACAGTCAGTTTGTTTTAAGCATCGGATTGTTCGCAAAAATGTCTGATGATATACGCTGTGAAATCTATGTAATGCCTCCCGAAGAAGGGAGTGTTTTTATGGATTTACTGGCTCAAAATATGCTGTAGGGGGGTTGCAAAAAAATTTTTTTTGAGGCAATTTTTTTGGGTTGTAGATATTGAAAAAATTGCACACCCCCTAAAAGCATTATAAATGCAGTGATACAGGTGTTTTTCGGACATGCAAAATTGTGAATTTTGGAGAAGAATTTGCAGTAGTAGGGAGGGTTGCAAAAATGTTGTTGGATACAAGAGATTTGGAGTTTCTAAAGCTGACAGGATTATGTAGGTATATGCCCACAGGATTAAACAGAAAATATGATTCGCCTTGCTTTGCGAGGCGAGTCATTTCTAACCTACAAACACACAGACTAATAAAACTTATCAGCGACAAAATGAGTTATAAGCTTACAAAAAAAGGACGGGGTATTCTTGAAGAAATAGGGATAACTTTCCTAAAAGATGCAAGGACTAATTTGAAGAAAAATGCGTACTTAGGGAAACTAAAAAATGCACATATAAATGTGATGTTACATCTTGCTGGAGTGAATGTGTATTATGAAACTGCAAGGGAACTTTCAGGAGTTTCTTGTGGGTATATGAGCAGTTTGGTTTTACGCTCAGATAATTCTATGAAAGTTTTATCCAGTGCTAAATTTTTAGGAATACTGAAACTTGAGCTTGAAGCTTATATTCCATACTATATCGAGGATAGACAAAGTTGGATGTTCCCCGTCTTCGAAAGGGAAATGTATCGTTCGCAAGTTGATTCGATTCGTGACGTAAAAGAAATAAAACTGATTTTGTTCGGAGACACTTTGGAGGAATTGTGGTTAAGCATTACTCCCTCCGGAGAGAGTGTAGACATTATAGATGGGCGGAAGTCGTTTTATATATCTTTGGAGGAAATTGGGAGTGAATACTTGTTAATTCCATTGGGTAGGGACGGAGTATTGCAGTTGAAGCTTTTAACGCTTTGCGGATATAAAGATAGAATATCTACTGCTTTAAGATGCGAAGAAAATAATGTAAAAGGATTATTTGAGTGCGATGGTTGGAAGGATGGAATGCCGTTTATTATAGGTATTGATTTTAATATAAAAAGAGTTTTAAGAGGATTAAAACAAATTGAAAAATATGATAATAGACTTAAGCCGGTAGTTGCATGTCTTCCGTTTCAAAAAAGCACATATATAAAAATCCTAAAAGAGTTCAGCACAATAAAACCTCTTGTGTTTCCAATATCACTAAATGATATATACAATGTTTTTCCCGAAACAAGAGAAGATAATTTTAAAATTGAACCCGTACCAAAGAAAAGAGGTGATTACATTGAAGTTCCTGAAGTCAGTTACTCAAAAACTCAAATTGAAGTTATCGAAGCATGAAAAGCTTCGTGTTTGGTATTTGAAGCTTAAAGAACATTTTTGGTATTACCTTATATGTGTATTGTTAGGAATATATCTTTACGGCATAGTTATAAATTCATTCATCGGTGCTATGAATAACTTTACACAAGGTACATCAAACAGTACATTTTCACTTAACCCTATAAAATGCTTTGCAGCAGTTTTTACTCCTCAAGGATTGGGTGTATTATTCTTTGTCTTTATTATGTATTTCTTAATAGCCGGAAAATGGATATACTTAATAACCGGTGTAAAGATAACAAAGGACGAAAGAAACTTCTATGTAACTGACGAAGGTACACATGGTACATCCGGCTGGATGACAAAAAAAGACCGTGATAAAATCCTTGTTTCAAGTACGGCGGATAA
This sequence comes from Clostridia bacterium, assembly GCA_017626145.1. Lineage (GTDB taxonomy): Bacteria > Bacillota > Clostridia > RGIG6154 > RGIG6154 > RGIG8497. The sequence continues at coordinate 4,328 of JAGAJK010000069.1, forward strand.
TCTTCCGTGTCCCATACTTTGTAAAGTTAAGAATGGTGTTTTGGATGATGATAAGTTTGCTGAGTATGTAGGACTAAGACATGACTCCGGACTTAATAAACACATCATAGTTTATGGTGCAACAGGTTCAGGTAAATCAAGAGGTTTTGTAAAACCTTTTATTCAGAAAATGGTACAGCTTAAAGTAAACGGCACAGATAAACAGAGTATGATAATAGTTGATCCAAAAGCTGAACTGTTTGAGCAGTATTCAGAACACTTAAAAGAAAATGGATATGTAGTAAAGGCTCTTAATCTTCTTGATATGGAAAATTCCGACGGTTGGAATTGTATCGGTGAGACTGAAGGCGATGTTGATATGGTACAGTCTGTTGCTGAAATCATAATCCGTAATACATCCGAAGAAGGTCAAAAAGCCGACTTCTGGGATAAGGCAGAACAGAACTTACTTATCGCTCTTATCCTTTATGTTCAAAGTATGAAAGATCCAATCACAAATGAGCTTTTACCTCTGCACGAAAGGTCTCTCGGCACGATATATAAAATTCTTTCAAGTGAAAGTGCAAAATCACTTGATATGAAATTCCAAAGGCTTCCACTCGACCATCCGGCACGTGGTCCTTACGGTATTTTCAAACAGGCAGCCAGTAACCTTTGGGGTAATGTGTTCATCGGTCTTGGCTCCCGTATGAATGTATTTCAGAATAAGTTGGTTGATAAAATTACGAAGTATCACGATATAGATTTGGAACTACCCGGCAAACAACCTTGTGCATACTTCTGTATTATATCGGCACAGGACACAGCGTATGAGTTTTTATCGTCGCTGTTTTTTTCTATGCTTTTTAAGAAACTTTCAGACTATGCCAGAAAACACGGTGATGAAAGAGGAAGACTGCCGATAGAAGTAAACTTTCTTCTTGATGAGTTCTGTAATGTTGGTAAGCTGCTTGACTTCAAAAAGACAATATCTGTTGTCAGAGGTTATGGAATCAACTGCCAGATTGTTGTACAATCCATCGCTCAGCTCTCGGATAGATACCCAATAAAAGAATGGGAAGAAATTGTAGGTAACTGTGATACTCAGCTTGTTCTTGGCTGCAATGATATGATGACTAGTGATTATATCAGTAAACGATGCGGAGCTATCACAATTCAGCTTACAAACAGCATGGCACCGCAGACACCGCTTTTCTCTCCAATCACACGTGAAGTAACAGGTTACAGAACAACAAAGGCAAATAATACAAGACCGCTTATGTACCCCGAAGAAATTCTGCAGATGGATAACAGGGAATGCCTGGTACTGATACGAGGACAAAAACCACTGAAGGCATATAAGATTATTCCGGATGAAATGTCTTCGTATAAGGAACTAAAATACACAAGGGTAACGGATTATATTCCACAGTGGTATGAGCTTGACAGAGAGCTTGAAGCAAAGGGTGTATCAAGAAAAGGTTATCAACAAAACTTTGTTAATAATGAAGTTGATGAAACAGATGTACATGACGAAAGACCATTAACGGAATACGAGTCTATAGAGCCTAATTTTGGCTCAAATGCAAAGGGAAAGGAAGATCCGAAGAAAGATGTCGATGGAAAGACAAAAAAGCCCAAAAAGGCAAAAAATGAGGTGAGTGACTCGCAAATTGAGTTTAGTGCAAATATGGATGTTGTCGAAGATACAGATGAAGGTAACACATTAAGAACAACATCAGTAACCGAAATATTATCAGAGTAAGGAGGAATTACAAATGAAGTTATATAAGATAAATGATATTATAAACTGCGAATTTTTGAAGATACCAAAAACAATGTTTGCGAATGAAGAATACCGCAAGCTTTCATCAGATGCGAAACTTACATATGCATTGCTTTACGATAGACTTTCACTTTCAAAACTTAACGGATGGATAAATGAAAATGATGAGGTGTATCTCATATATACTCGGGAGGAAATTGCCGAAGATTTAGGAATCACATATAAAAAAGCAATCTCGGCTTTTAAAGAACTGCTGGGAGCGGGACTTATTTCAGAACAACGTTGTGGCAGAGGTATGCCAAATAAGATTTTTATAGTGAAGCTTGAACTTACAGAAAAGCAGGCGAAAAAGTATGTAAAGCGCGAAAATTTAAGAACTGCCGATTCGGTATGTC
>JAGAJK010000070.1 GCA_017626145.1 Clostridia bacterium
ACCTTTCAAAACAAGAATCTGAAAGAAATTAAAAACATATTAGAAAACTACGAGGACAAAGTTGTTTTGCTTTCGAATAAAAGAGAAGTGAGCAAAATTATTGATTGATTCTGTGGCATCTAAATCGTTCACTGATTTTATCATTGTGCTATAATAGGGACAAGTCAAGAAAACCTTGATATTTCAAGGGTTTCGAAGACTTGTCTCTTTTTGTTTTGCAAAAAGAACAAGCTCAATTTTCATTTAAAGTCTAAAATTTATAGCAAAATGAGGTGATAAATTAGAAAATATTTTAAAAAATTTATAAGGAGAAATCGACTATGAGTGAGGTTATAAGTTTAATTAATCTAAAGGGCGGTGTTGGTAAAACCGTATCAAGCATTAACATAGCATATTCATTTGCAGAGTTTAATAAAAAGGTGCTAATTGTTGATGCAGATAGTCAGGGGAATATTGCAACATCTCTTGGGATGATTGCAGACGAACTTGACAACACACTTTGCGACTTAATAGATGAAGCGATAGCTGATGGGGTTACGGAGCAGCGAGTAGTAGAATGTATTAGACAAGTCGGAAAGGTCGATATAATACCTGCAAACTCGGTACTCGCGGAAATGGATTACAAAGTAATGAATGCTTACCGCAGAGAATACCTGTTGAAAGATATTATATCGACAATTGAGCACTTGTATGATTACATCATAATCGACTGCCCGCCATCGCTGAGCCTTATCGTAACTAATGCACTTACGGCATCAAATTATGTTTTGATTCCCGTTGAAACACAGTACCTAAGCTTTGAGAGTTTGAGAGTCATGCTTGATACAATATCAATGATTCAAAAGAAGCTGAACAGAGAACTCCAAATAAAAGGTATTTTCCTAACCAAGTATCAGTCCAGGACAAAACTCAGCCAAGGTATAAGAGAAAAGGTCTATGAGATATACGGAAAGGACATTAAAGTGTTTGAGGAATACATTCCGTATTCAATAAAGGCGGCAGAGCAGACATTGTATGGTAAAAGCCTTATTGAACTTGCACCTGACAATCCCGTGTCGGTTGCGTATATGAATATTACAAAGGAGTTGTTAGCTGATGAAGAATGATGTATTTGCAGCGCTTTCCCAAAAGTCTGAGAAAAGATCAGAAACATCAGTTAAGGGACTCTCGGAAATGTTTGGTCTTTCCGGTGATGTCAAGGTAACAACGCTTTTAATATCCAGTCTTAGGGAAAAAGCAAATCATCCGTTTAAAGTTGTTGCGGATGAAAAACTGAATTCTCTTGCAGAGAGTATAAAGGCAAACGGTCTCATGGAGCCGATTATAGTAAGACCTTTAGGGGAGGGTACATATGAGATACTTGCCGGACACCGAAGGACAAGGGCAACACAGTTAAATGGTGAAACTGAAATCAAGGCAATAGTAATCAAGGCTGATGATGAACTTGCAAACCGAATAATGATTTCAACTAACTTTCAGCAACGAGATTCTTATTTGCCATCTGAAATCGCAAAGTCGTATATGATACGATACAACGATTTGAAGAACAGAAAAAAGGTAAAAGAGGAAAATTCCAACGGGTGGAATTCTGAAGATAAGATTGACAGGATAATGGAAAAAGAATTCTCAACATCAAAATCCAAGGTCTATATGTATCTCCGAATTAACCATCTTGTACAGGAACTGTTGGATGTTTTGGACGGCAGAAGACTCAGCCTAAAAATAGCAGTTGAACTTTCGTATTTGACGGAAGAAGAGCAAAAACTTATTAATGACCTTGTGTATCAGCAAAGGTTGTACAAACTTGACTTGAAGAAAGCAGTAAAAATCAAACAGGAGAGTGCAGGAAAAACAATTGAGGAAGCTGAAATGCATAAGATTCTTTCAGACAATCCAAAGTCAATAACTGCTGACGGAATAACATTCTCAAGTGCAGAGATTGGTGAGTTCAAGGGCAAGTTCAAAGATGTGACACACATGAAGAATTCAATCATAGAATTTCTGAGGAACTACTAAACAGAGAGTGAGGTGAAAGTATGAGAAAGATATTCGTATACAAGAAAGATAGCAAGTGTCCTGTAAATGATTTTCTTGAAAAGGCAGAAGATAAAATAAAAAACAAATTTGAGTTCTGTCTGGAATACTTGAAGGACGATAAACATTGTTTCTGTGAACCATATGTAAGGCATTTTTCCGGTGGACGATTCAGCAGACTTTACGAGGTCCGTGTGATGGTATTAAGCAAAATGGTGCGAGTAATATTTTATGAGCACGATGAAGAGATTGTCTTTCTTCATGCTTTTTATAAAAAGACACTCAAAGACACGAGAAATGCCCTTGAGGTATCACTAAAAATTCTTGACAGCATCACTGATAAAGATGGTGCGGTGTTAGAAGAATACAGGGAGGAGTTGAAATTTAATGATTAATGTTGTAACTTGGCTTGACAGTAATAAATATCGCAGTGAAATTTCAGCGGTATGTGCAGGAAACGGAATAAGAATTGTAGCAGATGAATTTGAGGGGGCGCAGGATTTTTTAAGGACATTTGATTCTATTGATGCCAACATTGATGTTTTGGTAATCGCAAACAGTAATCTTGAAAACATAGATAAAAAGAGTTTCTTTGAAGATGTATGCGTAACAGAACCGAATTTAAGAATTGTAATCGTTTTTCCCGGCTATCGTAATCAGTACATAGAAGAACAGATTTCAGAATATAAGGCTCTCGGAATATACGAGATTATATACGAGGGCCAAAGGCTCGATGAAAACTACCTTGTTGATGTGATAAAGAAGGGATATATATACGACTACGAAATAAACGTATATGATGAGTCGGAAGAGGCTCCAAAGCCTCTTTCGCCAAAACCCAAGTGCATTACAATTGGAGTTATGGGGCTGACACGAGGATGCGGAGTAACCAATATGGCGATAAATATTGCAGACTATATCGCTCTTGCAGAAGAGTGTGCAGTAAAAGCCATTGATCTGTCAGGGACAGGAAATCTTCGGTTTGCCAAAGGTAAGAAAGTTACCTTCATAGTACATTCAAATATTGATATACCAAGACTTCAAAAAACAAGTCGCGCGATCATATACGATTTCGGTACCCCGTACAACATTTCATCGAAAGGAAAGTTGTTGTCAACCTATGATAATTTCAATGAAACGGATATCGAGTTGTTTAAATCGTGCGACTTAAAATTTTGCATGTGTTTTGCGGATAGCTGGCACATCGGTAAACTGAAATATCTTCTGAATGACAAAGCATGGAAACGGACCATTGACAAATCCTATGTATTTCTTTTAGACAAGGTTCCGGACAAAATGAGGCTCGGTCATCCAAAGGTAAATATATATAGCAGAAACGACAAAACAATGCTCCGTCATATTGAAGAGTTGTTTTCTGCGAAGGGCGGTGGTTGAAATCGTGCGATGAAATAACCGTTACCCCAAACCAAAATCAAATTACAAAGGAGTTGAATTTGCAAATGTTAAAATTACGAAAAACAGCAGCTTGCATATTAGCTCTGCTTTCAATGGCAGTAAGCGTATCAGCTGCAAACATCCCCGAACCTAACGAGGTTATAAAGGGACAGTCAGGAGAACTCCAAACCATTCAAAAGGTTTATGTTCTTCCAAA